>JANLYY010000212.1:0-43687 GCA_031365885.1 Polaromonas sp. | reverse complement strand
GCGGCGGGTGACGCCAACGCCGGCACGCTCAATGAATGCTGCCTGGCGCTGGTGCGCTGCGGCCTGTCGGATGACCCGGACAACGCCACCGAGCGCATGGACGCGATGGCCGCCACCTGGCGCACCTGGCTGAAAGACGTGTCGCGCGGCGTGGTGCAGCTGGTCAACCCGGCGGGCGCCACGGTGGCCGGCAAAAGCCGCATCCGCAGCGGCCAGGCCGTGAGTGGCTACGACTGGGATGCACACAGGGCGGCGCGATGAGCGGCATTTATTCGGTCTGGGGCGCGCAGACCAAGGCCATCACGGTCAATTTTGACGCGACGCCGATTTTCAAGCACCTGCGCGGTTTGGAAACGTTGCATGCCGGGCGCTTTGCGTCGGTTCGCCGCGAGATCGGTGAATACCTGGTCGGCAATGTCATGGACAACATTCGTGACCAGAAACTGTTCGACGGCAGCGCCATGCCGCAGAGCAAGTCTGCGGTGGACCGCACGCCGAAATGGAAACGAAACAATAAAAAGCTGGGCCGCGTGAAAGGCGAAGTTCGTGGCGACCATGACAAGACGCTGCTGAAAGATGGCCATTTGCGTGACAGCTATGTCTACCAGCTCAATGACTCGGGTGTCGAGGTTGGCTCGTCGTTGATCTACGCCGCCATTCATCACTTCGGCGGGCAGACCGGCCGGGGCAAGAAAACCAAAATCATCGCGCGGCCGATTCTGGGCGTGAGCGCGACCCAGGAGAAGGCGCTGGGCGACTTCATGATCGCCGAGATCGGGCGGCTGCAATGAGCGCGGTTGCCTTGCTCGACCAGGCCGTCGCCTTCGTGCGCGCCGGCTTCACCAAACAGCAGGCCGTCACGGTGCAGAAATACGCCGGCGAGTTCTCTGCCGCCGAGATGAAGCAGTTGAGCTACACCTGCCCGGCCATCCTGATCACGGTGCTGGGCTGGAAGAAACCCGAAGCCGGCGCCCACCTGACCGGCCGCCATGCCCGCCATGTGCGGCTGGCCGCCTTTGTGGTGACCAAGAACGCGAAAGACCGCCAGGCCCGCATGGGCGAGGCGATGGCCCTGGCCGAAGCGCTCAGCGTGCTGCTGCGCCAGTGGGCGCCTATGGTGCAAGAGCCCAGCGCCAGCGCCTTGAGCGCACTGGGTGTGACGGCGGCCGGCCTGGAAGATGAAGCCAGCTGCGAGAACCTCTACAACCGCGCCGTCGACGAGCAGGGCCAGGCGCTGTGGCTGGTGGACTGGTACCAGTGCGTCAGGGGCGTGGTGCCGATCGGCCCCATGCGCCCGGCCGTGCCGTATGCCCAGCTGCCCGCCTTGACCACCGTGGTGATTGAAGACAGCGCCCACGTCAACCAGATTCCGGCGCCGGCGGCGATCGCCAACGCGGCCATCACCGTGACCGAAAAAATTGATTTTGTGAACCCTTAAAGGAAACGACATGCCTAGAAACGACGCTCCCGCCTCTACCGCCTCTCCCACGTTGCCCGCCACTCTCGCGGCGCCAGCCCTGGGCAGCACCTGCACCGTGCGGGTGGCTGACGGCCTGACGCTGATCAACAACGAAACCGGCGTGCCCTTCGCGCCGGGCGAGCCGACCAGCCAGACCTGCACCCTGACGCTGCTGCGCCGCCTGGCCGATGGTGACCTGGTGCGGGTGGACTGATCTTCATAGCCCTTCCGAAACGACATTGAACCCCCTTTGAACCTGATTTACCGGAGCAAACCATGGCCCTTCCCAACCTGCTAAGCCTGAACTTCCTGGTGCCTTTCGTCGCCAGCAAGATTGATTTCTCACGCGCCATTCGCGGCCTGCGCGGCATGCCCCGGCGCCTGCTGCTGATCGGCCACAAGGTGGCCGCCGGCACCGCCGTGCTTAACACTATCAACACCGTGAGCACCGAGACCGACGCGATTGCTGCGTTTGGCGAGGGCTCGATGCTGATGGGCATGTGGCGCGCCGCCAAGGCGAACGCCGGCCTGGGCCTGCCGATTGATGTGATCTGCATTGCCGAGGGCGGCGCGGCCGTGAAGGCTACGTCGATCGTGGCGATCAGCGGCGCACCGTCCGCAGCCGGCGAGCTGATGCTGTATGTCGCCGGCCAGCGCATCAGCTTTGGCGTGCTGACCACCGACACGCCGACCTCGATTGCGCTGAAGCTGGCGAACGCCATCAATGCCGCCATCAAACTGCCAGTGACCGCCGTGGCAGCTGTAGGCAACTGCACGCTGACGGCGCGCTGGGGCGGCACTACCGGCAATGACATCAGCTTGGTGACGACCTTCTACAGCTCGGATGTGCTGCCGCCTGGCCTGGTGGTGGCGGTGCCTGCGATGGCCGGCGGTGCCGTGCTGCCGGACGTGACGCCGGTGGTCACCGCCATGCTGGGCTACCGCGCCACCGAGATCGTCTGCCCCTTCACCGACCCGACCAACCTGGCGCTGCTGGAGGCCGAGCTGGCCCCCCGCTGGCTGGCCAACAACATGCAGGACGGCGCCATCGTCAACGCCCTGCGCGGCACCGAGGCGGCGATTACCACGCTGCTGAACGCCCGCAACAGCCCGCACGTCCACACCATCACCACCACGAACGACCTGACCAGTCCGTGGGAGACGGCGGCCATGGCCGGCGCCGACATCGAGACCGGCGCCGGCATTGACCCGGCGCAGCCGCTGACCGGTTCGGTGCTGGTGGGTTATATCGGCCCCAAGCAGGGCACCGACTTCACCATCGACCAGAAGAACAACCTGCTGACGGTGGGCGGCTCGCCGCTGCAGATCGCTGTCGACGGCACCGGCAGCCTGCTGCGCATGGTGACCAACTACAAAAAGACCGCCGGCGGCGCGCCGGACCGCAGCCAGGCCGAGCTGGCCTGGCTCAAAACCATGAGCTACTACCGCTGGTTTCACGTCACCGAGTTTCAGATCAAGTACACCGGCTTCAAGATCGCCCAGTACATCACCGACCCGATTCCTGGCCAGAAGATCATGACCAAGGAGCTGGGCCAGGAGATCATGCTGGGCCTGTACAAGCTGCTGATGGACGTCGGCCTGGTGCAGAACATGCCCTACTACCAGCAGACGCTGATCGTCGAGATCGACGCACCGAACGGCAAGCTGAAGATTCTGGATGAGCCGGTGATCGTGACGCAGCACTACCAGACCGAGATCACCAGCGCCGTGGTGGCTGGCCAGGTCTGAACGGCCCGAATTTTTAAAACTCCAGGAGTAAATGATGGCAACAGACAACATGCTTTTTCACATAGATGCGGTGATCGCCGAAGGCAAATCGCTGGCAGTCGAAGACGGCACCGGCATGATCAGCGGCGCCGCCCGCTTTGAAAACGAGGTGGTGCCCAGCGGCACGGGCGACGACTTCCAGAAACGCAAGCGGGTGCCGACCATTTTCAAATGCAAGATTCAGTTCGGCCCCGGCGTCAACCCGGCCGACTACGCCGGCATGAACGGCGTGCAGATCACGGCGCGCGACACCCAAAGCGGACGCCGGGCACTGATGCCGAAGTGCTCTTTCGGCCAGATCGGCGAAATCGGCGGCGGGTCGGTAGACATCACTTTCAACGTGCTGTCGCCGATTCAGTGGCTCTGACGAGATAACCCACCAGAGGCCGCGTTGTGCGGCAAATGTCGACAAAGGGGCCGGAATCATCCGGCCCCTTTTTCGTGGGGTGAACTGTTTCACCATTACGCGGGCAGCGTGCGGCCTGAGACTGCATGCCATGAACGAACAAACCGCCCCCGTCGTGATCGACGACATTTACACCCTCGTACTGGTCGATGGTCTGCCGGCTGAAAGCGGCGGCAAGACCCTTAAATACCGGACCGTGAAGCTGCGCGAGACCACGGTGGCGGATGAGCGGGCCGCCGCCCGTCTGGCCGAACGCCTGATGGTGGTTGGCGGGGTGCCCAAGCTGCTGGTCAGTGAGTCAGATTTTCGCTATGCGCTGACGATGCGGCACTGTGAGAAATTCGTCTGTGACGGCATGGAAATTCCGCTGGCGATCCTTGACCTGGAGCTGTTCGGCAAGTTGTCGACGCATGACTTGCAGCTGATCGAAGAGCGGGTCTTTCTGGTCACGCTGGCCGCGCAGGTTCGCTATGGCACCGTGACGCAGCAGGAGTTCGAGGCCTATGCGATGGGCCAGCAGCCAAACGCGGCGCTGCCCTCCCCACAGCATGTGGGCCAGGCTGCAGAGGTGGGAGCACTTGCTGATCACGCTGAGTCTGGCCCTGCACTGCTCGCCGACTACGCTGGAGCTGCTGCCCACGGGCCGGCTGCAGGCGATGGCTACTGAACTGGTGCGCAAGGCGCAAAAGATCTGATCACCGATGGGCCGGCAACTCACGCTCAAGTACTTTATTCGGCTGGAGTCGAATATTGGCGACAAGTCGCGCACGGAGGCGCAAGTGCTGGAGGCAGCCCAGCAACGCATGCAGCGCGCCGTGGGTGGCACAGCGGACAAGCTGGAGACCCTGGGCCGGGCCATTACGCGGATTGGCCAGAACACTAGCACCGAGCGCCAGATCGGTTACCTGCACCGGCTGGGCACGGCTTTGGACGCAGCGCGGGCCAAGGCCTTGAAAATGCAGCAGGCGCTGGCTGCCGGCGTGGATCATGCGCCGCAAAAATTTACCGAGCTGGCCTCAGGCGCCTACGGATTCAAGTCAGCCGTGGCACCCTCGGTGCGGGCCTATGCCAGCCTGGAGGATGCCGACACCGACCTGAAGATTGCGCTGATGCGCAAGGGTGGCAAGGTCGATTCGAACTACGCCGCGATCTCGAAAAAGGCGCAGGAGCTGGGCAACCAGCTGCCGGGGACGACCAAAGATTTTATTGGCCAAGCGGCCGCGCTGGCAGCCCAGGGCGTGGCGCCGGAGGCGATCAAGAATGGCGCGCTGGAGGCGGCGGCCCACCTGGGCGTGCTGCTCAAGCTCAACCAGGTGCAAACCGGCGAGACGGTGGCCAAGCTGCGCGAGGCCTATCAGATCAAGGATGAAGAGCTGCCGCAGCTGGCCGATATCGTGCAGCGGCGGGCCTATGCCTTTGGCATCAAGCCGCAGGACATCAAGGAGTCGGCGAAGTATTCGGCCGCCACTGCCAAGACGCTGGGCCTGGGCGGCCTGACGAACGGCGCGAACATGATGACGCTTCAGGGCATGGCCAACCAGGGCGGCATGGATCCAAGCCAGTTCGGCACCAACATCGACATGATGTTCAAGATGCTGGTGAAAGGCCCGATCATGCTGCGCGAAGCCAAAAAGGGCATGAAGAAAGACGCGCGCGACAAGCTCGATTCGACTGGCATCGGCTTCAATTTCTTTGACCCGGACGGCCAGCTCAAAGCCAAGGATGGCGACCGTATCAAGGGCCTGATCGCCGAACTGGAAAAGCTCAAAAAGGTCAAGGAAATGCTGGGACCGGAGGGCGCGATCGAGGTCGCCAATGCCCTGTTCGGCCAGGAGGGCGGGCGGCCGGCCCAGTTGTTGGGCGAAATGGGTGTGGCGGGCTATGAAAAAGCCCAGCAGCGCGTGGTTGACCAGGCCAGTCTGCAAGAGCGTATCAATGAGCGGCTGGGCACGTTTGCTTCCAAGCTGGAGGCGGTCAGCGGGACGCTTGAAAACGTTGCGGCAAAGGCAGCAACGCCGCTGGGTAAAGCCATGAAGCCGGGTTTCGACGCTGGCAACAGCCTGCTCGGCGGGCCGATTGCTGATTTGCTGGAAAACCATCCCGGCGTCGGCACGACCGGCTTGCTGGGGCTGGGCGCGGCGGGGGCCTATCTGACGGCGCGTGTCGGCGGCGGGCTGCTGAAGTCCTTGATCCTGCGCGGCGCGCCTGCGGCCGGGGCGCTTGCGCCGGTAGCGGAAGCGGCCTTGCCGGCGGCGGCAGAAGCCGCTGCGGCAGCGGGTGGCGCGGCGGCGGGTGCGAGCGCAGCGGGCCGCTTTGCCACCTTCGGCAGGATGCTGAAGTATGGTGGTATCACCGCTGGCATTGGATCGGCGCTGGAGGCCATTAGTGTGCTGGGCGACGACAAGGCCGACAAGGCCCGTGAGCTGAGTCGCGTCGGTGTCACCGGTGCCGCTGGCTGGCTGGGCGGCGCGGCAGCGGGCGCAGCGGCCGGCAGCGTGGTGCCGGGCCTTGGCACGCTGCTCGGCGGCATAGCGGGCGGCCTGGCGGGCTACTACGGCGGCGGCGCCGCGTTCGATGCGCTGTGGGCCAAGCCAAAAGACTTTGTCAATCTGTCGGCCCCCGGTATAGCTGCCACCAGCTTGACACCGGGGCAAACCACCAAGATCGAGCTGGGCGAAGGCAAGCTGACCGTCGATGTACGCATGACGGACGAGCGCACCACCGCCACCGCGCAGGTCACCCAGCCGATGAACAGCGTGCGCATCAGCGCCGGTGCCACCCAACCGCAAGGGAGCTGGTAATGGCCTGGTTTGACACGCTGACGACGGCCAGCTTTCGCGGCGTGGCCTTCCAGGTCGACACCATCGACGTGACGGCGGGCGACAACACGGTGCTGCGCGAATACCCGTTTCAGGATTTGCCGACCGTGTTCCGCATGGGCGAAGGCGTTGAGGAAATCAAGTTTTCGGCCTATGTGATCGGCGACGACTACCTGGAGCAGCGGGACGCGCTGCGCGCCGTGCTGTCCGGCGACGGCGTGCTGATTCACCCCACCGCCGGCGCGATTCGCGTCTATGTGGTGGGCAAATATTCGATCAAGGAAAACCCGACCGCCGAAGGCGGCATGGCGCGCTTCGATTTGACCTTTGTGCGGGCGGAGTCCAGGCGCTACCCGGTCGGCGTGGCCAGCACGCCGGTGCTGGCCAGCGCTGCGGCCGTAACGGCGGCGGCAGCCGCGCAGGACCAGTTCGCGGTCGGCTTCAAACTGACCGGTGTGCCAGGCTGGGCCGCCGCGCAGGCGGTGACCACGCTGACGGCCTCACTCGACGGCGTGTGGGGCCAGCTCAAGCGCGTGCAGGGCGGGCTGGGTGACTACAGCGACAACCTGATCGGCAACTACCAGCAGCTGCGGAGCAGCCTGGCCGAGCTGGTGCGCACGCCCCGCGCGCTGGCCGCCGGCATTGCCGCGCTTTTCACGCTGCCGACCGAGCTCAGCGCCGCGCTCGGCCGCGACTACCGGGACGCCTTTTCATGGGCCTTTGACCTGTCGGCGAAGCTGACGCGAAACGACTTTGAAACCCGCGTCATACCCGCGTCCAACAGCAGCGGCCACGCTGGCGTGGGCGACGCCGGGCTGGTGATATATGGCGCCGGCAACGCCGCCGCGCTGGGGCTGGTCAGCGGCGCGCGCACGCAGCTGACCCAGCTGGTGGCCGCCAGCGACCAGCTGTTCGAGACGCTGGCCCTTGCCGGCTATGTGCAGGCGGCGAGCGCGGTGGACTTGGAGGGCTATGACCAGGCGCTTAGCCTGCGCCAGGCCGTCAATGACCAATGCACCCGGCTGCTGCTGGAGGCCTCGACACAGACTGCGCCGGCCAGCCTGACGGCCAGCGCCTGGCACGGCGCGGTGCAGGCGCTGCACAGCGCCGCCCTGGGCGACCTGCAGGCGCGCAGCCGCAAGCTGGTCAGCCTGGCCAGCTACACGCCGGCCGGCTGGGAGCCGGTGTGGCTGATCAGCTACAAGCTGTTCGGCACCGCCGACTACGCCGACGAGATCATGGCCATGAACCCGCAGGTGCGGCACCCGCTGCTGTGCCCGCCGGGCCGCCCGCTGCGCATCGTGCGGCATGACTGAACAAGGACACTATGGCTCTCAATAAATGGACACCGACAACCGATCTGATGACGCTGCGCCGAATGGGCAAGCTGGGCGAAGAGCTTGGCGAGCTGCAGGCGGTGGCCGCACGCGTGATCATCCAGGGAATTGAGGAGATCGATCCTAGTTCGGGTGAACTCAATCGCCTTCGACTGGAAAATGAGATTGCCGACGTTTTAGCCCAGTGTGGTGTGTCGATCCGGGCGCTGCACCTTGACTACCACCGCATCCTAGAACGTCAAGCGGGAAAAGAAGCACAGATGGCCGAGTGGGAAGCTATGTTTGACCCTGAGGCGCCGAATGCCTGACCGCTTCCCGCGCGACACCGCCAAGATCACCGTCGAGGTGAACGGTTTGCTTTATGAAGGCTGGCTGCAGAGCGATGTCGAGCGCAGCATCGAGGCGATTGCCGGCACCTTCAGCATTCCCGTCAGCATGATTCCCGGCCAGCCGCCGGCCATCAAACGCCAGAACGCGGTGACGGTGCGGATCGGCGGCGTGCGCGTGATCACCGGCTATGTGCTGTCGGCCGAACCCTTTTACCGGCGCGATGACTGCGGCTACCGCGTCATTGGCCGCGACCGCACCGGCGACCTGGTGCGCTGCTCGGCGATTCACAAGGGCGGGCAGTGGCGCAATGCGAAGCTGGACCAGGTGGTGAAGGACCTGCTGGCGCCCTACGGCATCGAGCTGAAGGTTGAGGCCGACCTGGGCGCGCCGCTGGTCGATTTCAAGCTGGCGCACGGTGAATCGGTGGTCGATGCGCTGGCGCGGGCGGCCCGGCTGCGCGGCGTGCTGGTGACGCGTGACGACGAGGGCCGACTGCTGCTGACCAGGGCCGGCACGCTTAAATTTGCGGGCTCCATCGTGCGCGGCCGCAACGTGATCAGCATGGAAGGCATCGGCAGCGACGAGCAGCGCCACAGCGACTACATCGTTTACGGCCAGCAGAACTGCAGCGCCGACTTCGAGATTGCCCGCAGCCTGAAGGCCCGTTCTAAAGACCCGGAAGTCGGCCGCTACCTGCCGCTGGTGATCAATGCCGACGGCAACACCACCCAGGCCGAGCTGCAGACGCTGGTGGACCACACGGCCCGGGTGCGCCGTGGCCATGCCTACGGCTTCCGCTACACCGTCGAGGGCTGGACACACGAGGGCCAGCCGTGGCCGTTGAATCAGCGCGTGGCCATCTATGACGACATTGCCGGGCTAGACGGCGCCGAGTGGCTGATCTGCGCCGTGCGCCAGCACTGCGACCTCAAAGATGGCGACGTGACCGAGCTGACGGTGCGGCCTATCGAGGCCTATGACACCGCGCCGCTGAAGACCAAAGTCAAGCGCCGCAACTTCGGCAACAAGGGCAACACCACCAACCACCCGCGCGGCCCGCATGACGGCGCCCAGGGCGGCGGGCGATGAGCAGCGCCGTCTTTCTGCGCCGGGCGCGCATGCGCAGCCTTAAGGAAGGCCTGGTGCAAAGCCTGCGCGTCGAGGCTTTGGAAAACGACGCCAAGGACAACGCCGAGCGCTTTCAGGACTACGGCTACGCGGCCAACCCGGTCGATGGCCAAGGCCTGGCGATCACGGTGGGCGGGCACACCATCGTGCTGCGCCTGGACCGGCTGGCCGAGCGGCCGCGCCTGGCGGCTTATGAGGTCAGCGTGTGGCACAAGGAAGGCCACAGCGTGACGCTGCGCGCCGGCAAGCTGGTCGAGGTGAGCTGCGACACCTTCCGGGTCAATGCGGCCGTCAAGGTGGAACTGAACACGCCCGCCATGACTGCCAACGGCACCGTGGGTGTGACGGGCCGCGTGACGGCCGGCGGCTTGACGTCGGCGGGCAAGTCGCTGGACAACCACAACCACAACGAAACCGGTGCGGTCACCGGGCCGAACAACTAGCTTCAAAGCCCGTTCTGGTGAACTGTTTCACCATTACCCGGCGGCCCGCCTTGCAGACACTGGCTGCATGTTTGATGTCGCCACCCGCCCCCAGCCCGCCAGCCTGAACGCGGGCGCGGTGTTCGGCGTGCCGTTTGACTGGCGGCTGACCGTGCCGCTTCCGGCCAGCAGCTACCCCTGGGCCGACTTCGCCAGCCCGACCGGCGAGCCGCAGCGCTACGCCGACCAGCTGGCCACCTATGCCGTCGAGCTGGAAGACACGCTGCAGACGGCGATCATCTTGTCCCTCTTCACCGACAAGCGGGCCGGCCCGGATGACCGCCTGCCGCTGAACGAGACCAACCGGCGCGGCTGGGTCGGTGACGACTTCATGCCGACCGCCGCCGGCGCGGCGCGTGACGACTGGGGCACGCTGCTGTGGCTGTGCTACCTCGGCAAAGTCACCCAGGACGTGCTGCCGTTCGCCGAATTCACCTGCAGGGAAGGCCTGCAGTGGCTGGTGCGCGACGGCATTGCCAGCCGCGTCAGCGTCACGGCGCAATGGGCAGGCGAGCGCGCCGACCGCCTGGCCGTGCGGCCGCAGATTTACCAGCCCGGACGGGCCAGCCCGGTCTATGACGTGCTGTGGGGCACCTCGGTGCGAAGGATGGCCGGATGACGCTGCTCAACGTGCCGATTCCGTCGATCAACGAAGCGACGCAGAATGCCGCCCGCCTGCTGCAGCAGAGCCTGGCGCAGGCCACCCAGGTGGCCAACCCGGCCACGCTGAACTCGGTCGACCTGGAGCTGGCCCGCTCCAACACGCGGGCGCTGGCGTTCGTGGAAGGCGCCGGGCTGCATGGCGCCTACCGCTATCTGCGCGACTTCATTGCCCGCCAGGCGGTGCCGATTTTTTCCAGCGCCGAGTTCCTCGACGGCTGGCTGACCACTTATGGCCTGGTGCGCAAAGAGCCCGCCGCTGCTGTCGGCCTGATCAACGGCACCGGCGTGGTCGCCTCCATTTTGGCCACCGGCACGCTGGCGCAGGATGACCAGGGTCGGCAATACCGCGTTACCGCCGACGTGGCCGTGGCGGTCGGCGGCACGGTGGCCGCCAGCGTGATTGCGCTGGTGCCGGGGCTGGCCAGCAATGCGGTGGCCGGCCTCAAGCTGACGCTGGTCTCGCCGGTGGCCGGTGTCGATTCGGCCTTCACGGTGGGCGTGGCGGGCCTGGGCGGCGGTGCCGATCTGGAAACCGACGCGCAGGCGATCTACCGGCTGCAGCAGCGCCTGAGCAATGAGCCGATGGGCGGCAGCCCGGCCGACTACGCCCGCTGGGCGCTGCAGATCGCCGGCATCACCCGCGCCTTTGGCGTGCGCAACCCAGCAGGCCCAACGTCCGCCGGCGTGATCATTTTGGCCGACGGCAACGGCGCGCCTGGCCTGCCGACGGCGGTGCAGCAGCGCCAGGTGCTGGACTACATTCGCGACCCGCAGCGCGGCCCGCCCGACGAGCTGTTCGTCATCATTCCCACGCCGGTGGTCAAGAACTGGACCATTGCCCTGACCCCCGACACGGCCGCGATCCGCGCCGCCGTCATCACCGCTGTGCAAGACCTGTTCTTCCGCGAAGCGGTGCCCGGCAGCGCGATTCCGCACAGCCACGTCAAGGAAGTCATCAGCGCCGTGACCGGTGAGGTCAACCACACCATCACCGCGCCGGTGCTGACCGAGGGCGGCAGCTTCACCGTGGCCAGCTACGACCAGCTGCTGGCCAGCGGCACGTTTACCTTCGTCTGACGGCGGCGCAAAATGGAAAAATTCTTCCAGGCCCTGGCCGCACTGCTGCCGACCGGCTTCGCCTGGCCGCGTGAGGCCGGCTCGACGCTGATGCGCGTGATTCGCGCCCTGGCCGCCAGCTTCAATGAACACCACGACTTCACCACCGAGGCCGTGCGCCAGTGGCAACCCACCACCACCGTCAACCGCCTGGCCGAGTGGGAGGAAGCCACCGGCCTGCCCGACGCCTGCTTTCCGACGCCGCTGGAGCTGCTGGGGCCGGGGCGCTACCCGGTAGACGCCGGCCGCATCGCCAGCACCACCCGCAGCACCACAGCCACCTATTTGGACGCCGCTGGCGTGCGGCAGACCGCCGCCATCAATGAGCCGCGTTATGAAGCCGGGCTGCTGGTGGTGGAAGCGGCTGCGTCAAACCTGTTAGCCAACTCAAACCCCCAGCTGTGGGCCAACTACAGCAGCGGCGGCGCGACGGGGACTTACGAAGTCATTGTTGACCCGATCAAAGGCAGCGTTCTGCGTTTGACCAAAACCACCGGCGCCGTGGGTACGCGTTTCGGGAAATCTATCGGCGCCAACGGCTTGAGCGGCGACAGTTACACGGCCAGCATTGACGCCAAGATGAATGTGGCCGGGTCAGTTGCCCAGGGTATTTATGTTGATGCGCAAAAGGTCGGCGGCGGGCTGGTTACAGCCTCATCATCGTTGGCAGGGTCCATCGACGTCTGGTCGTCTTACACCACCACCGGGCTTGGCGCGCTGACGGGCACGGCGGGCGTTTATATGTGGCTCGATGGCCCGGCCGGATCGTCGATGGATGTGGCGCTGGCGCAGGTGGAAATTGGGCCGGTAAAGACATCACACATCCCTACTGCAGGTGCCCCTGTCACCCGCGCCGCCGACCAAATCTACCTTTTTCCCACCGAAGTTGCTACCCGCGCGCTGCGCCGCAAGCTGCTGCTCAGCCGCCTGCGCGGGCCGGTGCTGGCTTACAGCAACTCCAGCCCGGCCTGCACCGGCGCTATCGTGGCCATCTGCGCCGGCCTGGGCTACGTGGCCACGGTGGCCTACAACACGCCGTTTCGCTGCGGCGTGAACCGCGTCGGCGACCGCCTGGGCGCCCTCGACGGCAAGCTCTACGTCACCGTCACGCTGCAGTCCACGGCCTTTCGTGTCGGCGTCTCACGCGTCGGCCAGCGCCTGCTCGACGGCCAGCTCAACGGCGGCGAGCTGGCCTGCTACCTGCAGCGCGTCATCCCCGCCCGCTACCAGCTCAACATGATTTTCATCTGAGGACAATTTATGGACTACACCCAAAGCAACAGCTTCGTCACCGACGCCGGTACTGGCCAGCGCATGCACCTGGCCGCGCAGGCCGTTCCCACCGCCGTGTCGGACAACGATATGAACCAGGTCATCTGGGAGCTGATGGAGATTGTCAAGGCCGGCGGCCAGGTCGGAGCGCCCTTCGACAAGGCGGTGCCGGCGACCTACCAGAAGCTGCTGACGGCGCTGCGGGCGGCGGGTGTCTTCACCACCGCTGCCGCGCTGGACAACACGACCAAGGCGGCGACCACGGCGTTTGTGCGGGCTGAGCTGCTGCAGCTGGGCAATGCGGCCTATGCGGCTATTTTTGGCAACAGCAAAACTGCTTCAGGCTACCAGCGCCTGCCCGGCGGACTGATTGTGCAGTGGGGCATCATTTCGGTAAGCGTTGGCGGCGGGTTCACCTGGACCTATCCGATCGCTTTTCCAAACGCCGCCTTGCAGGCTTATGCGTCCGTGTACGCAGCCACCGTGGGAGATGTGATTTTGCGAACGGCGCAGCCTGTCAGCCCGTTGGGCGCCAGCAGCGCACAGTTTGCGGCATCGGTCAGCGGCGCAGCGGTGGCGTCCAACACCGGTTTTTCGCTGCTTGCCATCGGTCATTAAAAAAAAGGGAAATAGCTATGTTTTACGCAAAATCAAGCGGTGGTTTTTATGCAGACGATGTGCACGGCGCCCGAATGCTGGAAGATGGAAGCGCCAACCCAGACTGCAAAATCCCGCCTGACGCCGTCGAGATCACGGCCGAGGCGCACGCCGCGCTGCTCGCCGGCCAGGCCGCCGGCAAGGTGATCGCCGCTGACGCTCTGGGCAAGCCGGTGCTGCAAGACCGCCCGGCGCCGACCTTCGCCCAGTCCAAACTGGCCGAGTTCACCCACTTCCGCGCCGACCGGGGCAAGATGCTCGATTGCCTCAGCGGCATGGCCGGCCGCTTCTCCCGCGCCGGTGACCCCACCAGCGCGCTGGCCTGCGACGTGCTGGCGCAAGGCCTGCTCGACCTGCCGGCGCATCCCACGGTAGTCGCCGCCCTGGACGCAGCCGCGCTGCGCACAGCCATGAAAACCCGCTACAACACCCTGCTGGCCGCCGTGCCGGCGCCGGTGATGGCGGCTTACAAAGGGGTGCTTGCATGAACTGGATTGACGCCTTTTGGCTGCTGATGCAGCTGTCCGCCTGGTTTGTGCTGACCGGCTTCCTGCTTTTCGTGTTTTTCGCGGCCGTCATGTGCCTGCGCGACGCGCGCGACCGGGGCGCGCTGACAGGCCCGCTCAAGAAGATCGGCTATCTGGTGCTGGCCATTGGTTACTCGCTCGACTTCATTGCGCAGATGACGGTGGCCACGGCCCTATTTTTCGAGCTGCCGCCGGTGAAGTGGTTCACGCCCGCCTGGTCGTTCAAGCTGGCCGGCCGTACGTTTGGATTTGGCTGGCTGCGCCTGCCGGCGGTAGAGCCCACCGTGTCAGACCGAACCAAACGCCTGAAGCTGACCGGCACCGGCTGGCGCCAGGCCCAGGCGATCTGGTGGCGCGTCAACATCCTCGGCCCACTGGACACATCGGGCGGCCACAGCTAACCCAGCAAACCCAAGGCGCAGGCCGGTGGCGACGACACCCCCGGCCTGCGTCCCATCAAGCACCCCATGCAAGACAAGTTAGACGAGATCAGGTGCGGCAGCTGCGCCCGCAAGCTGGGCATGGGCTGCTACACCCGCATTGAGATCAAATGCCCGCGCTGCGGGACTTTGAACCTATTGAGAGCCAGCGCCGCTGATCACAGCAGCCCGCGCCCCCCACCAGAGCGCCTTCGAGCGTCATCTACCACTGGAACCCTAGATGACCATCGACCGCGAACCAAGCCCGATCTTTAACAATCCGCAGGCCCAGCCGCTGGTGCCCTGGGTGGGCGGCAAGCGCCGCCTGGCGCCCTTCATCCTGCCGCTATTCCCCGAGCACAGCTGCTACGTCGAGCCCTTTTGCGGCGCGGCGGCGCTGTTTTTCCTGAAAGCCCCAGCAAAAGTCGAGGTGCTCAACGACTTCAATGGCGACCTGGTGCGGCTCTACCGGGTGGTGACTCACCACCTCGACGAATTCATTCGCCAGTTCCGCTGGGCACTCAACAGCCGCGAGATGTTCAAGTGGCTGCAGGACACCCCGCCCGACACGCTGACCGACATCCAGCGCGCCGCCCGGTTCTACTACCTGCAAAAGTGTTCGTTCGGCGGCAAGGTGCACGGCCAGACCTTCGGCACCGCCACCACCGCCCGGGCCAGCATCAACCTGTTGCGCATAGAAGAAGACCTCAGCGCCGTCCACCTGCGCCTGCACCAGGTGTTTATAGAAAACCTCGATTGGGCCAAGTGCGTCACAAAGTACGACCGTCCCCACAGCCTGTTCTACCTCGATCCTCCCTATTGGGGCACAGAGGGCTACGGCGTCGGCTTTGGGCTGGAACAGTACGACGTGATGGCCGAGCTGCTGGCCACCATGAAGGGCAAGGCCGTCGTCAGCGTCAACGACATCCCCGAGATGCGCCAGGCCTTCAAAGGCCACCACATCAAGCGCGTCAGCATCAGCTACACCGTGGGGGCCGCAGGCAGGGGCCGAGAACCCAAGGGCGAGCTGGTGATCAGCAACTTCAAGCCGGCCGGCTGATAAAGTGGCCCGATGTGGTGTGAAGTGACCTTTTTACGGCGGCGCGGCCTGCGCCTGCAGCCCCAGGAGTGGCCGCCGGCCAGGCTGGCCAACCTGGTGGTCAATCAGCTGCACGGCCCAAACAACCCCTTCAGGCAGCACATGCGCATGGCCAACCTGTGGCAAGACGACGACAGCACCAGCAAGCGGGGCGTAGGCACCCTGTTCGACCCGGTGATCCTGATGACCCCCGGCGACGGCCTGCTGCTGCGCGGCATCGAGCTGGAAACCATCGATGGCCGGATGTACGAGTATCAGCAAGTCTGGCTATGCCGCCCGACACAGCCGATGGCCAAACCTTTGCCACCTTTCAAAGGCGTTGTAAGCGCCGATTAAATGCCGTTCAAGCCACTTTTAGCCAGCCGTTAAATGCTGGATCAACTATGTGTAGTTTTGGCTCGAAAATGCTGGATCAATTCAAACGTCGCTCTGGATCAATTCAAACGTCGCGCTACTCACTACGCGTTACTGGTGGCTCTTGACCGACACCGCTCCATCACCCGCGCGGCAACACAACTTGCGCTGACACAGCCGACTGTCACCCGGGCGCTGGCCGACATTGAAAGCATATTCAGCACACCGCTTTTTGTTCGGCACCGGCGCGGCCTGGAGCCGACCGCAGCTGGGGTGGTGGTCTTGGCGCGAGCGCGAACGACGATGGCAGATAACGCTGCACTTCTGCAGGAGCTGGATGCCGTAGGCGCTGGGCGGCAAGGGCGGTTGCGGCTTGGCGTGATCCCTTATGTATCAACGCAGGCACTGCATGCGACCTGGCAGCATCTTTTCGCGTTGCGCCCGCGGCTCGCACTGTCAGCGCACGAGGACACCTCGGAAAAGCTGATTGAGGCGGTGCGCAGCCGTTCGCTGGACTGCGCGATTTGCCGCTTTTCTCATTCGTGCTGCCTACGATGGGGTACCGGACGAGGCCGTAGCGCTGCAGGCGTGGCTGCAACTGGCCCGCGAAGCACTGCTGCGGGTTCCGGTCCAGCCCAGAAGTCCTGCAACGCACCGAGCAGCGCGTGGTGGTGTTACATCTGGAGCGCCTGATGGGCTACCGGATGGTGCGGCGCGAGGTGGAGGCCGGCAGGCTGATGCTCCCTGGCTGGCACTATGTGATCGAAGACGGTGAAGTCCATGTCTTTGATGTACAGCAAGGAAACTTTGTGCCAGCTGCGATAGCCTCACGCAGCGGCACTGGGCCGTACCAACCTTAGGTGGAACACGATGGACAAATCTTTTCGAGCTGACCCAGCTGTGATGGCCGATATGGGTAGCACGGCGGCAGCTGAAATGGTGGCGGCCCGCCTGCAGTCGCTTTCGCGCGATTCGGGCCTCAAGCCCCTGCGACTCGGCGGCAAGAGCCTGATTCCCGTCGTACAGGGCGGCATGGGCGTCGGTGTCTCCGCCGGTGGCCTGGCCGGGGCTGTTGCAGGGTTGGGCGGAGTCGGCACTATTTCCTCGGTGGATCTGCGGCGCCTGCATCCTGATTTGATGGCTCGGACCCGCCATCTCGACAAGGAACCCGATGCCCGCGCGCAGATTGACACGGCTAATCTCGACGCGCTGGATCGTGAAATCCGCAAGGCGCGCGAACTGTCGCAGGGCCGTGGGCTGATTGCCGTGAACATGATGAAAGCCCTCAGCGCCTACGAAGCCACTGTGCGGCAGGCGCTCGCTAGCGGGGTCGATGCGCTGGTGGTGGGTGCTGGTCTGCCGCTCGATTTGCCCGAGCTGGCACGCGAGCATCCCGGCACGGCACTGATTCCAATTTTGTCCGACGCCCGCGGCGTGCAGTTGCTGGTCCGCAAGTGGGAGCGAAAGGGCCGCCTGCCCGATGCAATCGTGATTGAGCATCCCGGCCTGGCCGGTGGCCACCTCGGCGCCGCAAAAGTTGCCGACCTGCATGACAAGCGATTCGATTTCGAGGTGGTGATTCCGCAGGTTCTCGAATTCTTCAAGACCGCAGGCATTAAGCGAGAGATTCCCTTGATCGCCGCTGGTGGCATCAGTTGCAGGGAGGACATTGTTCGCCTGCAGGGCCTGGGCGCTTCGGCGGTGCAATTGGGCACAGCCTTTGCCGTTACCCAGGAATGCGATGCAGACCCTGCTTTCAAGCGGGTATTGGCCGAAGCCAGGCCCGAAGACATGGTCGAATTCATCAGCGTGGCCGGTCTTCCCGCGCGCGCTGTGCGCACCCCGTGGCTGGCGAAATACATGCGGCTTGAGCCCCGGCTCAAGGCCGTGGCACACGTCAAGGCCAAATGCACGATGTCGTTTGATTGTCTGGCGCACTGCGGCTTGCGGGACGGCGATGCCAGCATGGGCCAATTTTGTATCGACAAGCAGCTGGGGCATGCCCTGGACGGCGACACCGGCAAAGGCCTTTTCTTCCGCGGTGCGGGTCGGCTGCCGTTCGGCAATCAAATCCGGCCAGTGCAAGAATTGATGCAATGGCTTCTGGGCGGTCTTCGTCCAGCGGCGCTTGTTTAGGTAAGGCAGAGTATGAAGCGCGAATCGTTTGGGCGGCCGCAAGACATGACGACCACCCAGCCCATCAGTCAAGACGTCTTGAGAGAAAAATACCTCAAAGCTGGTGAGACCGGCGTTGAAGACATCTACCGCCGCGTGGCGCGGGCACTGGCATCTGTAGAGCCAGAGGAAGAACGCGCCAAATACGAAGCGCTGTTTCTGGAAAACCTGCATACCGGCGCGATTGGCGCGGGCCGCATCATGAGTGCGGCCGGCACCACCATCCAGGCGACGCTGATCAATTGCTTCGTGCAGCCGGTCGGCGACAGCATTCAGGGCGTTGACGCCGAAGGCTATCCGGGCATTTACGAAGCGCTGCGCGAGGCAGCCGAAACCATGCGGCGCGGCGGCGGCGTGGGCTACGATTTTTCGCGCATCCGCCCGCGCAATGCCGAGGTCAAAGGCACCGCCTCCATGGCGTCCGGCCCGTGCAGCTACATGAATGTGTTCGACCAGTCGTGCTCGACGGTCGAAAGCGCCGGCGCGCGGCGCGGCGCGCAGATGGGCGTGCTCCGAATCGACCACCCGGATGTGCAGGAGTTCATCACCGCCAAGCGCACGCCGGGCCGCTGGAATAATTTCAACGTGTCGGTCGGCGTGCCCGACAGTTTCATGCAGGCTCTTGCCGACGACCAGCCCTGGGAGTTGGTGCACAAGGCTAAGCCCGGCGCCATGCTGATCGCACAAGGCGCCTTACAGCGCGCCGACGGCCTGTGGGTATATCAGACTGTGGCCGCGCGCGAATTGTGGGACACCGTGATGCGTTCGGCCTATGACTTTGCCGAGCCCGGCATATTGTTCCTGGACCACATCAATCAGGACAACAACCTGCGTTATTGCGAGGCGATCTCTGCAACAAATCCTTGCGGCGAGCAGCCGCTGCCGCCGTACGGCTGCTGCGACCTGGGCCCGGTCATTCTGACCCGCTTCGTGCGTCACCCCTTTGGTTTTAACGGCAAACCGGCGTTTGATTTCGAGGCCTTTGCCAAGTCGGTCTCGATTCAGGTGCGCGCGCTTGACAACGTGCTCGACGTGACGTTCTGGCCGTTGCCGCAGCAGCAGGCCGAGTCCGCTGCCAAACGTCGCGTCGGCGTTGGTTTCACCGGCCTGGGCAATGCGCTGGCCATGCTGCGGCTGCATTACGACGCAGCCGATGGCCGGGAAATGGCAGTACGCATCGCGGTGTGCATGCGCGATGCAGCGTACGCAGCCTCCGTCGCGCTGGCGAAAGAAAAAGGCGCGTTTCAGAAGTTCGACGTTGACGGTTATCTCGCCCCGGGCACATTTACGAGCCGCTTGCCGACCGACCTGCAACAGGCCATTCGCACACATGGCATTCGCAACAGCCATTTGCTGTCGATTGCACCGACAGGCACCGTGAGCCTGGCCTTTGCCGACAATGCCTCCAACGGCATCGAGCCGGCGTTTTCATGGATGTACAAACGCAAAAAGCGCGAGTCTGACGGCAGCACGACCGAGTACGCGGTGGAAGACCACGCGTGGCGGCTCTACCGCGAGTTGGGCGGCGACGTGGACAAGTTGCCGGACTACTTTGTTTCGGCACTCGACATGTCGGCGGCCAACCATATAGCGATGATGGAAGCGGTGCAGCCTTTTATCGACACAGCGATTTCCAAAACCGTCAACGTGCCAGCAGCCTACGCTTACGGCGATTTCAAGAATCTGTACCAGCAAGCCTGGAAGGCGCGGCTCAAGGGCCTGGCCACCTACCGGCCCAACGCCATTTTGGGCTCGGTGCTGGAAATACATGCTGGCCCGGAAGTCGCTGCAGATCTTGCCGCCGCCTCGGTGGACCCGATGCGCACAGTGATCGAAAGCCGGCCCAAGGGCGCGCTGTCGGCCGTGGCCGAAAAAGTCGAATACTGGACGCAGGAAGGCCACAAAACGCTGTACATCGTGGTGTCTTTTCTGCCTGTGCCTGTGTCGGTATCGGAGGCCAGTAGCGCAGGCACCATTGAGCGCGCTATCGAATTTTTTATGCCGGTGGGCCAGAGCGGCGAATCGCAGCAGTGGATCACTTCCAGCATGCGTATGTTGTCGCTGGCGGCGCGCGGCGGCTTTCTGGCCCGTGCGCTGGGCGACATGCGCAAGGTGGCGTGGGACCGGGGGCCGGTGCGCCTGGGCACCTATGAAAAAACAGACGGCACCCATGTACCTCTGTGGCACGACTCCGAGGTCGCAGCCATCGCCTATGCGATTCAAAACATCATCGGCCGACGTGCCAGTCAAGCGGCTGGGCATACGGCACCGCCGCTTGAAAGCCCGACCACCGCCACGCGGCTGCCACCGGTGATGGCCGGGAAAAAATGCGGCGAATGCGGCGCGCATGCCGTGATCCGCAAGGACGGCTGCGACTATTGCACCCAGTGCGGTCATCTGGGAACCTGCGGATGACCTCGCGCCCGGTCATCGCGGTGCGGGGGCCTGACGGCAAGCTTTCCGCCGAGGCGATGACCCTGATCGACAAAAGCTGGCACCCCCGCTATCTGCTGCTGGCCCCGCATCGGCTGGGTTTCTTCCTGGCAATGGTGGTGCTGGTAGCGGCGGGCAGCTGGTGGGCGCTGGTCCAGTTCGACCGCATGACGGGCGCGCTCGGTCTGGCCTATGCGCTGTCGCCTTCGCTGGTACACGGCGCGGTCATGACCTTTGGCTTCATCCCGCTGTTTTTTTCGGGCTTCCTGTTCACGGCCGGCCCCAAGTGGCTCGACGTGCCATCGCTTGAAATCAAGCAATTGATGACCCCAATGTTGCTGCAAGCGGGCGGCTGGCTGGTGTGGCTTGCTGCAGCGAACTTCCACGTCGGGCTGGCGCTGGCCGCGCTGCTACTGGCTTGCACCGGCCTTGCTTGGATGACATGGCTGTTCTTGCGGCTGATCCGCCGCAGCCAGGCTGAAGACCGCGTGCATGCGCTGACCGTCGGCACAGCTTGCATTGTTGGTTGCCTGAGTCTGGCGGGTCTGTCAATCAGCCTGGCGCTGGACGCGTACGCCGTAGCGCTGGCCTGCGTGTTCACGGGGTTGTGGGGCTTTGTGCTGGTGGTGTATCTGGCCGTGGCACACCGAATGATTCCGTTTTTCACGTCCAGCGCCCTGCCGCGCATGAACGCGTGGCGACCGTTCTGGCTGCTGGGCTTGATGCTGTCGTTGGCGACGTTTGAAGTCGCTGCGGCTTGGGTCGAACTGGACGGTGCACCTGCCGGCACCGTCGGCGCCGCATGGACGCTGGTTCGCGGTCTGATTGAGCTTTCGTCCGGTGGCCTGCTGCTGTGGCTGGCTCTGAAATGGGGTTTTCTCAAAAGCCTGAAGAACCGGCTGCTGGCGATGCTGCACATCGGTTTTGGCTGGCTCGGTCTGGCGCTGGCGTTGGGTGGCGTGGCGCAATTGCTGGGCTGGGCGCAGGGCACTGTGGTGCTCAGTCTAGGCTCGGTGCATGCGCTCACCATGGGCTGCCTGGCGTCGCTGATGCTTGCTATGGTCACGCGCGTCTCGTGCGGCCACAGCGGGCGCGCGCTGGTGGCCGACAGCACTGCCTGGACATTGTTCTGGCTGCTGCAGGCGGCCACCTTGCTGCGTGTTGCTGGTGCTGCGCCAAGCGCTTTTTCCGGTAGGTTGTTGCTAACCGCTGCCCTGCTGTGGGCTGCCATCATGGCGGTGTGGGGCTTGCGGCTGGGCAACTGGTATGGTCGCCTGCGCGCGGACGGCCGGCCTGGCTAAAGCGCAACAAGCCAAACGACGCCATGAACTTGCTTGCCATGCCGCTGCCGCATTTGCGGGCGTCCATCTTTTTTTTAAATGTGGTGACTGAAAAAACCGATGACTATTTCAAGCTTTGACGATCTGCTGCAAGCTGCGCGGGCACAGCCTGAACCGCAGCGCCTGCTGTTTGTCTTTGCCGGCGTTGAACTGCCCGACGACCCCACCGCCAACCAGCGCCAGCGTTTCGAGGCCGGCCAGGGCGGCGCGCTGGTACCGCTGATGTGCGTCGACAAGCGCCCCGGAAGAGCTGGCGTCGTTTGACGCGCTGACCCAAGAGTCGAGCCAGTTCGGCCACAATTCGGACACCGCGCTTGCCGCCGCGCTGTCGGGTATGCTAAACCGGGCCCTCACCAGCGAAGACGCCGAAGAACCCTTGCAACGCATGGTTGAAGCCATCAAGCGCGGTGAGCATGGCGCTTTCATTCTGTTTGACGCGCAGGTGCATGCTGTCCGTATGGGCTGACCGCTCACGATGAGCAACCCTACCCGACCCACCCGCCGCCCGGTGTCATTGCCCGGCCACAGTGCTCCCACTGCCGGGTTTGAGGCGCCTTTTGAGATGCTTGCGACCTGCCATGACCGGGTCAGGCGCATGCTGGCCCTGCAGGCCAAACTGCAGCAACACCTGCTGGACAAAGGCTGCGACGAACCCGCCCGCCAGGCTGCGCGCGATGTGATGCGTTACTTCGACATCGCCGCGCCGCTGCACCACCAGGACGAGGAACTGCACGTGTTTCCGCCGCTACTGGCCGGGCCCGATGCTGCGCTGCGCACCCTGGTGCAGCACCTGAAGCAGGACCACTGGCAGATGGAAACCAGCTGGATTGACGCGCGGCGCACGTTGCAGGCTGTGGCCGACGGCACTGAATTCGGCTGGACGCTGCTGACTCCTACACAATCCAGTGCGTTAAAACAGTTTGCAGCGCTGTATCGGCAGCATCTGGATGGCGAAGACAAAGTTGCCTATCCCGCTGCGCATGCCATGTTGTCGTCGGTAGCGGTGCGGGCGATGAGCCAAGACATGATGCAGCGCCGTGGCGTTCAATTCACACAGTAATCTGGCGGGCGGGCGCGTTGTATGGCTTGACCGCATGATTGCGGCTCTGCCTGCCGGATTTCAACGCGCCCAAAATATTTACTGCTGAATCAATAGCTATCCGAGCAGTAACGGTGGTTGCCAGAAGCCAGCATAAGTGGCATGTCCCGGATTGCGTCGGCTTGTTCGCCGCCACGATTAGCATCGGAGCCGAAAAGGAAAACAGGTATTTTCTGGACAATCACGAATGACTATTCGTCCATCCTGCTTAAAGCGCCGGCTAACCGCTTGACCGAAGCCTTTGCCGAAGCAATGCAACAGCGCGTGCGTAAAGACTTTTGAGGTCAACCCGACGACGAGGTGCTAACCCACAAGAGTTGATCACCGAAAAATACCGTGGCATTCGACCCGCATTAGGCTATCCGGCCAGCCCGACTTCAGCGTAAAGCAAGATACGCGTGCGCTGCTTCGTGCCGATAAAATTGGTCCAGCGCTGACGACCAGTTTTGCGATGATGCCAACCTCCAGCGACAGCGGTCTTTTTTGGTCCACCCGAACGCGACGCATTTCCGCGCGACCAGTTAAGCGACGACCAGTTGCACAACTGCGGAAAGCGGCGCGCCGTCACAACGGAAGAGCTGGTGAGACTGCCGGCGCTCAACTGGACTTGCATTTCGTGTCGATTTCTGCCTTTTGACTAAAGAAAAAGCCGGATCGGCACCATCGCTATCACCGACATCATCGCGTGCCGTGTTACTGCAACAGCTACGATGTATCCAAACACAGCCAATGCAGCCAGTAGCGCGGCGGTCCTGACGGCTTTAGTTCTTCCTCGCTTTAATGCGATGGTGCCGAGCCCGATGTAGACGAATAAGGCAATGACCTTGGCCGTTAGCCAAGCTTGCACGAAAGGATGCTGGCCGCTCCAGAAAACCATGATGAGGGCAGTGGTCAGCAACAAAGTATCAACCGCATGCGGCACGACCTTGACCCATCGCCTCTGCAGCATGCTGGAATCAAGCAGCATCCAGATGCCACGCAACACAAAGAAACTTCCGCTGAGCACCGCGAAGGTGATGTGCAGGTGTTTGACAACGAGGTAATTCAAAAATGATCCAGTTGGACCAACGCATTCAAAAGAAATGGCGGCTGGCAGCGTTCGGCTACCGGCCGCCTCGAATGCCTGTCGTTGATAGTTTATCGGTCAGGCCTGCTTGTTACGGCCAAGCTGTCCTTCCACCTGTGGCTGACGCTTGCTGCCCACTAGCAAGCGAATGGCGAACCAGGCCAGAAACACGATGCCGATGAAAAAAACAATATCGCCCGGCACCCGCATCCAGACCATGGTTTCCATGAATGCCGAATGCACGACCTCGGGTGAACGTGCGAACCACATGCCTTTGGTGGTGCTGGCCCAGGCCTGGTAAATGCCCGCAGGCACCAGCGACAGAAACACCATCATGGCCAGCCCGATATTGAGCGACCAGAACATCGGCCCCAGCAGCTTATCGGACCAGCGGACGCGGTCAGACAGGCCGCGCAGGCAGAACAGCAGCAGGCCGATGCCCAGCATGCCGTACACACCGAACAAGGCTGCATGGCCGTGGGCCGACGTCATGTTCAGGCCCTGCATGTAGTACAGCGCAATCGGCGTGTTGATGGTGAAGCCCAGCAGACCGGCGCCAACCACATTCCAGAAACCGACGGCAATGAAGCACAAGATCGACCACTTGTACGCCTGAATCCACGGCGCGGATTTGGAGCGCTTGAAAGTGCGATAGCCTTCGACACCGATCATGGCCATTGGCACCACCTCAAGCGCCGAGAACATGGCGCCAATTGCAATCACGAAAGTCGGCGTACCGGTGAAATACAGATGGTGCAAGGTGCCCAGGATGCCGCCGAACATAAAGACGATGGTTTCCAGCACGATGGCAGCGTTGGCGGTGGCAGCGCGGATCAGTCCGAGGCGTGTGAACAGCAGCGCGATGACGGCGGTGGCAAACACTTCGAAAAAGCCTTCAACCCACAGATGAACCAGCCACCAGCGCCAGTACTCGATCATGGCGTAATGGGTTTTCTGTCCCCAGGTCAGCGATGTTGCATAAAAACCGCCTATACACAGCGCCGCCAGGAAAACCATGGCAATCAGGCCGCGGCTTTCCGACGGTCTTCTCAAAGCAGGCACCAGGCCGCGGCCAAGCAGCACAACCCAGAACAGCAAGCCGACGAACAGCAGGATTTGCCAGATGCGGCCCATACTGGTGTATTCGAGGCCCTGGTTGCCAATCCAGAAACTGAAGTCGTTGCCCAAGTGCTGCAGCGTGCCGAGCCAGCCGAAGGCGGTCGAACCGACAACAATAAAAAGCAGCGCGTAAAACAGCACATTGACGCCGAGTTTTTGATACTTTGGCTCATGACCGGAGATGGCCGGCGCTATGTACAGGCCGGTCGCCAGCCAGGCGGTTGCAATCCAGAGCACCGCGAACTGGGTGTGGATTGTGCGGCTGACAGTGAACGGCAAAATTTGCGCCAGAGGAAAGCCGAAGAAGCTTTCACCCTCGACCGCGTAGTGGGCCGTGATCACGCCCATGCCGACCTGCGCCATGATCAGGCCGATCACCACATAGAAATACTTGCGGGTGGCCTTCATCGACGGCGTTGGTTGCATGTCGAACAGCGGATCGGCTTTTAGCGGCTTCGGGTCTTCCTCTTCTTTGACAGTCGAGTGGTAAAACACCATGGCCCAGATGCCAGCGATCATCAAAATGATGCTAGCAATCGACCAGATACCAGCGCTGGCGGTCGGCGTGTTGTCCACCAGCGGTTCATGTGGCCAGTTGCTGGTGTAGCTGAGGTCGGCTTCGCCAGGCCGGTCAGTGGCTGCCGACCAGGCGGACCAGAAAATGAAGGCCGGCAGCGCCTTCAAGTCGTCCGCATCCGGCAGAGTGCCTGAACCCATCGCGTATTGTTCGCGCAGCTTGTCCAAGGTCGGCGCATCGCCAAACAGATCGGTGTAATGTCTGCCAACTTGCTCGATAGCCTGGGCCCGCTCCGGCGACACCGTGATTGCGCCGGTGGCGGCGTTATAGGTGTTGCCGCGCATCTCGCTCTTGAGCCGGGCATTGAGTTCACCCTGTCTGCCGACGCTCAGCTCTTCAAACGTTTTGCCAAACTCGCCCTTGGCCCAGATGTTGCGCAGTGCCAGCGCTTCGCGGTGCAGCCAGTCGGCCGACCAATCGGGTGCCAGGTAACTGCCGTGGCCCCAAACCGATCCGAGCTGCTGCCCACCGGCAGACAACCAGGCCTCCTGGCCACGCTGAACCTGTCCTTCTGAAAAAAGCACGTGGCCCCTGGTACTGATGACTTGTTTGGGAATTGGCGGTGCTGTCTGGTAGATCTCTGTACCGACCCAGCCCAGGACGGCGAAGGACATCAGGCAGATGACGCCCAGCCAGGTCCAGAGTTTGCGCGTTGCGTGCATGGCTTGTTCCTTTTTTAGATTTGTAAAAAATCTGAACCATTCAAATTTTCAAATCCGTTAAGATGCATTTTAGTTGCACCTTTGATAAACATGCAACTAAAATATATGTTTTTACAAAAATGATTCGGAAAAATGTCAACCCTAGAATTCTTCCGCGCTTTGAACACGCTCCCGCGTGGACTGCAGCCGCACTTCTGCCGGAGCTTTTGAAGCCATGAGACTGACCACTTACACCGACTACGCACTGCGCACCCTGATGTACCTCGCTGCAAATCGGGGACAGCTGGTGACGATCCAGGACATCGCAGATGTACACGACATCGCAAAAAATCATCTGACCAAGGTGGTGCACCAGCTTGGCCTGCTGGGGATTGTCGAAACCGTGCGGGGCCGCAACGGCGGGCTTCAGCTGGGCAGAGAGCCAGCCCAGATCAATATTGGTGCTGTGGTACGCCTTACCGAGCCAGACTTTTTTATGGCCGAGTGCTTTGACAAGGGCAGGAACGCCTGTGTCCTGACCCCCTCCTGCGGATTGAAAGGCGTACTGCGCTCTGCAACAGCTGCTTATCTGGAGGTTCTCGACGGCGTCACACTTGAAAATCTCGTTAAAAAAGACCTGGCTGTTACAAAGGCCGGCACCAAAGGAATCATCAAGCCAATGGTGTTCAAAGCGCCGCTGAAAACTTGAACCGGCCCCGCAGGCCTGCCAGTTCAAATCAACTTGGAATACGTCGATGTTGTCGGCTGACCTAAATATTTGTCGAACACCATGCCGCTAGCCCGCACGAAAAGTCGCCCCTGGGCCGTCACGCGGATGGCCGCTGCGTCGATGCTGATCAAGCCAGCGTCTTCGTAGGGCTTGAGAAGCACCATTTCGCGTGCGAAGTACACGTTGAAGTCAATGCCGTATTGACGGTTGATCATGTCGATCTCGACCGGTGCGCTGCACATCAGGGTCATGATGATCTGACGCCGCAATACATCGTCGCTGTTCAGCTCAAACCCTTTGTCCGTCGGAAGCCGATCCGCGTCGAGGTGCTGGTAGTAAGCGTTTAACGTGCGAACCGACTGGCTGTAAGACGTGCCAACCTTGCTAATGGCAGAGACACCAAAACCAATCAGGTCGCATTCAGCGCGCGTGGTGTAGCCCTGAAAATTGCGGTGTAGGGTTTTATTTAACCGCGCCAGGTTTAGCTCATCATCAGGTTTTGAAAAATGATCCAGACCGATGTAGACATAGCCTGCATCGAGCAACCTTCGCATTGACATCAAAAATATCTGCAGGCGTGCTTCGGCCGATGGCAAATCGCTTTCGACAATCAGCCGCTGTGCCTTGAAACGGCTGGGCAGATGTGCATAGTTATAAAGGGCAATGCGGTCAGGTGACACGCAAATCAAGCTGTCCAGCGTCTGGCTGAAGCTTTCCAGCGTCTGTTTCGGCAATCCATAGATCAGATCGGCATTGATGGACTGAAATTTCGCTTCACGGCTTTCAAGAACGGCTTTTTCGACCATCTCCAGCGGCTGAATGCGGTTGACCGCCTGCTGCACTGAAGGGTCGAAATCCTGTACACCAAAACTGTTGCGATTAAAGCCAAGGCTGGCCAGCATGGCAAGCGTGCCGCTCTTGACCGTGCGCGGATCGATCTCAACGCCCAGCTCGGCGTCAGGGGTAAATTCAAAGTGGCTACGCAACAAGGTCATCAACTGATGCAGCTCGTCCGCATTGAAAAATGTCGGTGTACCGCCGCCCAGATGCAGCTGCACTGCCTGGCGGTTACCGCCGATATGGGCAGCCACCAGCGCCATCTCCTTGTCGAGATAGCGCAGGTACTCAGTCACGCGTCCATGGTCCTTCGTAATGATTTTGTTGCACGCGCAAAAATGGCACAGCGATTCGCAAAAAGGCAGGTGCACATAGATCGACAGCGGCGGGTTATTGGCGCTTTCCGCGCGTTGCTTGAGGTAGCGCAGATACGACGCCTCGGCAAAGGCGGTAGTGAAGCGGTCTGCCGTTGGGTAGGAGGTGTAGCGTGGACCCGAGATATCGAACCTGCGAATCAGTTCTTCGGACAGTTCGATGTCTGGCCATGAAATGCTTGTCGGCGTATGAGTTGTGTTCATTCAGCCCATTTTGTTCCCAATGATGGTGAAAACTGCCATTGAGGCTCGCGCAACAGCACCGGGTTTGATCTGGATCAAGCTTAAAGATACATTTTATATGTACCATTTATTACAAGCAGATCGGGCAGACCCGCTGCGTACACCACCACACGCGCTGTCAGCGGCTCGCTGGGTGGAACCCGGAAGGCCTTCCCAGAACGCTGGGCCAGGCCAACCCATTGGCAGACACTCAAAAGGTGATAGAAATGAAAACCGGTTTTTTCCAGAAAATGGCGGCTACCGTCGTCATCGGCTTTGTCGGAATGCTTGCCCAGTCGACAGCCTTTGCGGCAGATCCGCACCACGATACAGGCGTCAAATACCGTCCAGATGTGACGTTCACCCTGCGCACCGATATTGCGGATGGCAAGCTGGTGTTTGTCGGTGAAACGGGCGCCATCAAGGGCCTTGTCAACCCATCACTTGCCGTGGCAGAAGGCGCAATCGTCCAGATCAATCTGGTCAACGGGGATGGCGCGACGCATGACATCAGCGTGCCTGACTTTGCTTCCACGTCGAACCCGCTCAACACCAAAGGCGCCAGTACAGCGATCGTGTTCAAGGCAGACAAAAAAGGCGATTTCAAATACATCTGCACGCTGCCGGGCCATGTGCAGGCCGGCATGATCGGCAAAATTGTGGTCGGCGGCGGTGACGTCGCAAAGCCGCAGGCGAAAGGTGCAGAAGTATCACGCAGCCCAATGGAAGTCGGGCAGCCGGTCGGCAAGCGCGGGCCGCAAAGCCTGACGGTGAATCTGGAAACCACTGAAGTGCTGGGCCAGCTGGCCGACGGGACAACCTATAAGTACTGGACTTTCAACAACAAGGTGCCGGGACCGTTCATTCGTGTTCGCATCGGCGATACCGTCACGGTCAATATGGCCAACGCCAAAGACAGCCACATGATTCATTCGGTGGACTTCCACGCAGTGACCGGCCCAGGCGGGGGCGCAGCGGTAACCCAGGCAGCGCCCGGTTCCAGCAAAAGCTTTACCTTCAAGGCGATCAATCCGGGGCTGTTTGTGTATCACTGTGCAACGCCGATGGTCGCGCAACACATCTCCAACGGCATGTACGGCATGATTTTGGTTGAGCCTGAAGGTGGTTTGCCTAAAGTAGACCGTGAGTTCTATGTGATGCAGGGCGAGCTGTACACCAACCAGGCCCACGGCACCCTGGGAGAAAACGAGTTTTCGCTGGAAAAACTTTTCAAGGAACAACCCGAGCACATGACCTTTAACGGCACGATGGATGCGTTGACGAAAACCCACAAGATGGAAGCAAAAACCGGCGAGACCGTGCGCATCTTCTTCGGCGTGGGCGGTCCCAATGCCACCTCCAGTTTTCATGTAATCGGCGAAGTATTCGACCGGGTGTTCAATCAGGCAGACCTGACTTCCGCGCCAGCGCGTAACGTTCAGACCACCAGCGTACCGCCTGGCGGCGCGACGATGGTCGAATTCAAGGTCGAAGTACCTGGGCGCTACATTCTGGTCGACCATGCCTTGTCGCGGCTTGAAAAAGGCCTGGCTGGTTTTCTGTATGTGACCGGCCCGGCCAACCAGACGGTCTTTCACAGCATGGAAAGAACAGATCCGAAGTCCGGGCACTGAGCATTTGCATCCAATGGTCCGGCAACTCTGCCGGGCATTGGCATGAATAAGTAACGCACTAGCCCAGCTGTCACCTCTTTTTTGATTTGACTACGCTGCGCGATTCGACCACTGCGGACTATCAGGATGTATCGCGCTTGATCTTGACGGCTAGCTACTTTGGATTGAGATATAAGTTTGGCAAAATATCCAATCATGAAAATGAAATCGATAGCAACCTTTGCTTTAAAACGGCCAGGAGTCTGCGCGGCAGAAGTGCAAATAGAGCGTCATCGCAGGAAGACAGACCTAGGGCGCCGCACGAATGTCTTGGCACAGCTGAATCTTGAACTCCGGCGCCTGGCGCCGGTACGGGCCTCTTGATAACATGGCTTCTCCTTTTATTGGAGGCCCCGCCAGCGTATCGGTTCGTCTTTGCTCTCTGGTCCAGTCCATGGGGTTCACGAACTTTTAGTCGTCTGGATAATTCGGGAAAGAAGCTATTGCGGCATGTTCAGGCAGGCTGCCGAACTCCGCTGAGAAATTCAATGGCCACCAGAGCCGACTGGATCGGCAGATTTTTGAAGTTCGTCACCATCTTTTGCCGGTCCTCCAGGATAAATTGCTCCAGCGCCCCTAGCGAAGGTGCTTCATGTTGGAAGTCCAGAAAATGTTATTTGCGCAATGTCAGCCCGATTATCAGCAGCACGGCTGGGTCATGGTGGTCATTAGACCGTCAGTCGAAATTTATGAGTGAGGACGGAGTGCTGCGAAATTGCTTTTGCGTCTACCAATGCAGAGAAGTCATGCATCAGCTTCTCCGCATGTTCGTCAAGCTGGTGGCGCCAAACAGTGGGGGGCAGGCCGGCTAGCTTGAGCCCCAGCACCTCCATCAACATCAACATCGTGTGGGTCATGTTTTCTCCAGACTGATGTTTTCGGTCAAGGTTAGCCAGACATAGGTTAAAGGCAGCGCACAGTTAAGCCCGGTGCACCTACGCAGAGGTTGTACCAAGCTCATAACCCATCAAATCCTGCCCGCGCAACCGGTATTCTAGTAACCAGCCCAGTCAGCAAAACGCCCACTTCCTGTGGGCGTTTTGTCTGGTGTGTTCCTCTCAATTGCGGGAGCGAAATCCGAGTATCTTTGTTCGATTGACGGGAAAGCTTATCAATCTGGCAAGACAGCAGTCACCTCAATTTCTACCCGCGCACGCGCTTCCATTAGCCCGCTCACCTCAACGCAGGTCATGGCCGGGAAGTTTCTCCCCATCACTTCGCGGTAGGCCTTGCCAAGCGCTTTCTGGCTGGCTAAGTACTCAGCTTTGTCAACCACGTACCAGGTCATACGCGCCATGTGTGCTGGCTGCGCACCGCCGGCTTTCAACACTTCGGCGACGTTACGCAACGCCTGGCGCGTCTGGGCTACGAAATCATCGCTTTCAAATTTCTGATTTGCATTCCAGCCGATTTGCCCGCCGACAAATAGCAGTGTGCCTTTGGCCAAAATAGCGTTTGCATAGCCTTTGGGTTCGGCCCAATCAGGGGGCTGAATTTTTTGAATCATGGGGGTGTGGCTGCTTTGAGAAAAGGAAGCAAGGCGCTTCGTAAATTATCCGGAATCGCAATTGCCTTGCCGTTGGGAACTTCCGAGTACACGACCACGCCGTGGGCTCTCAGTTTGATGGTTTGGCTTGCCGCGTCGCCATTTGCACCCATTTCGTATTGCATTCCAATACTTGTGCTGCCAATCCGCGTCAGTTCCAGCGTCAACGTGAGCTGATCCCCATGGCGGCACATGCCCAGAAATTGGGTCTTCAGGTCAACGATAGGTATTCCTGCGCCTGACTGAATCAGAAGATGTTCCGGGAACCCAATGTGCGACAGAAAATCTTCCTGGACTTCATGCAGCAAATAAAAAAATTGCGGATAAAAAACGATGCCGGCGGGATCGCAGTGATGAAACCGGACCTGTTTTTGGGTGGTGAACTTCATGCTTGCCGCAATTTGAAGCGTTGTAGTTTACCGGTCTCTGTGCGCGGAAGGGCGCTCAAAAATTCGACGTGGCGCGGGTATTTGAACGGCGCCAGAGTGGCCTTGACATGCTCCTGCAGCGTCTTGACCATCACTGCATCGCCCACCTGATTTTCCTTCAACACGATGAAAGCCTTGACGATCATGCCGCGTTCCGCATCGGGCGCGCCCACCACAGCGCACTCGGCTACTGCAGGATGCGCCATCAGCGCTTCCTCGACTTCAGGGCCGGCTATGTTGTAGCCAGCGGTGATGATCATGTCGTCATCGCGAGCCTGAAAGAAGAAATAACCATCGGCGTCTTGCGTAAAGGCGTCACCAGGAAAATTCCATCCATCCTGAACGTAATTGGTTTGACGCGGATCGTCGAGATACCTGCAGCCGGTCGGCCCGATCACCGCCAGCTTGCCCAGCGTTCCGTGCGGCACTTCGACACCAACGTTGTCCACAACCCGTGCGGTATATCCAGGTACCGCTTTGCCAATCGCTCCTTGGTGAACGTCCTCGCCTGCAGAAGAAATGAAAATGTGAAACATTTCAGTGGCGCCGATACCGTCAATGATTTCGATACCCGTGGCGTCTTTCCACTGCTGCCGCGTGGTGTCGGGCAGGCTTTCTCCAGCGCTGACGCAAAGTCGCAGCCTGGGCGTGCCCAGCGCTTTTGCGAAGCAAGCCATCTGGCGGTAAAAGGTTGGCGCGGTGTAGACGATGGTTCCACCGACGTAATTGACCAGCCTGACCATGGCTTCGGGCGTGTAGGGGATCGAAGGGTAGTACACCGAGGCACCAGCCCACATCGGAAATATCAGCAACCCGCCCAGGCCGAATGTAAAGGCAAGCGGCGGTGAACCCATGACGATGTCATCAGGCCGCGCCTTCAGCACATGGCGGGGCCAGGCCTCACACGCGGCCAGCACGTCCCGATGGGTGTGCACCACCGCTTTGGGTTTTCCAGTCGTTCCCGAAGTGAAAGCCATCATGGCGATGTCGTCGGCCAAAAGCTCGCAAGGCTTGAAGCTCCCATTTCCTGCGGCAGAAAGGGCTTCCAGAGAGCCGGGTTGGCTCGGTCTGTTGAACGGTACGATCAGGCAAGGCGCGCTTAATTGTTTGCGTGCGCCGTTCAGTTCGTCAAGCAGGTTGGCATCGCACAGGGCCAGCGCGGGCTGGGCCTTCGCGAGAATTTCGCCGAGTTCCTTGGCGCGCAACAGCGGCATGGTCGCCACCGCAATCAGGCCCGCGTTGACAACACCCAGCCACGCCAGTGCCAATGCCACTGAGTTGCCGCCACGCAGCAGAACACGGTTCCCGGGCACCAGTGAAAAATCTTCCACGAGCAGCCGTGAAATCCGGCTCACCCGTTCAAGCGCCCCGGCATAACTCAGCGTGATGCGATCCGAGCGAAGAAACGCTCGATCCGCATGCCCGTTTTGAAAAGCCTTGCGAAAAAGAACCTCGACCAGATTGACCTGGTCGGCAATTTGCAGCTCATGCAGGCCGTACACAAACTGAGGCCACTGCTCGGTCGGCGGCAAGCGGTCGTGTACGAACCGATCCGTCTGCGCCGAACCCGCTGCTGATATGCGTTGATCACGATTACCGGACCGGGGGTTCATCGCAGCACCGCCTTGCCGATGATGAGTTGCTGCACCTCTGTCGCGCCTTCGTAAATACGCAGCGAGCGAATGTCGCGGTACAGGCTCTCCACCTTGCTGCCGACTTTTACACCCAGGCCACCATGAAGTTGCAACGCCATGTCGATGACGCGTTGTGCGTTCTCGGTGGCCGTCATTTTTGCCATCGCGGCGGCCACAGTGCGCTCGTTTCTGCCTGCAGCGTTGGACGTCGCGTCGTCGCCGCGCCCCATTCGCTGACTTTCGTCACGCAGCCAGGCGGCGCGATAGGTCAAAAGAGCGCCTGAATCCAACAGCGCCGCCATCTCGCCAATCTTCGCCTGCGTCAGCTGAAAATCCGCCAGCGACTGCCCAAACATTTGTCGCCGCTTTGAAAAACTGATGGCCTCGGCCAACGCCCGTCGGGCCATGCCGGTGGCCGCGCCCGCCACCGACGCGCGAAAGATGTCCAGCGTTTGCATCGCCAGCTTGAAGCCGCCGTGCAAGGGCCCGAGCTGAGAGCTTGCTGTCAGTTGGCAATCAGAAAAGTTCAAGCTGGCGAGTGGATGCGGCGCCATCACCACGATGTGTTCGCTGCTGTCCAGGCCCGGTGTGTCGGCGTTGATGATGAAGGCAGTGATGCCGCGCACACCCGCATCCACATCGGTTTTCGCGAACGTGACGTAAAAATCAGCGATGCCACCGTTGCTGATCCAGCTCTTGCTGCCGTTGATGGTCCATGAATCGCCTGTCTGCAGCGCGCGGGTTTGCATTGCGCCAGCGTCTGATCCCGCGTCGGCTTCGCTCAATGCAAAGGCGGCGATTTTTTTACCACTGGCGACTAACGGCAAATATGCCACTTGCTGCGCGGGCGTTCCCGCCAGCGTAATGGCGCCGCTACCCAGGCCCTGCATGGCAAATGAAAAGTCCGCCAGCGGCGAGTAAAAGGCGAGCGTCTCGCGAATGACCACCAGCGCCCGCGAGTCCAGTGATGCAAGTGCTCCGCCCAGTTCGCCAGCAGCGCCCGAAGGCACGCAGTAGCGCAGCCATTGACCCTCGCCCAAAAGCTGAACCCATTCCCGACAGGCACTGCGGTCGTCGCTTTCATCGACCTGCTGGCGCTTGATCCACTCGGTCAACCCTCCGGCCACGTCACGATGGACCGTATCAAAAAACGGTAAGGCCCATTGGGCCAGTGGCGGGGTGAATGATGATGTCATGAGCGAAGTCTCTGATGGGTGAAGCTGGGGATACTTGCCAGATCAATCGCCGTGAAATACAGGCTTTTGCCGGGCTGAAAACGCTTCGTACGCCCGTTGGAAATCCTGCGTCTGCATGCAGATTGCCTGCGCCTGCGCTTCAGCTTCAATCGCCTGGTCCAGCGTCATGGCCCATTCCTGATGCAGCATGGTCTTGGTCATGCCGTGGGCAAAGGTCGGCCCGCTGGCGAGTGATTGGGCCCAGTGCTGCGCCGCAGCCAGCAGCGCATCCGGTTCATGCAGTGCGTTGAAAAACCCCCACTGCAAACCTTCGTCGGCCCGCATCGCGCGGCCCGTGAACAAAAGCTCCGACGCGCGCCCCTGGCCGATCAGTCGTGGCAATAGTGCGCAAGCGCCCATGTCCGCACCCGCCAGGCCCACGCGCGTGAACAAAAATGCCGTCGTGGTTTGCGGCGTGCCCAGCCGCAGGTCGGCCGCCAGTGCCAGCATGGCTCCCGCGCCGGCGCAGATGCCTTCTATTGCCGCGATGATGGGTTGCGGACAAGCCCGCATCGCCTTTATCAGGTCGCCTGTCATCCGCGTGAATTCCAATAGCTCGGGCATGCTCATTTCCGTCAGCGGCCCGATGATTTCGTGGACGTCGCCACCCGAGCAGAAGTTGCCGCCGGCGCCGGTTAATACCACCGCCTTGACATCGCTGGCGTAGTTGAAGGCACGAAACAAGTCACGCAACTCGGCATACGATGCAAAGGTCAGCGGGTTCTTGCGTTCTGGCCGATTCAGGGTCAGCGTGGCGACGCCGCTTTTAAAGGCGTAATCGAAATGCTTCGCCGGGTAACTGGCCAGCGCGTCAAATTGCGCATGCATCGGGTTGGCGGTGCTGATGTAATGCTTCATGCCGTCTCCAGTGCGTTGTGGTGGTGCTGCTTGACCTTGCCCAGCAGCCGGTGCAGTGACCCCAGCTCACGCGGCGAAAGCGCTTCAAAAGCCGAGACGATCCAGCCTTCATGCGCGCGCGCCATCTTGTCAAAAGCCTTGCGTCCGGTCGCGGTCAGCCGAACGCAATAGGCGCGGCGGTCACCCTCGACATCCACCCGCTCCACCAGCCCTTCGCGCACCAGCTGATCGGTGATGCCGGTCACGTTGCCGCCGGTCACCATCAGGCGGCGCGACAGCGCATTCATCTTCAGGCCTTCGGGGCTGCGCTCAAGCTGGGCCATCAGGTCAAAGCGCGGCAGCGTGGTGTCGAACTGCGTGCGCAACTGCGTTCGCACTTCCTTCTCGATCAGCTGGGTGCAGGTCAACAGGCGAAGCCACAGTCGCAGGGCTTCCGGGTGTTCGCTGTGGCCGCGTGCTTCCATGTCCATTGATTTCTCCGGTCGGTTTGCAAATTAAATGCTATTATTTAGATAGCTGCTTACGCACGTTCTACGAGGGCTACAGCTTATTTTTGCTTAAAAATTTCGCGGTAGAGCTGATCCCGGCCACTTAGATAGGGCAGGGGCCAGTCCACGTGTCGACTTTGCAGTCTGGCGGCTTCGTGCAGCGTCCAGGCTGCATCGGCCAGGTGCGGACGGGCCAGCGCGCACAGGTCGGCGCGGCCCGCTGCAATGATGCTGTTGACCTGGTCGGCGTCCGAGATCGCACCGACGGCAATGGTCCGAATGCCGACTTCATTGCGGATGCGGTCGGCAAATGGCGTCTGGTACATGCGGCCATAAACCGGTTTCGCGGCACGGGTTGTCTGGCCCGACGACACGTCGATGAAGTCGCAGTCGGCAGCTTTGAACAGCCGTGCAATCTCCACCGCATCGTCTGCCGTGTTGCCGCCGGGCGCCCAGTCGTGGGCGGAAATCCGCACGCTCATCGGCAGGTGCGCCGGCCAGACCGCACGCAGAGCGCGAAACACTTCCAGCGGAAAGCGGCAGCGGTTTTCAAGGCTGCCGCCGTAGGCATCAAGGCGCTGATTGGTCAACGGGCTGATAAAGCTCGACAGCAGGTAGCCGTGCGCGCAGTGCAGTTCCAGCCAGTCAAAACCTGCCTCTGCCGCATAGCGGGTTGATTGAGTAAATTGCGCCAGCAGGCGGTCCATGTCGGTGCGGGTCATGGCTGGCGGCAGCTGGTTGGTCGGGCCGTAGGAAACAGCGCTGGCGGCCAGCAGCGGCCAGTTGTGATCTGGCAGCGGTTCATCCGGATTTTCCCAGCCGCGCTGCGTCGAACCTTTTGGCCCGCTGTGCCCCAGCTGCATGCCGATTTTCGCACCCGCGCCAGCGGCGTGAACGAAATCAACGATGCGTTTGAACGCCAGCATCTGCGCGGAGTTCCACAGGCCGGTGCAGGCTGGCGAGATGCGGCCATCAGCGCAAGGCGCCGTCATTTCGACAAACACCAGCGCCGCGCCGCCGAGCGCGCGTGCGCCCAGATGAACCAGGTGAAAGTCCTGCGGCACGCCATCGACGGCGCTGTAGGTCGCCATCGGTGATACGACGATGCGATTTTTCAGGACTAGATCGCGCACTTTGAGCGGTAACAGCATCGGCGGCGGGACTGATTTGGTACTGGCATCGCCGGCCAGCCACTGCTCATAGCCCTTCAGCCACACCGCATCGCGCACACGCAAATTTTCATGGCTGATGCGCTGCGAGCGCGTCATCAGCGAATAGAAAAATTGCTCCGCGTCCAGGCCGCTGTAGCGGTCAACGTTTTCAAACCATTCGGTGGAGTTGCGCGCGGCGTTCTGGATTTTCAGCACCTCGATCGAGCGCAGGGCTTCGTAGGTTTGAAGCGCTCGGGCCATGTCGGCTTGTGTGGCAATACAGTGCGCCAGCTCAATCGCGTCTTCCAGCGCCAGTTTGGTTCCGCTGCCGACTGAAAAGTGCGCAGTGTGCGCGGCATCTCCCATCAACACGATCGGAATACGCTTGCCGCCTATGACTTCATGGTGAATCCAGTGTGCGCACACCACGCGTGGAAAGCGAATCCAGATCGCCGAGCCGCGCACATGCGAGGCGTTGCTCATCAGCGCGTTGCCAGTCAAATATTTTGCAAACAGGCGTTCGCAAAAAGCAATGCCATCGGCCTGGCTCATCTCGTCCAGGCCGTGGGCCTTCCAAACCGCTTCCGGCGTTTCAACGATAAAGGTCGATGTGGTTGCATCAAACTGATACGCATGAGCCGCGAACCAGCCGTGCTCCGTCTGCTCAAACGCAAACGTGAAGGCGTCAAATTTTTTTTGTGTGCCCAACCAGACGAACCGGCAGGCGCGCAATTCCACGTCGGGCTGAAAGGTCGCCGCATAGCGATGGCGGATGCCGCTGTTCAGGCCATCACTGGCAATCACCAGGTCTGCGCTGTACTGCGCGGCCATCGCCTGGTCGTCGCCAACATCGGTCTCGAATACCAGGTCAACACCCAGCTGCTGGCAGCGGTCTTGCAGAATATTGAGCAATTTTTTGCGTCCGATGCCGCAAAACCCGTGACCGCCAGAGCGCACGCTACGGCCCTTGAAAAAAACCTCGACATCGTCCCAGTGGTTGAAGGCATTGCCGATCAAACGCGCGCTGGACGCATCGGCCGCCTGCAGATTAGCCAGCGTCTGGTCTGACAACACCACGCCCCAGCCGAAGGTGTCAAACGGCCGGTTGCGTTCTATGACCGTCACCTGATAAGCCGGGTTTTGCTGCTTCATCAACAGGGCAAAGTACAAACCGGCGGGGCCACCGCCAAGACAAAGGATTCGCATCGACTAAACGCTTGGTGTATTAATCAAGTCTTGATTGTTTAGGCTTGAAGTACTTTCGTCAAGCGGATCCGGGAGTGACCGTTTTCACGGCTTTCCTTGCCCGGTCAACCGTCAAGGCGATTGGAAGCCAGAAGCCCGGTAGGTCAGCACCAGCGTATCCCGAAACCCGCTGGCGGGCTGGTCGTCCAGCGGCAAAATCGGCGTGGTTTCGTGAATCACCCGCGCGTCGTCGAGCAGCAGCGCCGTCAGCGGCTCCTGCATCACAAAGCGCACACCGTGCGGGCCGTTGGCATCAAACACCCGCGTTTCGCCGCCCTTGACGGCGTGGCGCGCCACCATCAGCACCACCGCGAAGTCGACGCCGTCGCGGTGTGCGCCTTCGGGCGTGGGGCGGCCGACGCCGCTGGCGGTGTCGATGAGGAACTGGTGGGCCTCGATGTGCCAGCGAGGCGCGGGCCGTACCAGGGCAAACAGCTGCCCCAGACCGCGCAACAGGGCCGTCCAAGCGGCCGCGGTCGCCACGGCGGGCTCCACCGGGTCAAACCAGCGCTCAAAACCGCCGTGCAGCGCGTTGTAGTCGGTCGGCTGCCAGTGCGCGCGGTGCGCGGTCTGGGTCAGCGCGTCCGTCGCCAGCTCCTGAATGAAACAGGCATGCCGACGCTTGCGGTAATGCCCGCCGTCTTTCAGGTGCGCGTCGGGCGGCAGCGCATTCCACGAGGGGGTGAGCGACTGCCAGCCCTTGATCCAGGGGGCATCCGTCAGGTGCAGGGTGGTGAGCAGATCGACGGGCAGCAGCAGGCTGAAGCCGTCCTGGCTGAGCGCCTGGGCGGCGGGTTTCTGTGCGGTGGCAATGGTAAACATACCGCTATTTTGCTTTAGTGCCTGTCGGCAACAACGGTGTCAGGGTTTGCGGGGTGACGCAGAATTGCTATCAATAGCATAGCTGGTTGCGCATGTGGTGCGGGGGCTGGAGGCTGTTCTCACTGTAAATCCAGGGTCATCGACAGACCTGGGCTGTACCTTGTTCGTGATCAAATAGGCTACCAGCCCAGTAATCACCTGCGCAAGCAGCTCCTGATTTAGTAGCGAGTTGGCCTGAAAGATGCCACGCCCGATGGTCTGAAGCCGTGTCAACAGCCGAAGCAGACCTACACCCGCGCGGTGGCTGCCGACTCATAATCAAGCCACCCTGACCATACGAGGAGCCTGCCGTGCTGTACAAATTCAAGTCAAAAACCGCCGGCGACGTGATCATGCTGGAGCCTAACGGCCGCCGCATTCTGGAGGTCATTGGCAAAGACCCGGGCGCGACGGGCATCATCCTGCCGGAGCAGATGCCGGCCGCCATTGCAGCGATTGAGGCAGCCATCAAGCTCGAAGAATCTGCCGACGAGCAGGACACGCCGCCGTACGGCGATGCGCCGGGTCTGCGCCAGCGCGCCATGCCGTTCATCGACATGCTCAAGCGCAACCACAAGGCAAATACGGAAGTCGTCTGGGGTACGTGATTCCATTTCCAATTCCCTGCGATATATCGTTGCGCCGCCTTGCCACCTTGCCGCCTTGCCGCGCTGTCTGCGGCGCCGCGCCTGATATCGCAGTGAATTGAAACTGGAAAAGTTCGTGCGTTAGCGTCAGTCGACTTTCGCGCCCGACACCTTGACAACCTGCGCCCACTTTTTGTGTTCGGCATTGATGAAGTCGCTGAACTGCGCCGGCGTGTTGCCACTTGGAATCGCGCCCTGGCCCTGCATCTTTTCTTTGATCGCTGCCGTGCCGAGTGACTTGGCGACCTCTTGCTGAATGCGGCTGACGATCTCTGGCGGCGTACCCGCTGGTGCCAGCAGGCCAAACCAGGAGCTCGCGTCAAAGCCCTTGAGTTTGCCGGCTTCCTCCAGCGTGGGCAGCTCCGGCAGCGCAGCCGAACGCTGGGCGCTGGTGACGGCAAAAGCCTTCAACTTTCCGGCCTTGATTTGCGGTAGCGCCGACGGCAGGTTGTCGAACATCACATCGACATTGCCGCCTATCAAATCGAGCAGCGCCGGGCCGGAGCCGCGGTAGGGAATGTGTGTCATGAAGGTGCCGGTCATGGACTTGAACAGCTCGCCCGCCAGGTGAATCGAGGTGCCGTTGCCGCTCGAAGCCATGCTCAGTTTGCCCGGGTTGGCGCGCGCGTACTTGATGAAATCGTCGACGCTGTTGATGCGCAGCGTCGCCGCTTTGTCGGTGTTCATCACCATCACATTGGGCACGCCCGCCACCAGCGTGATCGGTGCGAAGTCTTTTTGTGAGTCGAACGGCATCTTGGCGTAGAGCGCCTTGTTGATGGCGTGCGTGCCGACCGTGCCCATCAGCAGCGTGTAGCCGTCGGCTGTCGCTTTTGCCACCGCATCGGCACCTATGTTGCCGCCTGCACCGGCACGGTTTTCAACGACAAAAGGCAGACCGAAGGCGCTGGACAGTGCGGGTGCCACGGCGCGCGCCAGGATGTCGGTGGTGCCGCCCGGTGCGAACGGCACGATGATCTTGACCGGCTTGGTCGGCCAGCTGGTTTGCGCGGCGACAGGCAAACCGGCCAGCACCATGCCTGCTGCAACGCAAGCAGCGACAAGCAGGCGCCGAGGATGGCTGAAATTCAAATGCATAAGTGACTCCTTCAAGGTGTTTGCAGATTGTCAATGATCTGTTGACAGCGATGACCCGTCGCAGCGCCTAGCGCAAGGGCCAAAGCGTTCTGGTGACTGACGATGCCGTCGCGCAGTGTGCTTTGCGCCTCGCCGATACGCGCACTGCTGTGCGACACGGTGCAGGCGGCAAGACCGTGTACCTGTAAAAAATCAAGCGCCGCCAGGCCCGCGCCGTCTTTGCCAACGCCAGCGTCGTTGAAGACGCTCAGCACAGGCCGTGCTGCCAGCGCATAGCGTGCCGAGCTGATGCCACCATGAGAGCCGCTGACGGCGATGCAGCCTGCATCCTGAACGCAAAGCTCCGTGATGGAGTCAACCAGGCGCGCGACCATCACTTGTAGTTTCGCGCGTCTTCAATCACCTTGCCGTCGTTGGGCAGGCTGCCGGGCGCCAGCAGCTGTACCGTGCCGCGCAGTTTGGTGACCTCGCGAATCGCCTCGCCGATACGCTGATCCAGGCCGCTGTGCGTGCTACCGGCGGCTTCCACCTGAAGCGTCATGCTGTCATTGGCCATCTCGCCGCTGACCACCAGCCGGGCCTTGATGACTTCAGGAAAGCGCCGCGCAATGTCGGCCACCTGTGCCGGGTGTACGAACATGCCGCGCACTTTCACCGTTTGATCAGCGCGGCCCATCCAGCCTTTGATGCGGGTGTTGGTGCGCCCGGTCGGGCAGCTGCCCGGCAGCACGGCCGACAGGTCACCGGTGCCGAAGCGGATCAACGGGTAATCGGGGTTGAGCGTGGTGACGACCAGCTCGCCGACTTCACCGGCAACTACCGGGTCGCCCGTGCCGGGACGCACGATTTCGACGATCACGCCTTCGTCAAGCACCAGACCTTCGCGGGCCGAGGTTTCGTAGGCAATCGAGCCCAGGTCGGCGGTGGCAAAGCTTTGGTACACATCGATGCCGCGCTCGGCAAACCAGTCGCGCAGGCTGGGCGGAAAGGCTTCCCCGCCGACCAGGCCTTTTTTGAGCGAGGGCAGGGCAACGCCCATCTCCGCCGCCTTTTCAACAATGATCTTCAGGAAACTTGGCGTGCCGATGTAGCCTGCGGGTTTGAGTTCAGCCATCGCCTGCACCTGCTGCTCGGTCTGGCCGGTGCCACCTGGGAAAACCGTGCAGCCCAGCGCCTGAGCCCCGGTTTCCATCATCGAGCCGGCAGGCACGAAGTGGTAGCTAAAGCAGTTGTGAACCAGATCGCCGCTGCGAAAACCGGCGGCGTAAATCGACCGCGCCATGCGCCAGTAGTCGCGCGCCGTACCTTCGGGTTCATAGATAGGGCCGGGGCTGGCAAACACGCGCGGCATCTGCGCGCCGTAGTGCAAGGCCGCGAAGCCGCCGAAGGCATCCTTCCCGGCGGCGCGACCGGCTTTTTGCTGATCGTGCAAATCGCCTTTGCGGGTGACGGGCAAGCGGGCCAGTGCGGCCCGGTCGGAAATGGATTCGGCATCGACACCTGCCAGCAACTCGCGCATGGCCGGTGAATGCGCCTGCGCATGCGCCACTTGCGCCGGCAGCGCGGCCATGTGCGCGGCTTCACGGTCTGCGGTACTGCGCGTTTCAAGCGCATCGTAAAAGTCAGTCATGGTAAGTCCTCGACAATCTGATAGACGCTATTAATTAAATAGCTGCTTAAGCACGTATTTATTGGGCTAGAGGCCTAAAATGTTCTCAAGAATCAACGTGGGGATTTTTCGGACGCGCAGGTATCGGCGCCTCAGCACCTCATCAAGCCAGCCAGCGCTTGCGCCGCTTGTAGCTTTTTACGTCCTTGAAGCTTTTGCGTTCACCGCCGCCGACACCGAGGTAAAACTCCTTGACGTCTTCGTTGCTGGACAGGTCGCTGGCGATGCCGTCCATCACCACCCGGCCGCTTTCCATGATGTAGCCGTAGTCGGCGTATTTCAGCGCCATGTTGGTGTTCTGTTCGGCCAGCAGGAAGGTAACTTTCTCTTTCTGGTTCAGGTCTTTGACTATGTTGAAAACCTCTTCGACGATTTGCGGTGCCAGCCCCATCGACGGCTCGTCCAGCAGCACCATCGACGGGTTGGTCATCAGCGCCCGGCCAATCGCGCACATCTGCTGCTCGCCGCCGGACGTGTAGGCGGCCTGTGAGTTGCGCCGGGTTTTCAGGCGCGGAAAGTAGTTGTAGACTTTTTCCAGATTGGCCGACACCTCGCCCTTGTCTTTGCGCGTGTAGGCGCCGGTCAGCAGGTTTTCGTCAATGGTCAGGTGCGCAAAGCAGTGGCGGCCTTCCATCACCTGCACCACGCCCCGCTGCACCAGATCGGCCGGCGACAGGTTCTCGAT
>JANLYY010000105.1:0-5378 GCA_031365885.1 Polaromonas sp. | reverse complement strand
GCGCGCGCCAAAGGCCTGGCCGAACGGCAGGTGCTCTACAAGCATGTCTTTCGAAATGCGCTGATTCCGATCGTCACGGGTTTCCCGGCGGCTTTTGTAGGCGCTTTTTTCACCGGTTCGTTGTTGATCGAGACGCTTTTTTCGCTCGACGGGCTGGGACTGCTGAGTTATGAAAGCGTGATCCGGCGTGACTACCCGGTGGTGATGGGCACGCTGTTTCTGTTCACGCTGATCGGCTTGGTGACCAAACTCATCAGTGATCTTTGCTATGTCTGGGTGGACCCGCGTGTACGGTTCGACTAACCCCCCCGATGCGGCCACTGGCCGCCTCCCCCCCGAGGGGGCGCCACCTGCGGCCGGGCAAAGCCCGATCCGCGCTGGCGCTGGCGAGGTTCGTCCCGCCGTCAGCTTGAGCCCAGGCCGCAGGGCCTGGAAGCGGTTTCGCCGCAACAGACTCGGCTTCTACAGCCTGATTCTTTTTTGCGCCATGGTGCTGCTGAGTCTCGCCGCTGAACTGGTTTCCAACGACCGCCCGCTGATCGTGAAATACGAGGGCAGTTTTTACTTTCCGATGTTGAAGGCCTACCCGGAGAAAGTCTTTGGTGGTGATTTTGAAACCCCGGCTGATTACCTCGACCCCTTCATTCGCGACAAGCTCACCCGGGGCAACAACTGGGCGGTTTTCGCACCGAATCCGTACGGCCCCAAGACGCTGAACTACTTTGCCAAAGAGCCGAATCCTTCGCGACCCACGATGGCGAATCTGTTGGGTACTGACGACCGGGGCCGCGACTTGCTGGCGCAGCTTATTTACGGCTTTCGCGTCAGTGTGCTGTTTGCACTGGCGCTCACAGCCACCGGCACGGTGCTGGGCGTTATCGCCGGGGCGATTCAGGGGTTTTTCGGCGGCAAGGTCGATCTGGCTTTCCAGCGTTTTATGGAAATCTGGGGCTCGATGCCCGAGCTGTATTTGCTGATTATTTTCAGCGCCGTGTTTGCGCCCAGTATCTCGCTGTTGCTGGTGCTGCTGAGTCTGTTTGGCTGGCTGGGGCTGTCCGACTATGTGCGGGCCGAATTTTTGCGTAACCGGCAGCTTGACTACGTGCGAGCGGCAAGGGCACTGGGCCTGTCGAACTGGCAAATCATCGTTCGCCATGTGCTGCCCAACAGCATGACGCCGGTGGTGACCTTTCTGCCGTTTCGCATGAGTGCGGCGGTTCTGGCGCTGACCTCGCTCGACTTTCTCGGCCTGGGCGTGCCGCCGGGAACGCCGTCGCTGGGCGAGTTGCTGTCGCAAGGCAAAAACAGCATCGACGCGTGGTGGATTTCGCTGTCGACCTTCGGTGTGCTGGTGGTGACTTTGCTGCTGCTGACGCTGATGGGCGACGCCCTGCGCGATGCGCTGGACCCACGGAAAGCGGATGTATGAAGAAGTCATTCACCGCAGAGGCGCAAAGATCGCAGAGTGACAAAGGCAGAGAAAAACCGAAAACCGTTTTTTTATCAGATGACCTCTCTGCGGCCCTCTGCGTGCTCTGCGCCTCTGCGGTAAAGGCAGTTTTCCCCCAATCCTAGTCATGACCAGCCCACTACTCGAAGTCAAAAACCTGCGCATCTCATTCGCGGGCAAGGAAGTCGTTCACGGCATTGATTTTTCCATCAACGCGGGCGAAAAACTGGCGCTGGTAGGGGAATCGGGTTCGGGCAAGACGGTGACTGCGCTGAGCCTGCTGCGGCTGGTGCAAAACGCCGACATCAGCGGCAGCGCGCTTTTTGCGGGCCGCGAAAACACATCCAGTTCCGTCGATCTGCTCGCTTTGCCCGAGCAGCAGTTGCGCGGCATTCGCGGGCGCGACATCGCGATGATTTTTCAGGAACCGATGACAGCGCTGAATCCGCTGTTCAGCGTGGGCGACCAGATTGCCGAGGTTTTGCAGCTAAAACAAGCTCTAGCCCAAGCAGAGTCTGCGCAAGCAGCTATTAAATTGCTAGCAGATACCGGCATTCCGGAGCCTGAACGCCGGGCGCGCGCTTTCCCGCACCAGCTGTCGGGTGGGCAGCGGCAGCGCGCGATGATCGCGATGGCGCTGGCCTGCCAGCCCCGGCTATTGCTGGCCGACGAACCAACGACCGCGCTCGATGTGACGCTGCGCAGCCAGATCCTCAACTTGCTTGGTGATCTGCAAAAGCGCAACGGCATGGCGGTGCTGCTGATCACGCATGACCTCAATCTGGTGCGCCGCTTCGCCGACCGGGTCGCGGTGATGGAAAACGGATTTATCGTCGAGCACGGCCCGGTGGGCGACGTGTTCGCCCGGCCACAGCACGCCTACACGCGCAAACTGATCGACAGCAAGCCGGTTCGTGATGTGGCAGAAAGCTTGAGTTCGCCGGCCGGCAAGACGTCCGCCGGATTGACCATGCAGGCCGGTCATCTGCGCGTCGGCTATCGGGTCGGAATACCCGGTATCAAAGGCTGGTTCAAGAGCGCCGAATTCGTCGCGGTGAAGGACGCTTCGTTTGAAATCCCCGCCGGGAAAACATTGGGTGTAGTCGGCGAATCAGGCTCAGGAAAATCGACTCTGGCGCTGGCTGCGCTGGGCTTGCTGCCGTCATCGGGTCAGCTAGCGGTGTCAGGCCACGCGTGGAGCCGCCAGGCTGCGCGCAACAAGGCGATGCGACGGACGGTTCAGGTGGTGTTTCAGGACCCGTTTTCGTCGCTGTCGCCGCGCATGACAGTGGGCGCGATTGTGGAGGAGGGGCTGCTGGTACACGAACCTGCTCTGGGTGCGGTCGAGAGGCGGCAATGCGCTGTTCGGGCACTGGCGGATGTAGGCATGGGCGAAGACCAGTTTCCCGGCCTGCTGGACCGTTATCCGCATGAATTTTCCGGTGGTCAACGCCAACGGCTTGCCATTGCACGCGCCTTGATCATCGATCCGGCCCTGCTCGTGCTCGATGAGCCGACCAGCGCGCTGGACGTAACAATTCAAAAACAGGTGCTTGGACTGCTGCAGCGGCTGCAGCGGGAGCGTGGATTGAGCTATTTACTAATTACCCACGACGTTGAAGTGATTCGCGCCATGGCGCATGAAGTGATCGTGATGAAAGACGGCGATGTGGTTGAAGCCGGCCCTGTCATGGATGTGCTGGACCGCCCCAGACATGCATACACGCAGATACTGGTTGCGCAGACCAAAAAAATCTAATAAACCACTTTAACAAACACAAAAAATTTGTTGATAAATATAGAAAATTTAAGATTTTTTGCATCCTGAGTCAAGTGCACTGACAGTAGCGTTGGACTAGTCCTGGATGAATATCTTGATGTGGTCGTTTTTGCGCATCAGGCATTCCACATGCCAACTCTGCAGCGGAACGAAAGCTGAATATTCACGGTAAGTTTTAGCAAAGTCTTCACCCGGTTTCTCAGGCTTCCTGGCTCGTGCGAGTTTGCATCAGCTCGCCAGAGACGCTACAATACGCACTTCACGACCAACTGGGCGGGTTTTCACCGCCCATTTTTTTTGGGCGTTTGTTTTTAACAAACTGATCAATTTCGATCAATTTACGTTGAAGAAGCAGCAAGACTGAATGGCATTACAAGAGACGATTGAGCAAACCGTTACCGGGCTCGGCTATGAGCTGGTGGACATTGAACGCACCGGCGGTGGGTTGCTGCGTGTGACGATGGATTTGCCTCACGTTCCGGGTATCGAGCAGTTTGTCAACGCCGAAGATTGCGAGAAAGTCACGCGCCAGTTGCAGTTTGTGCTGGAAGTTGAAGGCGCTGAGTACTCCCGGCTTGAGGTTTCCTCGCCTGGCATTGACCGGCCCCTGAAAAGTGAAAAAGATTTCGAGCGTTTTGTCGGCGAACTGGTTGACATCACCCTGAAGGCGCCGATTGGCAGCGTGGCCAGTGCCGGCTCGACGGTATCGGCCAGCCGGAAAAAATTTCGCGGCACGCTGGAACGGGTTGAACCGCAAGCAGGCGCTAGCGAGCTTGCGGGCTGGCAGATCGTCTGGAGCGACGAGCCCCCAGTCAAACCCGGCCAGAAGGTCAGCAAAAACAGGCTGCCAGCACCGCTGCAGGCGCTGGGTTTCACGCTCGACGAAATTGTGCAGGCTCGCCTCGCGCCGGTGGTTGATTTCAAGGGCCGCCGTACCAAACTTGACGCAAATTCAGATCAATCTGCAGAGGCTTCTGCACAAACTGATCCAGAAAATTTTTCCAAAATTATTCCGAATATTCAGAAAGGCAGGCTTGTGAAATGAATCGCGAACTGTTGATGTTGGTTGATGCCATCTCGCGTGAGAAAAATGTCGAACGCGACGTCGTCTTTGGCGCTGTTGAACTGGCGCTCGCTTCTGCCACCAAAAAGGTGTATGCGGAAGGCGTTGACATTCGCGTGGTGGTTGACCGCGACAGCGGCAATTACGAGACCTTTCGCCGTTGGCTGGTTGTGCCCGACGAGGCCGGTCTGCAAAACCCCGAAGCCGAAGAACTGGTCACTGATGCGCGCGACGAAATTGCCGACATCGAAGAGGGTGACTTTATTGAAAAACCGGTTGATAGCATGCCGATTGGCCGGATTGGCGCGCAAGCCGCCAAGCAGGTCATTCTTCAAAAAATCCGAGATGCTGAGCGTGAAATGTTGTTGACCGACTTTATGTCGCGCGGTGACAAGATTTTTGTCGGCACCGTCAAACGCATGGACAAGGGCGACATCATTGTCGAATCGGGCCGCGTCGAAGGGCGCCTGCGCCGTGGCGACATGATTCCAAAAGAAAATCTTCGATCCGGCGACCGGGTGCGGGCGATGATCATGGAAGTTGATACCACGCTGCGTGGCGCGCCGATTATTTTGTCGCGCACGTCGCCTGAATACATGATCGAGTTGTTTCGTCAGGAAGTTCCTGAGATCGAGCAGGGCCTGCTGGAGATCAAATCCTGCGCCCGTGACCCGGGTTCGCGCGCCAAGATGGCGGTGCTGTCGCATGACAAACGCGTCGATCCGATTGGCACTTGCGTTGGCGTTCGAGGCACGCGTGTCAATGGCGTGACCAACGAACTGGCCGGCGAGCGCGTCGATATCGTGCTGTGGAGTGAAGACCCGGCCCAGTTCGTCATAGGCGCGCTGGCCCCAGCCAATGTGTCTTCCATCGTGGTCGATGAAGAGCGTCATGCCATGGACGTGGTGGTTGACGAGGAAAACCTCGCTATATCCATTGGCCGCGGCGGTCAGAACGTGCGGCTTGCCGCCGCGCTGACGGGCTGGAACATCAACATCATGACGGCGGACGAGTCGCGTGAGAAGCAGTCGCTGGAGACCGACACCAGCCGCAAGCTTTTCATGGAAAAGCTCGACGTGGACGAC
>JANLYY010000087.1:0-33432 GCA_031365885.1 Polaromonas sp. | reverse complement strand
TGAAATTGATGCCAAGCTGATTGCAGTCAGCATCACTCAGCAGCTTGAAAAACGCATCATGTTTCGCCGTGCGATGAAGCGCGCCATGCAAAATGCGATGCGTCTGGGTGCTTTGGGCATCAAGATCATGTCGTCTGGTCGTCTGAACGGTATCGAAATCGCTCGTTGCGAGTGGTACCGCGAAGGTCGCGTGCCCCTTCACACCCTGCGCGCCGACATTGACTATGGCACCTCCGAAGCCAAGACCACCTATGGTGTGATCGGCGTCAAGGTCTGGGTCTATAAAGGCGACACGCTGGGCCGTGGTGATTCACCCGGCGCCCGCATGATCGATGTGCCACCAGACGACGAGCGCAAACCGCGCGGCCCACGTCGTGACGCCCGCCCCGGTGAGCGTACCGACCGTCCTGCACCCCGTACGGCCCGCCCTGCGGCGCGTGGTCCGGCTGGCGCAACGAACATTGCGCCTGCCGATGGCAGCGACAAGCCGGCTGAAGCTACCCCTGGTAGCGACGCCCCGAAAACCACCGTTAAGCGTGTCCGCAAAGCCACGCCAGCTGCAGCAGCTGACGGTGCCAAGACTGAGTAATCAGTCAGAATAACGGAGAATATCAATGCTGCAACCCGCTCGCAGAAAATACCGCAAAGAGCAAAAAGGCCGTAACACCGGCGTTGCCACACGAGGCAACTCGGTGGCATTCGGTGATTTTGGTCTGAAATGCACTGACCGCGGCCGCCTCACGGCTCGCCAGATTGAAGCCGCACGCCGTGCGATTTCCCGTCACGTCAAACGTGGCGGCAGAATATGGATCCGCGTCTTCCCGGACAAGCCGATTTCCCAAAAGCCTGCTGAGGTGCGCATGGGTAACGGTAAAGGCAACCCAGAATACTATGTGGCCGAAATCCAGCCCGGCAAGATCGTTTTTGAAATCGTCGGCGTGCCTGAAGAACTGGCCCGCGAAGCGTTCCGCCTGGCATCTGCCAAGTTGCCGCTGCGCACTACCTTCGTCAGCCGAATGATTGGACAGTAAGAGGAAATCACCATGACCAAATCTACTGACCTGCGCCAAAAAGACGTTGCCGGCCTGAAAACCGAAGTCAAGGCATTGCAAAAAGCCCATTTCGGCTTGCGCATGCAAAAGGCCACGCAACAACTCGGCAACACATCGACGCTGCGTTCAACTCGTCGCTCTATCGCTCGGGCCAAAACTATCTTGGCCGAAACCATCGTCAAACAGGGAGCCAAATAATGACGGAAGTAACTGCTGAAGTTAAAAAATCTCTCAAGCGCACCTTGATTGGCAAGGTCGTGAGTGACAAACGTGCCAAGACCGTGACGGTTCTGGTTGAGCGCCGCGTCAAGCACGAGCTGTACGGCAAGATCGTCTCGCTGTCTAGCAAGTACCACGCCCATGACGAAAAGGGTGAGTACAAGACCGGCGACATGATTGAGATTACCGAAAGCCGCCCCATTTCGAAAACCAAGAACTGGGTTGTGACACGTCTTGTTCAAAAAGCCGCCATCGTATAAGTTCTGTACTTCAGGCTTTGATGACAAGGCTTAAAAAAACGGCTCACCAGGTGGGCCGTTTTTGTTTCTACAGTTTCATGCGTTGGTTCTTGTTGATCGCCACTCGCTGTTTCTTGGGGTTGTCCGGATCAGCCGCCAACTGACTGGCCGGTAGCTTGAGTAAGAGAAGGTGGGGCATGCACCTTGACCCGTGATTCCCCCTAAGATCGCGGCTGAGTTAAAAAAATACCCGTTCAATCCCACAAACATGGAGCATTCGATGATCAAAGTAGGCGACACCCTTCCCGCAACCACGCTGATGGAGTTCTCGGAGGTTGAAGGCAACGGTTGCAGCATCGGTCCTAACGCGGTCGATGTGGCCAAGGCCACAGCTGGCAAGACCATCGCGCTGTTTGCGCTGCCCGGTGCGTTCACGCCCACCTGCTCGGCCAAACACATCCCCAGCTACGTGGAGAAATTTTCCGAGCTGAAGGCTGCTGGCGTTGATGAAATCTGGTGCATTAGCGTCAACGACGCATTCGTCATGGGTGCCTGGGCGCGCGAGCAAAAAATCGGCGACAAGGTGCGTATGCTGGCCGACGGCAGCGCTGACTTCACCAAGGCCACCGGCCTGACGCTGGACCTCACAGCGCGGGGCATGGGTCTGCGCAGCAACCGTTATTCCATGCTGGTCAAAGACGGTAAGGTCGCCAGTCTGAATGTCGAAGCGGCCGGCAAGTTTGAAGTCAGCGACGGAGCCACGCTGCTGGCGCAAGCCAAGGCCTGATCGACCTAATGCTGAATCAGCCACCGACTAAAAAGTCGGTGGCTCTGTTCGTTTGAAGCACCCATTGGCAGTAGCTTAGACGCTATTAATTTAGTAGCTGTTTACGCAGGTATTACGGGGGCTGGAGGCACATTTGATTGAAAGATCAACCTTCAGGTAGTGCGCGCCCGCAATCGGGTTGTGGTAGTAGGGCTCGATGCTGGTAAAGCCCAGATCGACATACAGGGCACGCGCCGATTCCATGTCGTCCAGCGTGTCCAGCAGCACGCTGTGGTAGCCCGCCACGCGCGCGGCGTCTAGCGTCGCCTCTGCTAGCTGGCGCCCCAGGCCCGAACCCCGATAGGCCTTGCGAACATACAGGCGCTTCATTTCAGCCGCGTTTGGGCAGTCCACCGAATTGAGGGGCCTGAGCGCGCAACAGCCCGCGACAGCGCCATCGATCAGCGCCAGCAGCAGCGCACCCTGGGGGTTGGCATATTCGCCAGGCAGGTCGGCCAGCTCGGCATCGAAGTTTTGAAAACAAAGATCCACGCCCAGTTGTTCAGCGTATTCGGTAAAGATCTGGCGCGTGGCGTCGAGTTGCGCCTGGGTGTCAGGCGTGACTAGCTGGATGGAAGGGCGTCGCACAGAATCGTCGGTAGAAAATCGTCGATTCAGTGTAGCGCGCTGGAGTATCGCCGTCTTGGGGAATAGCCGTCCTAAAAACCCGGCGCTGCCAGTGTTGACACCCAATAAGCGGCGGCGCCACACAGGGCAAAAATCAGTAGCGCAGCGGTGCGCGACAGCAGATCATCGCGCGACGAAGGCGCCGCCAGTGCCAGCGTTTTGTCGCCGTGCAGCATTGCGTTGATCAGTTTATGCTGACGGCGCTGGTAAAAAATGACGGCGCCAATGTGCAGCGCTACCAGGCCCAACAGTGCCCACTTGCCGACCGCTGCGTGATAGAAGGTGGCCAGCTCGACCGTGGCGTTAGACACCAGGTGGGTCAACGGCCCGGAATAAGCCACCTCATCGTCACTCATCAAACCGGTGCCGACCTGTGCTGCCAAAAAGCCCAGCAAGGCAAAAACAGACAGCGCGCCCAGCGGCGAGTGGCCGACGCTGTGCTCAGGTTTGCTGCTGCCCCGAATGTAGTGAATGACGCTCTGCGGCGCGTAGATGAAAGCGCCAAAGCGTGACCACCGCCCACCCACAACACCCCAGACCAGGCGGAAAGCCAGCAGCGCGATCACGACGTAGCCAAAACGGAAGTGCCAGACCAGCGCACTGCCACCAACCAGACCCGAAATCACCGATCCGGTAATGCAAGCCACCAGGCCCCAGTGAAAAATCCTGGTTGGAAGATCCCAAACCCTGATTTTATGAAGAGATATTTGGGGATGCACATGCACTCCTTGTTGTTTAAATTGACCGCGGCTGTCAAACCGGGGATCATCGCGGACAGTTGGACATGGGTGCTTTCCCGCAGGACCAGCTGTGCTGCGGAACTAAGCAGGCCTCGCTAAACTCAAGCAGGTTGGCAATGCAAGTTCAGGACCTGTCAGGAATTAATTGCCAACCGAACCCAGCTAATAAATCACGAGGAAAAAAAACATGAAAACTCTTGCCTGTATCGTTTCCGCTGCCGCCCTGGTCGGCCTGTCGGCGCCAGCTGCCGCGCAATTTGCCAAGCCTGAGGATGCTATCAAGTATCGTCAAAGTGCGTTGTCTGTCATGGGCGCGCATTTTGGCCGCATCGGTGCGATGGCCAACGGCAAAGTACCGTTCGATGCCAAGGTGGCAGCCGACAACGCCGACATTGTCTCCGTGATGGCGAAGCTGCCATGGGCTGGGTTTGGTCCAGGCACAGAAACTGGCGGCAACACCAAGGCCAAGCCTGAAATCTGGTCCGAGCAGGCTAAATTCAAGGAAAACAGCGAGAAGATGCAGGCAGAAACCGTCAAGCTGGCAGCTGCTGCCAAGACGGGGGATCTCGGCATGCTGAAAACCGCTTTCAGCGCGACGGCGGACACCTGTAAAACCTGCCACGACGCCTACCGCAACAAGTAATTTGATCGAATGCCGGGCGCCGAAAGCACCGCAATCAGACGCGTGCCGCCCGCATCCACCACGCTGCAATGGATTGACAATGACCGAACACTACGACGCGATTGTGATTGGGACCGGCCAGGCGGGGCCTCCCCTCGCGGTTCGGCTGGCCAAGTCCGGTAAAAAGACCGCCATCATTGAACGCAAGCTGTTTGGTGGCACCTGCGTCAACGTCGGTTGCGTTCCCAGTAAAACCATGATCGCCAGCGCGCGAGCGGCGCATGTGGCGCGCCACGGCGCAGAGTACGGCGTCATCATTAACGGCCAGGTTCAGGTAGACATGGCCCGCGTCAAGGCGCGCAAAGATGCTGTGGTCAAACAATCCAACGAGGGGGTAACGACCTGGCTCAAAGGCACCGCTGGCCTGACGGTGATTGAAGGCCATGCCCGCTTTGTCGGCGATCACACGGTTTCAGTTAATGGACTGACGCTGGAGGCACCGCAGATTTTTATCAATGTCGGTGGTCGTGCGATGGTGCCAGCGATTCCTGGTCTGCCGGGCACGCCCTACCTGACCAGCTCCAGCATCATGGACCTCGACACCCTGCCGGCCCACCTGCTGATCGTCGGTGGGAGCTACATTGGACTGGAGTTCGCCCAGATGTACCGGCGTTTCGGCAGCCAGGTGAGCGTGATCGAAGCCGGGCCACGCCTGATCGGGCGCGAAGACGCCGAGGTGTCGGTAGCCGTGCAGCACATTCTGGAAAACGAAGGCATAGCAGTTCATCTCAACGCCAAAAACACACGCGTGGCGCGCACGGCCGATGCGATTGCCCTGAACGCCGACAGCGATGGCGCTGCAGTAGCGCTCAGCGGCTCGCATCTCTTAGTGGCCGTGGGGCGCGTGCCTAATACCGACGATCTTGGACTGGAGCAGACCGGCATCGCCTTGGATGCGCGCGGCTACATCACCGTCGATGATCAGCTCGCCACCCGCGTTGCCGGTGTCTATGCGCTGGGTGACGCCAACGGACGCGGCGCCTTCACCCACACGTCTTTCAACGACTACGAAATCGTCGCCGCGAATTTGCTTGACCAAAATGCCCGTCGGCTCAGCGACCGCATCACCGCCTATGCGCTGTACACCGATCCGCCGCTGGCGCGCGTGGGCATGTCCGCACATGAGGCCCGTGCTTCGGGCAAAAAGGTACTGGTCGGCAAATTAATGATGGCGAAGGTCGGGCGTGCCCGCGAACGCGGCGAAACCCAGGGCTTCATGCAGGTGCTGGTCGATGCGGACACCGATAAAATTCTGGGCGCCAGCCTGCTGGGCATTGAAGCCGACGAGGTGGTTCATGTGCTTTTGGACGTGATGGCCGCCAACGCGCCCTACACCGTCATCACGCGGGCGATGCATATTCACCCCACCGTGTCGGAGCTGCTTCCCACGTTGCTGGGTAACTTGAAACCGCTGGGGGACTGAGGTCAAGACTCTAAAAAACCAGGTCACGTGGCAACCTGGAAAACCGTCACGGCGCGCTCAGGATTCAGCTAGCAGTTTTTCAATCAGCACATGCAGCGCCGCAAAGTCGGGCTCGCCCACGTACTGTTTGACGATCTCGCCGCGTTTGTTGACCAAAAAAGTCGTCGGTGTGAGCTGCACGTCGCCCCAGGCTTTGGCCACCGCACCTGTGTTGTCGATGGCGACCTTGAACGGCAGTTTTCGCGTTTCGGTGTAGTTCACCACGTAGCTGGGCGGGTCGTACTTCATCGCGACCGCAACCATGTCATAGCCGCCCGCCTGGTACTTGTTGAAAGTAGCCACCATCTTCGGCATCTCGGCAATGCAGGTCACGCAGCTGGTGGCCCAAAAGTTCACCAGCGTCACCTTGCCCTTGAAGTCCGCCACGGTTCTTTTGCTGCCATCGAGCAACACGAAGGTCGATTCCGGCACCGCCTGCACGCCGCTGCACCCGGACAAACCCGCAACGCTGGCAATGGTCAGCACCGCTGCCATGAGCATGCGGCATACTAAGTTGGAGTTGGATTCAGCGTTTTTCCAGCCTGAAAAGTCATTCATAGGGGAGTTTCATCATGCAACGTCGAAAGTTTAACCAGGCCGGTGCCAGCGCTATCGGCGCGCTGATTTTGGCCACTTACAGCCAGGCCCGTGCATTGTCGCTGGGCGATTTGTCCGGCGTGACCAATGTCGAGGCCAGCAGCGGCCTGAAAACCGCGCTCGAAAAAGGCGCGCTCGCGGCGGTCGCCTTGCTGGGCAAGCCTGATGGATTCCTTGGCAACGCGAAAGTTCGCATTCCCTTGCCTGGTTACCTTGAAGATGCAGCCAAGCTGTTGCGAAATTTTGGCCAGGGCAATCGCATTGATGAGCTGGTGACTTCCATCAACCGCGCCGCCGAAGCGGCCGTGCCGATGGGCAAGGATCTGCTGGTGAGCGCCGTGCGCGGCATGAATGTCGCGGATGCAAAAGGCATCCTGACCGGCGGCGCTACGTCGGTGACTGATTTTTTTGCCGATAAAACACGTGCGCCGCTGGGCGTGAAGTTTTTGCCGGTAGTCACCCAAGCCACCGAAAAGGTCGGTCTGGCCAAAAAATACAACGAATTTGCCGGCAAGGCAGCCGGTTTTGGTCTGGTGAAAAAAGAAGACGCCAACATGCAGCAGTACGTCACCGGCAAATCGCTCGACGGCCTGTACATGATCATTGCCGAAGAAGAACAAAAAATCCGCCAGGACCCGGTCGGCAGCGGCAGCGCGATTTTGAAGAAGGTTTTCGGGTCGATGAAATAGATAGGCTTCATTCGCGCACGCAGCAAGCTAAGAGAACCACAGGCCAAGGCCTCGGGTGACCGGACTAAGCGCAAACCAAGCTTTCCGCCGGGTTAACAAATCCCGACTAATCTACTAGGCGGGTTTGGCCTTAGCCGCTTGGGTCTTGCGGTAAACCTCCATCACGGTGGCAAAGTCGCGCTCAAACTGGATGGGCAAAAACGTGTCATTGCCGGGCAGCTGTTTGCGCAAATTCGGTGAAAAGCTGTAGTTGAAAGAGCACTTTTTGACCCGAGCCTGCAGTTCGGGGGACACATCTTTTCCCATCATCCAGGTTTCTGTCATGAAAGGTGGGCTTTCCCAAAGCGTGCGAATACTCGATCCTTTGATATCCCCTTTGACGATCATTCGCTGATAGAGGTCGCTTGCCACAGCGGCGCCCTGGTAAAACCCGTGCATGACACCGATAACCGACCGTTCGTGGCCATTGGAAAACACCACTTCATAGTCTTTGTCAGGAGTGAGACCCAGCGCAGGAAATAACGCCCGTGGCGCCAGATTGCCCGAGTTGGAAGTCGGCGTGCTGTGCGCAATTTTTTTACCAGTCAGATCAGTCGGCTTGGTATATCCGCTGTCCACCCGGGAAATTAAAATAAGCTTGTAGGAGTTGGCCTGTTGACTGGCCTTGTTGCCGGGTACGCCAAACGGGTGCGGCTGCCCAGCTGCCACCAGCTGCGGCACGAGGCCCGGGTTAACCTGCGCCAGCTGCGCCTTGCCAGTTACCAGGCTGTCGATCAACTCTTTTTCACCGAGCACGTCCACATTGACAGAACGCTCCAGCGATTCGCCCTGGCTATTTAGCAAGTCGATATTTCCGCACTGCGACAGGTGAGTGAAATAGTCGCCCCACAGCGCCATGGTTTCGCTCTTGCCGTAGGTCTTCGGCATGGCAACCACCAGCTTCTCACGCGACCCCGAAAACGCAGTTGCTGCCGGCTTCGTTTTTGGCTTCGAAACAGAATTGGAGCCTGATGTTTGAGCCCAAACCGGGCTCAATGCGCAAACCGCACCCACCGTCAACAACAAGAGAGGATGCAATTTAAAACGCATGTGAAGTCCTTTTTTTAGATTTGACCAGGCAGAAAAAACGCAGTTGGCGATTAGCAGCAGGCCGGCGCCAAGTCTTGGCATCGCCTGGCATTGTGCGTGGGAAGTTAAGCGCCACTGCAAAGTCATCAACGCCAGAAAACGAAATACTTCTGGTTTCAGCCATTTCCTGTACTGTTTCCTGCGGGGTTTTCTGCATTGGCCCGCTTTGAGCCTTGGGGCGTGTCGGTGCTCGCAAGTCACTGGCGCCAAGACAGCAATCACCAATTTCCTGGCGTGATGGCTGGATTCGGACGCAGACAAGACGATTGACGCGTTGAAAATTGCACGGTCAGCTACAGTGCGCGTGCCAGTTCCAGCGTCAGCACCGACGGTAGCTGGGCGCGCATCACGTCGCGGCTGACGCGTGTCATGCTGTCGCTCATCCAGCTGGAAATCTCGAAGGTGTTGGACTCGTCGGCGATCTCGATAAAGCCAAGGTTGGGGTTGGTGCTGGTGATGTCGTTTTGCAGCCTTCCGAACGAATCGTCGTTGAGCTGTTCGTCGATGATGATCAGGTGCGGCATGCCCAGCTTGACGTAGCGCTGCGCCTGCTCCACGCTGAGAACCCGGTCCACCAGCAGGCCCAGCAGCCGCGCCGCCTCTTCCACTTCCGCGCGGACCAGGGTGTCGCTGGTGATCAGCAAGATGCGCATGCCCGCCATTGGCTTGGTGCCGTTGTGAAACGATGAATCGCCGCTGGCATCCATTTCTACAGCGGTCAGGCCCTCAAGCCGCTTCACGGTGCGGGCAAATTCCATCAACAGCATGGCTTCGCCGCTGGCGGTGATCTCGCGCTCCAGCGTGACGCCCATGATTTGCGCGGTGAGTACCAGCAGTTGCCAGGCCAGCGTATCGGCTTGGGCAGGCAACGCGCGCGCGCCGGGCGGATTGCTGGCCTTGATCGCCAATATGCCGTGCTCAGGCCAGTTTTTGATGCCCAGCGACACCACCACTCGTTTACCCTGGCTGCAGCCCCAAACCAGCGCGGACTCGACCAGGCTGCAAAGCAGGCCCGGATCGATGATGATTTCGACCGGCTTGATATTGCGATGGATTTCGATGCCGCGAGCGTTGAATGATGCGGCCTGTTCTGAGAGCGTTTGATGAAGCAGCTCGTCAAGGCGAATGCGTTCGTGCGACTGGCGCAGCCGGCCTTCTGCCAGACGGGCGATCTGCTGGCTCTGCCGCGTCACGCTCACCGCAGTTTCGACTGAAGCCACCAGCTGCACCATTTGCGCTTGCGACAGGTGGCGGCTGCGGTTGAAATCCTGCACGATGTTGTGCATGGCGTTGACTGGTTCGGCCAACTCGGCGCCGAACTGGCCGACCAGCGCGTAATCTGTGGGCGCATGCGGCGGCGCTGCCGTTTTTTCCGGTTCTGCGGCGGTGACACGCCGGATCGGGGTTATAGCTCGGTTCATGGCTCCGTACTTTCAATCTTGCTTTCGCAACACTTCTACCGGATTTACGCGACTTTGAAAGTCGTCTCGGCCCCGGAAAGACACGTTTTTTTACATATTTCAATTCAAACACGCGAGAGGCCTGGTGACAACGGCTTTAGTGCGCCACAGGCGATCGCATCGGGCAAAAAGTCACGCTCTGCTGGTTTTAGAAGGCTGTGCAGGGTCAAAACCGTGAAATTCGTGGCAGGCGACCTGTCATTCTGCGAAGACGGAGACTCCGTGACGAGTCAGTTCAGCCGCTGCTGACACTCCGCCGGATTCCCTCCTGTCCGGAATATCAGAGTTTTGCCTTTTTAAGACATCAAATCGGGCTCTAGCCCAGGTAAAACGTGCGTAATCAGCTATTATTATAGGAGCATCGAACCGCGCTGCACCGCGTCAATACGAGCTGGCGTTAAGCGTTTGCCGTGCGCCAGCGGTTGCCTTCAGACCACTTTGGCGTTTTTGAGTCCGGACAGGTGTTCGCTGGTCATTTGCAGCACTTCGCGCAAAACCTGGTCCGTGTGCTGGCCCAGCAATGGCGGCGCCCGGTCATTGCGCGGCGGCGTCGCGCTGAGCTTCAGGGGGCTGGCGACCAGTCGCAAGTCGCTCTGCAGCGGATGCTGCCACGGCGTTACCATGCCGCGGGCAATGACCTGCGGGTCGGCAAACACCTCGGCCAGGTTGTTGATGGCGCCACAGGGTACTTTGGCGGCCTCCAGCGCGCCCAGCCAGTCGGCCTTGGTGCGGGTCCGCATCACCGCCTCCAGCATCGGCACCAGTTGCGCGCGGTTGGTCACACGGTCGCGGTTTTTCGCAAACAGCGGGTTCGTTCCCAGCTCAGGCCTGTTGGCGACGGCACAGAACTTGGCAAATTGCGAGTCGTTTCCCACCGCCAGAATCAGGTGATCCTTGCTTCCGCGGCTCGAGGGCGCGACCTCAAACACCTGATAGGGCACGATGTTCTGGTGCGCATTGCCGGCCCGGCCCGGCACCTTGCCGCTGACGAGATAGTTGGCGCCCAGATTGGCCAACATCGCAACTTGCGTGTCGAGCAGCGCCATATCGACCTGCTGGCCTTCGCCGGTTTTTTCGGCGTGGCGCAGCGCCGCCAGAATACCTACCGTGGCGTACATGCCGGTCATCAGGTCGGCAACGGCCACGCCGACTTTTTGTGGCCCACCACCGAGGTCGTCACGCTCGCCGGTCACGCTCATCAGCCCGCCCATGCCCTGTATCGCGTAGTCATAACCGGCGCGTTCGGCATACGGGCCGTTCTGGCCGAAGCCGGTGATCGAGCAATACACCAGACTCGGGTTGATGGCTTTGAGCGCGGCGTAGTCAAGCCCGTAGCGCGCCATGTCGCCGACCTTGAAGTTTTCGACAAACACATCGCAATGGGCGACCAGCTCACGGACCAGCGCCTGGCCGGCGGGCAGTGAAATGTCGCAGGTGACGGAGCGCTTGTTGCGGTTGGTGCCCAGGTAATAGGCCGCCTCGTGGGTTTCCGCGCCCGCGTTGTCTTTCAAAAACGGCGGACCCCAGGTGCGGGTGTCGTCCCCGGTGCCGGGTCGCTCAATCTTGATGACATCGGCGCCCAGGTCGGCTAGCGTCTGGGTACACCACGGGCCGGCGAGTACGCGGGACAGGTCGAGAATGCGGATGCCGTGAAGAGAGTTCATGCGCCTCATTTTGCCCGCAGCATGGGTGATGCTTGTGAATGGACGAAAGAGAAACTTCTGGACGCAGAGGGCGCAAAGGTTTCGCAGAAGGAAAACCAAAAATACCTTCTACATTTTTTCCTTTTGCGTTTTCTGCGCCCCTGCGTCTTCTGCGTCTTCTGCGTCTTCTGCGAAATCTTTGCGTACTCTGCATCCGGTAGTCCGCGCCCGGTTGTCCTCGCCCCTTTGAAAATGGCGACGCAGGTTAAAGTTCTCGCTCATCGCTCATCGCTCATCGCTCATCGCTCATCGCCTGACACCTGCAAATGCATCTATGCGCTTAACCCACACAACGATTTACTTATTTCAGCCTGCCACCATCGGCGCTGCGGTGGTCGTGTGTCTGATCGCAGCCTGCACGCCGACCTTCAATTGGCGCGACGTTCGGCCCGATGAAACGCGACTCGGCCTGCTCATGCCCTGCAAGCCCGACAAGGCCGAAAAAGTCGTGTCGTTGGGCGGGCGCCCAACGCCGCTGCGGTTGCTGGGCTGTGACGCCGGCGGTGCGACCTTTGCCGTGGCGATGGCTGACCTGGACGACGCCGCGCGCGCCGCTGACGTGTTGACGCAGTGGCAAAGCTTGACACTTGCCAACATGAAAGCCGGCGCGCCGCAGGTCATGCCATTGGTGCTGAAGGGCGCCGCGCTTTTGCCCGCGCCGGTGCTGGTGAAGGCGCAAGGCCGGCGGGCTGACGGCACGGCGGTCAGCGGTCAGGCGGCGTACTTTGCGCAAGGCACGCAGGTTTTTCAGGCCGTGGTTTACGCCGACAAGCTGGCGCCTGACGTGGCCGAGACTTACTTTGCGAGCCTGTCTTTTGAATAGTCGCACTGACACCAGAATCAACATCGAAACCAGCACCGACACGCGGCTAGGCAAACAGCCGGCGATCCTGGTTTTTACGGCCTTCGCGGCGGCATATTTCTGCTCGGCGCTGGTGCGCTCCATCACGGCCACGCTGTCGCCGGTGCTGACACAGGAATTTGCCCTGCAGGCGCGTGACCTGGGCCTGCTGGGGGGTGGTTACTTTCTGGGTTTTGCGGCGATGCAGTTGCCGCTCGGCGCCTGGCTTGACCGCTCCGGCCCGAAGCGCATGATTCTGTGGTTTTTGAGTCTGGCGGTGCTCGGTTGCCTGGCGTTCTCAAGCGCCGGCAGCTTTGCAGGGCTGCTGGCAGCACGCGTGATGATTGGCATGGGGGTCGGCGCCTGCCTGATGGCGCCACTGACTGGTTTCAGGCGCTGGTTTGACGCGGTAACCCTGCTGCGCGCCAATTCCTGGATGCTGATGACCGGCTCGCTTGGCATGCTGGCCTCTACCCTGCCGGTGCAGTGGCTGATGCCGCTCATCGGCTGGCGGCCGCTGTTCTGGATTCTGGCCGGGCTGATTTTGCTGTCGATGGCGATGATTTTTTGGGTGGTGCCCGCCTGGACCTCGACAGCGCAAGAGGCCGGCGGCCGCAGTGCCGGTCCGCCCACGGTGGAGGAGCCTGGAGGCACATCCCTGTTCAAGCAAGGGCCGCGCGACTGGCTCCGCCAGACCGCAGGCACAGCGGCTCCCGCGGGGAGCAGCGAACCACGCAAAGCGGGGAGCGTGGGGGCCAGTTACAGTGAAATCTGGAAAAGCCGCTTCTTCCAGAAAATGGCGCCACTGGCATTTTTCAACTACGGCGGTCTGGTCGCGGTGCAAACGCTGTGGGCCGGCCCGTGGATGGTCAAAGTGACGGGCTACACCGCGCTGGAATCGGCCACCGGGCTTTTCTATATCAATGCCTGCATGCTGGTGACTTTCTGGAGCTGGGGCATGTTCAACCCCTGGCTGGCGCGACGCGGCTGGCACGCCACCCGGCTGATGGCCTGGGGCGTGCCGCTGAGTCTGCTGGCACTGGCTGTCAATATCGTGCTAGGCGCGGCTTGCGGCTGGCTCGGCTGGGCGATTTTTTGCATCAGCTCAAGCGTCATGGGGCTGGCCCAGCCGGCGGTGGGCATGGCTTTTCCGTCATCGCTGGCCGGCCGGGCACTTTCGGGCTACAACCTGATCATTTTCAGCGGCATTTTTGTCGTGCAATGGGGCATTGGCCTGCTGGTCGATGGTTTCCAGGCCAGCGGCTGGGGCACGGTGGCCAGCTTTCAAGGCGCCATGGCCGTGCTTTTATGCTGCTGCGTAGCGTCGTACATCTATTTTCTCCGTGTGAAAGTTGATAATCCCGAGCATTGATCCTAGAAACCGCAGTTGACCGCTTACAAACATCACGAAAACCGCATGGATATCGACTTTGCCCGCTTCGATCACGTGAAGCTGATAGGTGACAGCGCTATGCACCCGATTGAACCGTGCTTGACGCGCCATGCTGCGTTGCTCCGCCTTGTGGGCAAAAGCCCACTGCGTTGTCTCGCCTTGCCTGGCACCCCAATAACGGCACACTCGGACGCATTCAACTACGGTTTCTAGGATGAACGGCATATTCATCATCGCCCACGCTCCGCTGGCTGCTGCGCTGCGGCAGTGCGTGCTGCATGTGTTTCCCGACAGCGCCGCCGGCGTGGTGGCACTGGATGTGCAAGCCAACATGCCGCCCGAAGAGACATTGGCGCAGGCGCGCATCGTGCTTGAGCAGCTGGGCACCCCGGACACGCTGGTACTGGTCGACGTGTTTGGCGCTACGCCCTGCAACGTGGCGCAAAAGCTGGTCGACGGCGTTCACACCAAACTTATCACCGGCGTCAACCTGCCCATGCTGCTGCGCACGGTGTCTTACCTGCACGAGCCGGTCGATGCGTTGGTGGCGCGTGCTTTGGTCGGTGCCACACAGGGCGTGATGCAGGTCGCTGTCACCGCACCGCAGAATCAGACAAGAATAAGCAATGATCAAGACCAGCACGACCATCAGCAATAAATTGGGCCTTCATGCGCGCGCCTCCGCCAAACTCACCAAACTCGCCGGCAGCTTTCCCTGCGAGGTCTGGATGAGCCGGGGCGAGCGCCGCGTCAACGCCAAAAGCATCATGGGCGTGATGATGCTGGCTGCCGGGATGGGCAGCACGGTCGAGATGGAAACCAGTGGGGCGGATGAGCAGGCGGCGATGACGGCTTTGCTTGCGTTGATTCATGACAAATTTGGAGAGGGTGAGTGATGGCCTCCCCGTTCCTCGCAGGCAGGGGCCGCGGAACCGGCTTTGCCGGGCCGCAGGCGCAGCGGCCCTCTCGGGGGGCAGAGAGCCACACGAAGTGGGCGAACGTGGGGGCCAGTCCTTGACTTTCTCCGTCCACGGTCTCGCCGTCTCCCGCGGCATTGCCATCGGCCGCGCGGTGCTGGTAGCGTCCAGCCGTGCCGACGTGGCGCATTACTTTGTCGAGGCCGACAAAACGCCGGACGAAATCGTGCGTATTCGTGCCGCGCGCGACGAGGTGACGGAAGAGATCACCCGCTTGCAGCGCGACTTGCCGAAAGACGCGCCGCACGAAATTTCCGCGCTGCTCGACGTGCATCTGATGCTGCTGCAGGACGAGCAGCTGATCAGCGGCGTCAAGCACTGGATCACCGAGCGTCGCTACAACGCCGAATGGGCGCTGACCACGCAGTATGAAATCACCGCGCGCCAGTTTGACGACATGGAAGACGAGTACCTGCGTGAACGCAAGGCGGACCTGGAGCAGGTCATCGAACGCATGCTGCGCTCGATGAAAGGCGCGGCTTCGCCGGTGCAGCCTGCAAAGCAGGCCGGTGCTGGCCGCAAGCAACAGCAGCAAGACCTGCTGCTCGACGACACTATGGACGTGCCGCTGGTGCTGATTGCGCATGACATTTCCCCCGCCGACATGTTGCAGTTCAAGCAAAGCCTGTTCGCCGGTTTTGCCACCGACGTCGGCGGCAAGACCTCGCACACCGCCATCGTCGCGCGCAGCATGGACATTCCGGCGGTGGTCGGTGCGCGCAGCGCCAGCCAGCTGATCGAGCAGGACGACTGGGTCATCATCGATGGCGACGCCGGCATTTTGATCGTCGATCCGTCGCCGATCATCCTGGCCGAATACGGCTTCAAACAGCGCCAGGTCGAACTCGAACGCGAGCGCCTCAACCGCCTGCGCCACACCCCGGCGGTGACCATCGACGGGCAGCGCGTTGACCTGCTGGCGAACATCGAACTGCCCGGCGATACGGTTGGCGCGGTGAAGGCCGGCGCCGTCGGCGTGGGCCTGTTTCGCAGTGAATTTTTGTTCATGGGCCGCGCATCGAAAGGCCAGGACAAGCTGCCCGGCGAGCAGGAGCAGTACCTTGCCTACCGCGCCGCCATCGAAGGCATGCGCGGCATGCCGGTGACGATCCGCACGGTCGATATCGGCTCTGACAAACCGCTTGACCGACTGGCCGACAAGGCGCAGGACGGCCAGCTCAACCCGGCCCTCGGCCTGCGCGCGATTCGCTGGAGCCTGGCTGATCCGCCGATGTTTTTAACGCAGCTGCGCGCCATCTTGCGTGCTGCGGTTCACGGCCCGGTGAACCTGCTGGTGCCCATGCTGTCGCAGGCCAGCGAAATCCGCCAGACCCTGTCGCTGATCGACCATGCCAGAGCCGCACTCGACAACAAAGGTATTGCCTACGGCCCGGTGCGCCTGGGCGCGATGATCGAGATTCCGGCCGCTGCGCTGACGCTGAAAATGTTTTTGCGCCACTTCGATTTTCTGTCCATCGGCACCAACGATTTGATCCAGTACACGCTCGCCATCGACCGCGCCGACGAAGCCGTGGCGCATTTGTATGACCCCTGCCACCCGGCCATGCTGCAGCTGGTGGCCGCCACGATTACGGAATGCAACGCGCAGGGCAAGGGTGTCAGCGTCTGCGGCGAGATGGCCGGCGACGTGACAATGACGCGGCTGCTGCTCGGCCTGGGCCTGCGCAGCTTTTCGATGCATCCGTCACAAATTCTGGCGGTCAAGCAACAAATCCTGCGCGCCGACACCAGTAAACTAAAAATCTGGGCTTTGCAAGTGCTGGCCAGCGAAGACCCGGCCAGCCTGTTGCAAGCCGCCTGAACGCTATGAAAATAGTAGCTGTTTACGCACATAAAACGGGGGCTTGAGGCTGATCTGATCGATTTTTTCGCGCCGTTCTGCCTGCTTTAATCAGCGTGAATTTCGCTACGCTGCGCACGCGCTTCGCAACCATCCAACCAGGAGTCATTGGATGTCACGCCAACTGGAAAACTTGAGACGGGTGTTCGGAAAATTGCGCAGCCGCTACGGCGATGAAGACGAAATCGTCTCGCAGATCAAGCGGGAGGTGGAGTCGCTTGCAACCGCCGAATCCGGCTATCAGCTTTTGCCCGGGGCCGGTACGCGCGACCTGCCGGGAAACCTCGCGCAGCGCCGCCGCCAGGTCGTCTCACGCTACCCATCCGGACAGACAGACGTTCGCTAGTCGCTGCGTTGCGCGCAGGCCCTTTGGCCGGGCGCCTGCTCGCCACCGCCGCAAGAGCCCGACAATTTCTTCGCGTACAGACGCTACTGTTTTGATAGCTGCTTACGCACGATTTGCGGGGGCTATAGGGTGATTTGACCGGAATTGGAGGCGCTTCGTGGTCTAACTATCAGTCATTCCTGCGAAGGCGAGATGCAGCTGCATTTTGTCGGTAACTACCAGCCGGCCGGCTCCGTCCTACAACATCATGCGCAAGAAGCGGTGGGTCAAATTCTGAAACCGCGATTTTCGTAAGTCGATATTTCTGATTGAATCAAATTGTTTCCGGTTTCTTTCAACTGGCTGTTTTTTTCATCAGGAGCATTCCATGCGATTCGATATTTTCAGGACACGGGCTGATGCGCACATTCGCAGAGCCCAGGAGTATTTGCAGCAGGCCAATATTGCCCGCATCGAACACCAGACGGCGGCCGAACACCACGCGGCGCTGGCAACGATGTATGCGCAGCGCGTGGTCTGGCTGGAGCGTGAAGTGTCAGAGGCGCTGACCGGCAGCATGCCGTCGCTGCGCAGCCCGGTGGCCAAACCGATCGAGGCCATCAAACGCGTACCCGAATCGATTCTGGCGCTGGCCCGCTCGCAGCGGTCGAATGAAAGCGCGGCTTGAGTCGATTGGCGTTTCTGGATGAGTGCGGATACTGGTTGCCCCGTGTCAATAGGTAGTCACCCACCATGGATTTGCGGGCGTGATGCGCCTAGTATTCGAGTTGAACTCGGCTGGCCGGCCTGGCGTCGGCTTTTTTGCAACGACTCAATCTCCCGGAGGTGACTCATGGCGCAAGAAATGTTCGACCCGGAGCGGAGCAGCTCCCTGTTGCGGCGCAAGCTGCTCGGCGGTGCGGGTGCGGCTTTGGGTAGCGCGCTGCTCACGCCGCACTGGGCGCATGCGCAGGCCGGCCGCCCGCTTGCACCGCCGAGCACCGTGACCCAGCCACCGCGTGACTTCAGCCCGAACGGCGCGCCCACCACCTACTTCACCGACCCCGATGTGCTCACCGTCGAGCCTGCTTTCGACGGGCTTCGCCAACCCAACGCGCCCATCCAGCGGCTGTGGACCGGCGCACTGTGGGCGGAAGGACCGGCGTGGAATTCGGTCGGCCGTTTCCTCGTCTGGAGCGACATTCCCAACAACCGGCAGATGCGCTGGAGCGAAGACGATGGCCATGTCAGCGTGTTCCGGACGCCATCGAACAACAGCAACGGCAACACCTTCGACTACCAGGGGCGGCAGCTGTCCTGCGAGCACCTGACGCGCCGCGTGGTGCGCTACGAGCTTGACGGCTCGACCACGATCCTCGCCGCGATGTTTAACGGCAAGCGCCTGAACTCACCGAACGACGTCGTGCCGCACACCGACGGCAGCTACTGGTTCACTGATCCACCCTACGGCGCGCAGTTCTACGAAGGCACGGTCGATGCGCCCGGCGGGCCGGCGAACAAAGCCGGTCGGCTGAACCCCCCGGCTCGGCCAGCCGCCCGAGCTGGGCTCCTTCAGTCGTGAATTGCCGACCGCCGTCTACCGACTCGACAAGTCCGGCACGCTGACCCAGGTTGCCGGCGAAGACCTGGTGCCCGACCCGAACGGCCTGTGCTTTTCGCCCGACTTCAAGAAGCTGTACATCATCAGCACCGGCAAAGGCCCAGGCGACACGGGCGCGGGCGGCAAGGGCGATATGTATGTGTTCGATGTCGGGGCCGACAACAAGCTCAGCGGCGGCAAGCTCTTTACCAGCTTCATGGTCGATGGCGTGAAATGCGGGCCGGACGGTGTGCGCGCTGATGTCGACGGTAACCTTTGGTGCTCAAGCAATGCAGGGCGCAATGTCGGTTACAGCGGCGTGACGGTGTGGTCGCCGCAAGGCCAGTTGATCGGGCGCATCCGGCTGCCCGAAATTTGCGGCAATGTTTGCTTCGGCGGCCCGAAACGCAACCGCCTTTTCATGGCGGCCAGCCAGTCGCTGTACGCGGTGTATACGGGCACCCAGGGCGCTGCGCCGGGATAGCAGGCTGTAGCGCTTGGCTCGTGTGCTTCGTGGCGCAGGCGTCCGGCTCCAAAGCCACCACTCTCGGTGCTATTAATAAAATAGCTGCTTGCGCACGTATTCATTGGGCTAGCGGCTGTTTTTATACCTGTTCCTGGTTTTTCCGCCGTCGTCCTCGCGCCGTGTGCCGATCAGCGCCGCACCCACAATCAGCGCCGCCGCTGCGGCCACGCTCCACGTCAAGGCCCGGCCGCTCACGATCATCAGCAGCGCGGTCGATGCCAGGGGTGTGAAATAACTCAGCAGCCCGACATGGCGCGGGTCGCCGAGTTTGAGTGCCTTGTCCCACAGGAAAAACGCCGCACCCAGTGGCCCCAGCCCCAACAGCACCAGCAGGCCCGCGTCGCGCATTGACAAGGCCACCGCCGGCTCCATCGCCCAGTGGCAAAGCAGCGACAAGCCGCCCGACACCAGGCCGAACAGGCCAATCGCCGCCGTCGGGAAACCTTGGCCCGCCTGCGCCAGCCGCTTGGTCTGCAGCGAGTAGTTGGCCCAGATCAGCGCCGAGCCCAGCGCCAGCGCGTAACCGAGCATGACGCGTGAATCAAAAGACGGCGCCGCAGCACCCGCCGAATCTCGCCCGCCGAGGATCGCGATGACGGCACCGGCAAAACCCATCAGCGCCGCCAGCACATGCGTGCTGCGCAAATGCAGGCCCGGCACATACAGCGGCGCCAGCACGACGATAAAAAGCGGCCACAGGTAGTTGATCAAATTCACCTCAACCGCTGGTGCCAGCCGCAGGGCGATGAACAGCAGAAAGTGGAAGCCGAACAGCGTCAATACGCCCAGCGCCAGCGTGCGCGGCGTGACCTGCCACTGGCGGCTGTCCCTGACAACAAAAGGCACTGCCAGCAAGCCGCCCACCATCAGCGCGATGCCGGTCAGCAGAAAAGGCGGCAGGTGCTTGAGCGCCACGCCAAGTGCGGCGAGTGTGGCCCACAACGCGATGGCGCCCAGCGCGTAAAGACTGGCTTGCATGCCAGAGAGCATAGCGGGCGGATGCGCAAGTAAGGCGGAATGGATGCGGAATGGAAGCGGAACATTTGACGGTCGACTTCACACGCCACGCGCCGTCCGGACCCCTACAGCGAAGCCGCGCGAGTTGCAGTGGGCGACACCGGCGGAGTCAACCACCGATATGACCCCGTCTGGATCATCCGAACCGCTATCGAGCGTCTGTGGAGCCGCTGCGATCAGTCGGCTGACAGCGGCAGCGGCTTGTCAGCGACACCCGCCGCATGCGCCTGCTCGTCGGCATGGTAGCTGCTGCGCACCATCGCGCCGACGGCGGCGTGCGTGAAACCCATCTGGTAGGCCTCGGCTTCAAACATCCTGAAGGTGTCGGGGTGGACGTAGCGGCGCACGGGCAAATGCGACATCGACGGCGAAAGATACTGGCCAATCGTCAGCATGTCGATGTCGTGCGCGCGCATGTCGCGCATGACCTGCAAAATTTCCTCGTCGGTCTCGCCCAGGCCGACCATGATGCCGCTTTTGGTTGGCACGTCCGGATGCAGTGCCTTGAATTTCTTCAGCAGGTTCAATGAAAACTGGTAGTCGCTGCCGGGGCGCGCTTCTTTGTACAGGCGCGCGGTGGTTTCCAGGTTGTGGTTCATCACATCCGGCGGCGCGGCCTTCAAGATTTCGAGTGCGCGGTCATCGCGGCCGCGAAAGTCGGGCACCAGAATTTCAATCGTGGTGGCGGGCGAGAGTTCGCGGATTTTTTGAATGCACGCTACGAAATGACCGCTACCGCCGTCGCGCAAGTCGTTGCGGTCAACGCTGGTGATGACGACGTACTTCAGTTTGAGCGCTGCAATCGTCTTGGCCAGATTGAGCTGTTCGTCCGCATCGAGCGGGTCGGGCCGGCCGTGGCCGACATCGCAAAACGGGCAGCGCCGCGTGCACTTGTCGCCCATGATCATGAAGGTCGCGGTGCCCTTGCCGAAGCATTCGCCGATGTTCGGGCAGCTGGCTTCTTCACACACCGTGTGGAGCTTGTTTTCGCGCAGGATCTGCTTGATTTCGTAGAAGCGCGTGGTCGGGCTGCCGGCTTTCACGCGAATCCATTCCGGCTTTTTCAGCACCTCGCCGCGCTCGACCTTGACCGGAATGCGCGACAGCTTGGCGGCAGCCTTTTGCTTGGCCAGCGGGTTGTAGTTTTCAACCGACTGGACTTCTCTGACGACGTCTGGTGTGCTCATCAATGCATTGTCGCAAAGTCGGTCAACCCATGACAGACGTGTGCGTTCTGCCTCAAGGCGCCAGCCGCGCTACCAGCTTGTCGGCCAGCACCCCGGCGGCTTCATCCCACGTCACATGTACACCCAGCGAGCGCAGGTCTGTCGTCTGCAATCCTTCATACCCGCACGGGTTGATGCGCGTAAACGGCTCCAGGTCCATCGCCACATTCAGCGCCACGCCGTGGTAGCTGCAGTGGCGGCTAACCTTGATGCCGAGGGCAGCGATTTTGCCGAGTCCTGAAAACATGGGGTCAGATCGCAATTGGGCGTCAGAGCCACTGCGCAATGCTGCCAAATTTACCCCCCAATTGGGCTCTGACCCCTTCACTTCAAGTGTCCCCTTCTTGCGCAGAACAGCATGACTGAACGGATCCTCTAGCCGCACATAAATCCCCGGCGCGCCCGCCACGCGATGCCCCGTCACGCCAAAATGCGCCAGCGTGCGAATCACGGCCTCTTCAATCCGGTAAACATATTCCTTGACGAAATAACCGGCTCGCCGCAGATCAATCAGCGGATAAGCCACCACCTGCCCCGGCCCGTGAAACGTCACCTGCCCGCCGCGGTCGGTCTGCACGACCGGAATGTCGCCGGCGTTCAACACATGCTCTGCCTTGCCGGCCAGGCCCTGCGTGTAGATGGCCGGGTGCTCACAAATCCATAGCTGGTCACGCACGCCATCTCTGGGCTGCAGGCCGATTTGGCTTATGCCTGGAACGGTTTGGGAGGCTACCGGCCGTGAAGCCGTGAACGCCTTCATCGCCGCCCAGGTGGGCAGGTATTCCACGCGGCCCAGAGTGCGGATGTCGATGCTCATCAGGCCAGCAACGCGTCCAGTTGCCCCGACATGCCGACTCCGGCCCGGTCTTTGACGATCTGGCCGAACAGGCATTTGCCCGCGCTTTTTCGCGCCCATAACTCGCCAATCTGCCGTTTTTCGATTTCATACGGGTCGCTCAAAAGATGCGCGCCCTTGTATTCGACAACGGCAATGCGCCCGTCCAGCAGCTCCGCCACAAAGTCCGGAAAAAACCGGCCCCTGGACGTGGCCAGCGCAAAGCCGCACGGCGCCGTGGTGAGGTTACGCACCCAGTGTTTGACCTTCGCATGGTTGTCGAGCAATTGGGCGCACAAAAACTCTTCGCCGCCGTCTTTCAGATCGGCCTGCACCGGGTAAAAGTGCTTGCTGAACTGGTAGCGCCCGCCATAGCGCGAACCTGCCGGCACCGGGTAGCGATTGGCCTCAAACAAGAGCGGGCGACTCCAGTCCGGCTCAATCGCCCAAACCTCTTCCAGCACCAGCTGCCGGAACTGGGCCTTGGCGGCCTTGTCTTTCAAATTGCCCACGCGGGCCTCAATGTCTTGCGCCAGCTTGAAACGCGCCTTTGCGAGCGTCACCAGTGGCACACCGCGCTCATGTATCAAATGGCTGACCACCGCCGCAAAGTAGGCGCTGCGCTGGCCCTGCGTGAAGTCCGGCAGTTTTTGAAACAATGACTGGTCCAGCCAGCGCACCAGGTCATCGGCCGTGATGGTGCTGGAGCCGTAATCGAAAGCAATCTGACTGGCGTCGGCCGCGCGCAGGTTCACGCGTGCGTCCTTCAGATAAATTTCGAAAGTGTTCGATTGCTCGACGACCTGAAAACCGGGCAGTTGCACCGCCTCGGGGCTGAGTAAATCCAGATCCACCGCCTCCAGCACTGCTTCGCGCTCCAGCGGCCAGAGCTGGCCCTGCGGGGTAGTCCGGTAGCCCAGGGTGGGAATCGGCGCAAAGCGTTCACCACGCGATGCCGGTGCGCTTTGTGCGGCCACCAGCGCGTTGTGCTGCGCCACTTTGGCCTGCACCTGTTCCTGCTTTTTGGGGCTCCGCACCTGCGCCAGCAGCAGCGCTTCCAGATCGGGGTTGATGTGGCCGGTCACCACGACTTTTTGTTCACCGGCAATCGTGGCCAGCGTCACGCCTGCGGCCGTTTGCAGTTCGGGCGACGGTGAGGTTGCTATGAAATCAGTAGCTACTTGCGCAGGTAATACGGGGGCTAGAGGCTGATTTGATTCAAAAAGCGCTTCAAAAACAGGTAGTAGGGACTGCTGCACCACCATCGACGCCACATCCAGCGCCTCGAAGCCCATGTGCTTGATCAGCCGGTCGGCCAGCTCATGCGCAGCGCTTGAAAACTTCGCTTCACAGACATGTGCGTAGGCCCGATTCAGTGCTTCCCGCCCGCGCGGGCTGGCGTAAGGCATGCGCAGCACGCGGCCCAGCAATTGCTCGACCGCCGTCGCGCTTGAGAGTTTTTGCAGCGAGCACAGCACGTAGGCAAACGGGCAGTCCCAGCCCTCACGCAGTGCCTGCACGGTGATGACAAAGCGCACCGGGCAGTCGCGGGAGGCCAGGTCCAGCCCTTCGAGTTCGCGCGTATCACCGGTGGCTACCGCGATCTGCTGTTTGGGGATATGCAACTCGTCCTCAAGGTGTTTGCGCAGCGCCAACGGCGGCACCTCGTCGTTCTCGTTTTGCGCCTGAAACAGCACGATCGGCCGCACGTAGCCGTTGCCCGCCGCATCGTCCTTCAACGCTTCGCCTTCCAGTGCCCGCTGCGTTTGCACCGCAGCAAACACGGCCTGCTGCCAGCCCTGCGGATGCTCGGCCAGGGCGATGGGCAGCTTGATCATGCTTTCGGCCGCCAGCTCCTGCGCGCTGACGTGGTAGAGCACGTTGGTTTTGCTCGGGAGGGGCGTGGCCGTCAGCTCCAGAATCACGCTCGGGTTCAGCCGTTTCAGGGCGGTAAAACTCTTGTCGGTTTTGGTGTTGTGCGCCTCGTCCACGATCAGCAGCGGCTCGTGCAGCGCCAGCCAGTTCGCCAGGCTCCAGCGCGGCTGGCCGATGAATCCGGGCAGCACGCCGGTTTTGTCGTTGTCAGCTTCTTCAGCCGTGACCAGCGAGTCGGGCAAGTCGCGCAGCACCCGCAAACGCTGCTCATCACAGCCCTTGAAGTGCCGCTCAAAGCTTTCCGAAAAGCTGTAGACATTGCGCTTGTCGGTGTCGTCAATCCGAAAGCTCTGAATCGTCGCCACCACCACGACGGCGCGCTGACCCCAATCCGGCGGCGCGATGTTGGCCAGATCTTCCAGCACGCAGACCCGCACGCCGGCGCCGTAGCTGGCTTCCAGCGCTTCGCGGTACGGGTGGCCCGTGGTTTGCAGCGCCTTTAGCGTCTGGCTGCGAATCGTGTCGCTGGGCACCAGCCACACCGCCACCGGCGCATCGGTGGCGCGCCATTCCTGCGCCAGCACGTTGACGGCATGCGCCGCCATCAGCGTTTTGCCGCCACCTGTGGGAATGCGCAGGCAGATGCACGGCACGGTTCCAAACGGGTCCGGGTTGTACGGCCGACCCACCAATTCGCCAAAAGCCAGCGCCGGGCCTTTAAGCTGGGCTGCACGGGCGAAGGCTCGCAGCGCGTCCAGGGCGGCTTGCTGGTAGGACTTGAGGGTGAGGGTGGTCATTTGTTTTGCGAAATAGTCTTTTACGGATAAAATAGGAATGTCCTCGCAGTTTCCGTCCCACACCAGGCAATCAGAGCCAAAATGTCGTGGATGCTACGGGGACTTTTTTATGGCTGAGCGGTTTTGGCTCTCCACAGCAAAAGGCCATCAGCTTCCCAGCGCGCAAATGCTCTGGCATCTTCTTTGGCGTACACGCTGGTCACTAAGTTCATCGTCTGGCTACGGCCTACGCTTTGAGCACTCGCAACTGACAACATTACCTGTCCCAAGCCTGTCACCTCAAACGTCAGCACGATGACACCGGAGGGGTGAGGCGGCGCAGACGCGTAGACGGCTTGCGGGGCAGACAATCGTTTAACCATCGATTTCGGAATGCCGTGATCCATCACTATTTTTTCGATCACTTTCCCTTTTAATCCGAGCGGTAAATCGGGTAGACCGAACGATTGCAGCAGTAGTGGCGTACTTCCAAGTTGACCAATTTGCTCTTTTGCAACAGGATGTCCGCCCAGACTGGCATTGACGATGGCATCGACCAGCGCGGAAAAATTGGACGCTTGAGGTTCTTTGTTTTGCATGAACTGAAATTTTTATTTTGCGATGCTGCGTTTTTAGTTGAATCCAGTTCCGCCCATGCGTTCGCTGTTCCGAGATTTCATACTGGGATGCCGCCGGCTTCAAGGCAATCCCCATCACCGCGCCCTCACGTCATAAGGAATGTGCCTGAACGTCACCTTCGCCTGCTTCAGGCGCTCCGCCCCCAGTCGGCAGGCTTCGCCGTAGACCAGCAGCGGGGCCGTGGGCTGGGGCGTGGTGGCGTGCAGGGCCAGCAGGGCGTCGAGTACGGCTTGCGTCAGCACGTTGCCACTGGCGGGGCGTTTGTCTTTCAGGATGCCGTTGAACAGCAGGTAGCCGGCAAATTGGGGTGTCTTTATGAGTGAAATATGCTCCTCGCCCAATAAAGACGTGCGTAAGCAGCTATTAAATTCATAGTGAGTGCCCAGGTATGGCGTGCCGGGTTTGGCCTCTTGAGGGTCGAAAGCCGCGCCGGTTTCCTGCTGCCAGATGAAGGCGGCCAGTGTGGCGAAACGCACGGCGGGGTTGATGCGGCCGGCCTCGTCAAACACCGCCTCGCCCAGCCGCATGAAGCGAAAACCGCCACCGCCGGCCCAGTTCACGGCCTTGCTGATGCCGCCCTGCTCGCCGTCAATGACTTTTTGCAGGCGCGGCAGGCAATGGGTGGCGGCGTGTTCGCCCATCTCGATGCCGATCCAGCGCCGGCCCATTTTGTGTGCGACCGCGGCGGTGGTGCCTGAGCCGAGGAAGGAGTCGAGGATGAGGTCGTTTTCGTTGGTGGCAATCTGAACAATGCGTTGAAGCAGGCGCTCCGGTTTGGGCGTATCGAAAGCGTTGTCAGCGCCGAATAGCTCGTTAATTTCCTTTTTTGACTCTTGGTTGTGGCCAACCTCTTCGTTGACCCACCAACTCCATGAGCTAACGCCTTCATTTTCAGAAAGGTAGTTTTTTACTCGAGGACGGCCGCCGCCATCTTTGCCGAACCACATTCGCTGCTCTGTGGATAGACGCATGAAAGCAAGTTCCACATTGCCCCAGCATCTCCCGGCAGGCGGTGAGTACCGCGTTCCGTTTGGAGTGACGATTTCGTACATCTGGTTCGGTCGCCAGCCTTGTGCTGTGAAATCAGTGGAACTCCAAGCGCCGCGCGGGTCGCTGTCCGGATTTTTAAAGTTTTTAGCCTGTTCAGCCGACAATTTCAAAGAGTTGAATGCAGCTTTATCAATGTGCTTGGCAAACACCATCACATGATCATGCGCAGCACCCAGTTGAATTCGTGCATCAGGCGACGTGCGTTTCTGCCAAACCACATTTGCCACAAAATTCCCCCGCCCAAAAACCTCATCCATCAACACCTTGAGGTAATGCCCCTCGTTGTCGTCAATCGTGACCCAGATCGAGCCGTCTTTTCTCAAGAGCTCGCGCAAAAGCTGCAGGCGCGGCAGCATCATGGAAAGCCACTGCGCGTGTTCGAGCTTGTCGTCGTAATGCTCGAAGGCGCTTTTGGTGTTGTAGGGCGGGTCGATGAAGATGCACTTCACCTGGCTGCGGTAAAACGGCAGCAGGGCTTTGAGGGCTTCGAGGTTGTCGCCCTGAATCAGCAGGTTGTCGTGGCCGGAGGCTTGAGTTGGAGTCGGGTTCGGCGGCAGACCCTCACCCCCGCACTCTGCCAAAACTTTTTGTGAAGGGGGCGAGGGAGCAGGAGCCGCGGCGGCGGCGGTCGGTGCATGCACCGACAGCTGCTCCAGTAGACGGTAGGGAACGCGGGCAGCGGTGTTGAAGGCGCTTGCGCGGTTGAGCCAGTCAAGGGTGGGCATGTGCGGCGATGGGATGGAGTTATTTCAGGCCGGGCACGGCTTGGGGTGCGGACTGGGAAGCAAAGTTGGCCTCGACCGTCTCGCTATGAAAAAGCTCCAGGTAGGGCTGATAACGGTACAGGCGGTTGCGCTCAAAACCGGTGACCTCTTGCAGCCAGCCACGCGCCTCCAAATCCTTAGCCAGCTTGACGGCAGTGGGATGGGTGCAGCCCACAATTTGAGCAATGCGATTGGGCGACACCAGGGGCTGTTGAAACAGGCTGTCGAGCAGTTTGAGGGCCTTGGGGCTTTTTATCAGTGCGCTGCGGTGCGTCTCGCGCATGTTCACGATGTCGGTTGCCGTACGCGTTGCCGCGCGGGCGGTGTGGCTGACGCCGCGCAGGAAAAACTTGAGCCATTGTTCCCAGTGCCCAAACTCGCGAATGGCCGTGAGGCGGTCGTAGTATTCGGCGCGATGGGCTTTCAAAAAAACAGACAGGTACAAAACGGGGCGCACCAGGGCCTGCTCCTCACACAACATCAAGGTAATCAGCAAACGTCCAACCCGGCCATTGCCATCGAGAAACGGGTGAATGGTTTCAAACTGGGCGTGGGCCAGGCCGCATCGAATCAACAAGGGGGTCGCGGCTTTGCCGTCATGCATGAATATTTCCAGCGCACCAAGGGTGTTCATCACCTCTTGCGGTGGCGGTGGCACAAACGCGGCATTGGACAAGTTGCTTCCAGCGCCGCCAATCCAGTTTTGGGAGGTGCGAAATTCGCCAGGCGTTTTTTCTCCACCGCGCACCTTGTGCATCAACTCACCATGAATTTCACGTAGCAGGCGAAGACTGAGCGGCAGGTCGCTCAAACGCCTCAAACCGTGGTTCATGGCGCGAACGTAGTTGATGACTTCTTCGACGTCTTTGGGGCTGTCGTTGTTGGTGCCTTGGGCTTCAAATGCCAGCAGGTCTTCAAGGGTGCTTTGCGTGCCTTCGATCTGCGACGACAACACCGCCTCGTGACGCACGTACATCCCGATGAACAGCTCTGGGTTGGGCAGTAAGGTGGCGATGGCATCCAGCCGGGCAATGTCACGATCAGCTTGCGACAGCAGCGTCCGCAATTCGCCATCAAACTCTATTTCAGGATTTGGAGGTAATGGCGCCGGAACAAAGGCCCGGTAGCCGGTGGATTGCTGAACGTAATGGCCGGCACGCTGTGTAGAAATTGCCATTGGAACTTTTATAAGAATCCATAGATGGTATCCACATAAAAATGTAAGTCAATTTATTTTCATAAAACAGAATTTTTTGTTCGGTGTGAAAGTTTTTGTTTTGAAAGCGAACTTTGGCTGTGGCGGTGCGCCCCGCGTTGCGTTCTTCGCGCTTGACTGGAACGGGCAGTTCACCCGTGAAGCGCGTGTGACAGCGGTGGCTGGTGCTTACAACACCACCCGCACCATTGGATGCGTGCTCAGCGTGCGGTAGAGCTCGTCAAGTTGCTCGCGCGACGTGGCCATCACGGTGATGGTGACGCCCAGGTATTTGCCGCCGCTGCTTTCGCGCAGCTCAATGGTGCTGGCGTCGAAGGCCGGGTCGAACTGATGCGCGACCTGGGTGATGGCATGCACCAGACCATCGACTTTGACGCCCATGACCTTGATGGGAAACAGCGACGGGTACTCGATCAATGATTCCTTGCGCGGCGCGGCCGCATCGCCGGAAGGTCCCGGCACGGATGGATCTGGCTGGTCCTTGTTCATGCGGGCACCGCTTCCTGCGCAGCCTCGAGCGCCTTGGCCTGCTGGTAAGCCGCGTACAGCTTTGCATACACCGGGCCGGGCTGGCCCGCCTGCGCGCCGTGGCCGACCGGTCGGCCGTCGAGCATCGTCACCGGCAGCACTTCCTTGGTGGCTGACGACAGCAAGATTTCATCGGCGTCCAGCACCTCGGCGCGAGTGATGCGGCGCAGCTCGAACGGGATGTCGGCGGCGCTACAAATTTCCTCGATCAGGCCATAGCGGATGCCTTCAAGCACCAGCTGGTCTTTCGGCGGCGCCATGACTTTTCCGCCTTTGATGATCCACACGTTGCTGGCCGCTGCTTCGCTCAAGTAGTTGCCGCGGAACATCACGGTCTCCAGCGCGCCGGCGTCGAAACTGATCTGCCGCGAGAACACCGCGCCCAGCAAACTGGTGCTTTTGATATGCGCCTTTTCCCAGCGGAAATCATCCGCCGTGACGCAGGCCACGCCGCCCTGGCGCTGCGCATCGCTGGGCAGCTTCATGCTGTTGCACATCACGAACACCGTGGGCACGAGGCCGGGCAGCATCATGTGGTCGCGCATGGCGACGCCGCGGCTGACCTGAATGTAGATCAGTTGTTTGTCATTTTGTCCTGCAGCCCAGGTAAAGCGTGCGCGAGCAGCTATTAATTTAGTAGCAATGTCGCGCCAGCCTTCGCGCGTGAGCGGGTTGGCAATGCGCAGCTCGACGAGGCTGCGTTCAAGCCGCGCCATGTGCTGCGCGAAGCGAAACAGCTTGCCGTTATAGGCCGGCACCACCTCGTAAATGCCGTCGCCGAAGATGAAGCCGCGGTCCATCACGCTGATCTTCGCTTCCTTCAGCGGCGTGATCTCGCCGTTGAGGTAGCAGGGCGTGTCGGGCAGGGCGTTGATGGCTGCTTCATGAGCGTCATGCTGCAGATTTTGTTGGGTGGGAAAGGTCATGCTGGGGCGTTGAATGGAAGGGTAGTGGGCAGCGGCGGGTGTCCCGCACGATGCTGCATTTTCTACCGTCTGCGGCGTTTGAGCCAGACGCGCAGCCGCCAACCTGGTTTGACAAGCAGGTAGGCTGCGATGGAGCCGCCGACAGCAAAAATCGCCATGCCGATCACGGCCGGCCAGCCGAACGACGTCAGCCACGCGACCAGGTTGCCGCGCTCGGGCTCGGTGTCGGACTGCTTGATGCGGTCTGACCAGCGCGTCTGCCGTGGCGGCGGCACGGCTTCCGGGCGCGGGTCTGGCGCGGTCATAACGGCGTGTTACAAAGTGATTTGCTATAATAATAATAGCTGCGTACGCATGTATTCTTTGGGCTGGAAGCGATATTGTTCATCGGCGTAGGTTTTACGGCAGCTTCCTGCATTCCGGTCAGGCCAACAAACTCAAGCAGGTGGATGCAACTGACAACATCACGCATCCGTCATGCTCACCCGAGCGTGTGCATCGGCCAGTGCTTGCTTTATCCAGCACGACTGTGGACTGCCGTGAAGCGGTTCCGAGCCTGCAAAAATTTACCCTTGAAACATTGCGCGTCGCGGCTGTCTCGATTCGGCTCGGGTTTCTACGTATAATCAGGGGCTTTGCTGCATTTGCCGCAACGCAAATGTCCGGTTTCGATGTCGGCTTTGTAACCTTCCTGTAATTTGTCATGCGCAATATCGCGAGTTCCGGGAAAAATGTGAAGGCTGGCGACGATGGCTACGAAAGCAGTGTTGAAGACAGCTTCAAACCACTAACCCGCGAGGAGGCCGCCAGGCTTCGGCAGTCCAGTCCTTCGATCTCTGCATGGACGGTGCTGGCGGGCCAGTTGGCAATGGGTGTGATGGCTGCGCTGGTTGCAGCGGTTCTGACGGGGCGGCAAAGTGTGGGTTGGTCGGCGCTGTACGGTGCGCTGGCAGTCGTGATTCCAGGTGCGCTGTTTGCGCGCGGCTTGACGAGCAAAGTGGCTTTGATGAATCCGGGCGCTGCGGTGGCTGGATTTTTTTTGTGGGAAATGGTCAAGATTGGCCTGACGGTGGCGATGTTGTTCGCCGCTCCCCGCGTAGTAACTGATTTGAGCTGGCCGGCCATGCTGGTCGGCCTGGTGGTGACGATGAAAGTGGTCTGGCTGGTGCTTGTGCTCCATGCCCGGTCAAACAGGCAAGCGTTAAATAAAAGAGTCGATTGATGGCTGAATCCGGAAAACCTTTAACCGCTGGTGACTACATTGGTCATCACCTGATCCATTGGCAGAACAAGGACGTCAAGCAGTCCAGCCTCGTTGACTTCTCGTACTTCAACATCGACACCATTTTCTGGGCCATCACCCTCGGCGTGATTGGCTGCTTCGTGATGTGGCGCGTCGCCAAAAGCGTGCATTCGGGCGTTCCGGGCCGCCTGCAAGCCGCAGTGGAAATGCTGCTCGAAATGGTTGACAGCCAGGCCAAGGGCATCGTCAAGAATGCCGAGTCGCGCAAAATGGTCGGCCCGCTGGCGCTCACCGTTTTCATCTGGATTTTTCTGATGAACTCGATGGACTTTTTGCCGGTGGATCTGTTCCACAGCATCTTCGCTGTAACCGGCCTCGACCACAAAATCGAATATTTCCGCGTCGTGCCCACAGCTGATTTGTCGGCCACGCTCGGCATGTCCTGCAGCGTGTTGCTGGTTTGCCTGTACTACAACGTCAAGATCAAGGGTTTTGGCGGCTGGGTACATGAGCTGTTCTCGGCACCGTTCGGTGACAAGTGGTTTTTGTACCCGATCAACTTTCTGATGCAGATGATCGAGTTCGCGGCCAAGACTGTGTCGCACGGCTTGCGACTTTTCGGCAACATGTATGCGGGTGAATTGCTGTTCATGCTGATTGCCCTGATGGGCGCGGCTGGTCTGGCTTCATCCACCGGCATATTCCTGTTCATCGGCCACATCATTGCCGGCACCGGCTGGGCCATCTTTCACATTCTGATTGTGGCGCTGCAGGCGTTTATTTTCATGATGCTGACGCTGGTGTATGTGGGCCAGGCCCACGACCAGCATTGAGTTGCCAAAACGCCGTGCAATTCTGGTTCTCTTTCGTCTCGTTTTCCTTTTTCTTTTTGTTAGTTCGTTTCATCCATAGGAGCATTTAATGGAACAAGTACTCGGTTTTGTCGCTTTGGCCGCTGGCCTCATTATTGGCCTGGGCGCTGTTGGCGCCTGTATTGGAATTGGCATCATGGGTAGCAAATACCTTGAAGCCGCTGCACGCCAGCCCGAGCTGATGAACGAGTTGCAGACCAAAATGTTTTTGCTGGCCGGTCTGATTGACGCCGCCTTCCTGATTGGCGTGGGTATCGCTATGCTGTTTGCATTCGCCAACCCGTTTGTGCTGAAGTAAATAGCCCGCCCTTTCAAGACCAACCTGAAAGAGGTGCTGCTGTGAGTATCAACTCCACATTCTTTGCGCAACTCGTCGTGTTTGCGATTCTGGTGTTCTTCACAATGAAATTTGTGTGGCCGCCGATTGCAGCTGCACTCGACGAGCGTGCCAGCAAAATCGCCGACGGCCTGGCTGCAGCCGACAAGGCCAAATCTGAACTCTCCGTTGCCAACAAGCGCGTGGAAGAAGAGCTGGCCAAGTCGAAGGGCGAGTCTGCGGTGCGTCTGGCGGAAGCCGAGCGCCGCGCGCAAGCCATGATCGAAGAGGCCAAAGCCCGCGCGACCGAAGAAGGCAGCAAAATCATTGCTGCTGCCAAAGTCGAAGCCGAGCAGCAAACGGTGAAAGCGCGCGAGACCTTGCGCGAGCAGGTTGCCGCACTGGCTGTTAAGGGTGCCGAGCAGATTTTGCGCAAGGAAGTCAATGCCGGTGTGCATGCGGACTTGCTGGGTCGCCTGAAGACTGAGCTTTGACTCCAACTTTGACCTCACTCCATCGAGCATCAACATGGCCGAACTAGCCACCATCGCACGCCCGTACGCCGAAGCGCTTTTCAAGACCGCCAGCGCTGATCTGGGCGGAACCACCGTCTGGCTGGACGAGCTGGCAGCGATTGCGTCGAACGAGCAGTTGCAGCAGTTTGCCGGTAATCCTGGCGTGACTGCTGCACAAACCTTTGACGTCATTTCCGGGGTTGCGAAAACGCAGTTGCCGGAAGCTGCCAAAAACTTTCTGCGCGCCGTGATCGATAACGGGCGCATCAGCGTGTTGCCCGAAATCGCGAGCCAGTTTCGCGCATTGAAAAATGCCCGTAGCGGATCGTCGGACGCAGTGGTTTACAGCGCTTTTGACCTTGATGGCGCTGCATTGGCTGATCTGGCCGTAACGCTGGAAAAGCGGTTCGGCCGCAAGCTTAATGTGACGGTCGAGCTGGAGCCGGCATTGATAGGCGGCGTGCGCGTCGTGGTCGGTGACGAGGTGCTGGACACCTCGGTCAAAGCCCGTTTAGAGCAAATGAAAGTGGCGCTGATCGCCTGACCTGCGCCACAGCGCGATCACGAGTCTTCAGCCAGCGTATTCCCCCTATTTTCCCTATCTCCAAGAAAGAAGGAAAGAGTCATGCAACTCAATCCCGCAGAAATTTCTGAACTGATCAAGAGCCGGATCGAAGGCCTGACGGT
>JANLYY010000065.1:0-6757 GCA_031365885.1 Polaromonas sp. | reverse complement strand
TCGTAGCGGCGCATGCGCTCGCCGAGTACCTTCATGAGCCAGGCATCAGTCACCTCGCCTATTTTGTCGGCTGACTTGTCATTCGCTGCGGCGATACCCAGTGTTTCCAGCGTGTTAAGCAGCCTTCGGGCGTCGCCATCGGCGTAGGCCACGAGCCGTTCAAGCGCGTCGTCCGCTATGCTTTCAATAGCTGGTTGCGCACGTTCTATAAGGGCTCTGGCTACTATTTGCTTTAAATCTGTGTCGGTGAGCGGCTGCAGTACGTAAACCACCGCGCGGGAAAGCAGGGCCGAGTTCACTTCGAACGAGGGGTTCTCCGTCGTCGCGCCGATGAAGGTGAACAAGCCACTTTCGACATGCGGCAAAAACGCGTCCTGCTGGCTCTTGTTGAAACGGTGTACTTCGTCGACAAACACAATCGTGCGCTTGCCGCTTTGCTCGCGCCAGATCTGCGCCTGCTCGACTGCTTCCCGAATGTCTTTCACGCCACCCAGCACGGCCGAAATGGTAATGAAGTGGGCGTCGAAACTGCTGGCCATCAGCCGGGCGATCGTGGTCTTGCCGACACCCGGCGGGCCCCACAAAATGCAGCTGTGCGGCTGACCCGATTCAAAGGCAATGCGCAGTGGCATGCCCTCACCCAGCAAATGCTGCTGGCCGATGACTTCGCCAAGGTTGGTGGGCCGCAGGCGTTCGGCCAGTGGCGCCTGCGCAGACGAGGCTTTGTTCATGCGGCTGATTTTAGGCGGCGTGCGCCGCAGCGCGAGTTACTGACGAATCACATCCGCGCCGGCAGGCGGCTCGAACTGAAAACCTGCTGCGCTCAAAGGCGGGTTGATCTCGAACTGGCTGAAGGTCATGACCGACTTCTGGCCGAAGCTGTCGAGGATTTCAAGCACCGCCAGTTCGCTACCTTTGTTCGTTGGACGAAAGCCCACGCTGATACTTTGCAGCTGACCTTCTTTTGTTTTAGGCGTGGCTTGCACCCACTGCAAGCCGGCTTTTTCCGGCAGCGAGATCAGGGTGAAATCAGCTTCGAGCCCTTTGATGTCAGCGGCTGCCGCAATCACGGCGGCGGGCGTGCCGCCCATCACCTGCGACAGCTTGCGTGAAGTGACCTGGTTCAAATCCACGTCATGCAGCCACAGCGTTTGGCCGTCGGCGACGATGCTTTGCTCGAATGGCTTTTTGTAGATGAACTTGAAGCGGTTGGGCCGCAGGAACTCGAAGCTGCCGCTCGATGTTTTGCTTTTGGCAAGCTGACCGTCTTTGGCCGGGCTGGTCACGACCTGGCTGAAGCTGGCTCTGCCACTTTTGGTGCTCTTGATGAATTCTTCCAGGCTATTTAGGCCGCTAGCCCCCGTGTTCTGTGCGTAAACTGCTATTGAAAACATAGTAATCAGTACTGTCGCCAGTAGCCATCGGGCACGCCTGAACAGGCCTTTTCCGGTGGCTGAGAAGTTCAAATTGAGCCGGTTTGTCATGCTGACATTCGTTGGAAGTGGATTGGAAGCCATCTGCAGATTGCACGCGCCATATGTCGGGCGGGTAAACAGGCTGCGGCGGCCGCGCAAAGTCTGCGAGCCGAATTTACTCGGCGCGCGCCGGCACCAGAATCTCGCGCTGGCCGCTGCCCGACATGGCGCTGACCATGCCTGATTTTTCCATCTCTTCGAGCATGCGGGCCGCACGGTTGTAGCCAATTTTGAGATGCCGCTGCACCAGCGAAATCGACGCCTTGCGGTTTTTTAGCACCACTTCAACGGCCTGGTCGTACATCGGGTCTTTTTCGTCACCCTGACCGCCACCGACGTTCAAATCGCCCAACAAATCGCCGCCTTCGCCATCGACCACCCCGCCTTCCAGCACGCCTTCGATGTAGTTGGGTTCGCCCTGCTGCTTGAGATAAGCCACCACACGATGCACTTCGTCGTCACTGACAAACGCACCGTGGACGCGAATCGGAAAGCCGGTGCCACTGGGCATATAAAGCATGTCGCCCATGCCCAGCAGCGCCTCGGCCCCCATCTGGTCAAGAATCGTGCGGCTGTCGATCTTGCTGGAAACCTGGAACGACAGGCGCGTCGGAATGTTGGCCTTGATCAGGCCGGTGATCACATCCACACTAGGCCGCTGGGTCGCCAGCACCAGATGAATGCCGGCAGCGCGGGCCTTTTGGGCCAGCCGCGCAATCAGCTCTTCAATTTTTTTACCGACCACCATCATTAGGTCGGCCAGCTCGTCGATCACCACCACGATGTAAGGCAGGCGCTCCAGCGGCTCGGGCTGGTCGGGCGTCAGACTGAACGGGTTGTATAAAAACTCGCCCTTGGCCTTGGCGTCGTCGATCTTGACGTTGTAGCCGGCCAGGTTGCGCACGCCCAGTTTGCTCATCAGCTTGTAGCGCTTTTCCATCTCCATCACGCACCAGTTCAGGCCGTGCGCGGCTTGTCGCATGTCGGTCACCACCGGGCACAGCAGGTGCGGAATGCCTTCGTACACACTCATTTCCAGCATCTTCGGGTCGATCAGCAGCAGACGCACATCGCGCGCATCAGCCTTGTAGAGCAGGCTCAAGATCATCGCGTTGATGCCGACCGATTTGCCCGAGCCGGTCGTGCCCGCAACCAGACAGTGCGGCATCTTGGCAAGGTCGGCGACCACGGCATGGCCAGCGATGTCCTTGCCCAGGCCAATGGTGAGCAGCGACTTGGCTTCGTTGTAGACCTGCGAGCCCAGGATTTCGCTTAAACGGATGGATTGACGCTTGGCGTTGGGCAGCTCAAGCGCCATGTAGTTTTTGCCAGGAATGGTTTCAATCACGCGGATCGACACCAGGCTCAGGGCCCTCGCCAGGTCTTTGGCCAGCCCGACGACTTGCGAGCCTTTGACACCCGTAGCGGGCTCAATCTCGTAGCGCGTGATGACCGGGCCCGGTGCGGCAGCGACGACCCGCACCTCAACGCCAAAGTCCTTCAGCTTTTTTTCGATCAGTCGCGACGTCATCTCAAGTGTCTCGGGCGCCACGGTTTCCTGCCGGATCAGCGCGCCGTCGAGCAGATCAACCTGCGGCAGTTTGGAGTCAGGCATCTCGGTGAAAAGTGGCTTCTGCCGTTCTTTCACCACTCGGGCACTTTTGGGAATGCCAAGCAGGGTCGGCTCTATCAGCCTGGGGGCCGGGTGATGCTCTTCGATCTCGATGCGTTCATCGATCAGTGTTTCTTCGCGTTCGCGCGCGGCCACCTTGCCGAGCGCCTGGTCTTCGGCCTTCTCGCGTTTCTCGCGACGCGAATCGATCAGGTTGTCTATCCATGCGCCCAGATCAAGTGCCACATGCGCCCACGAGAAGCGGAAAACGATCGACACGGCAATCACACCCAAGGCGATGAATACCAGCCCGGAGCCGGCAAATCCGAGCCATTTGACGCCAGCCGACCCGGTCAGATAACCGAGCACACCGCCCGCATGACCGGGCAGCCGGACCTCATAGCGATAAAGACGCGACCATTCAAGGGCGGCGCTGGCAATCAGCAACAGCGCCAGACAGAACCAGAATTTGCGCCGGTCAGGATTGCCGTAGGTATCCGGCGTGATCGGCTCGCCACGCAGCCAGCGCGCCAAGGACGACAGCCAGGCACGCACGCCGGAAGCCAGCGCCCACCAGACTGAAAAACCGAGCAAAAAATAGCTCCCATCGGCCAGCCATGCGCCGAATCGGCCGCCGAAATTACGCGTGATGGCTTGCACGCCGCCGACCATCTCCGCGCTGCCTGAAGTTGACCACGCCGCATCTTGTGGCGTGAAGCTCAGCAAGGCCGCCAGCCAGAAAATCAGGCCGAGCAAACCGAGGATGAGGGAGACTTCATGCGCAAAACGCTTGACGCCGCTGGGCGCGTCAGAGGCCTGGGAATTGCGGGAGTTCAGGGTATCGAGTGAGTAAGTCATAGACCACTCACAAGCTTAACGCAGTTGGGAAAAGGCTCTGGAGCTGTCGTCGGGAAAAAAGCAACAAAGGCCAAGCAACAGTCGAACAAATTCCGAAAAAATTAGCTTAAAGAACTGAGGCGTTCCTTGATCAGCATCGAGCCGTCAGCACGGCTTTCGATGAAGCCGCGTTCTTCAAGATCTTTCATCACCCGGCTGACCATCTCGCGCGAGGCGCCGACCATTTTGGCGACGTCCTGTCGCGACACCTTGTCGCGTATTACCGCATTGCCGTCGGCATCTTCAATGGCAAACTCAAGCAGGGCCCTGGCCACACGGCCATAGACATCCATCAACGCCAGCGACTCGATTTGCCGGTCCGCATGGCGCAGGCGTTGCACCAGGCCCTTCATCACCGCATAGGCCATGGAAGAGTTTTCGGGCAGGCAGCGGGCAAATTCCATGCGGCCCAAAATGAGTGCGTCGGTCTGCACCTCGGCACGCACGGTAGCCGAATGCGGTTGGTCGTCGATCAGGCTCATTTCGCCCACATAGGCACCTGGCTGCAGTGTGGCCAGGATAACTTCCCTTCCGCGCGTGTCTGTGGTGATGACGCGAGCACGCCCCGTCAGGATAATCGTGAGCGAGTCGGATTTCTTGCCCTGCTGAACGATGTCTTCGCCCCGTTTGAAGCGGCGTTTAACCACCGCTGACGAAACAGATTCAGCCTGCACAGAGGTCAGCATGGAAAAAAGTGGAACCCGGCGAATCAGTTCCAGGTTGGATACCATCGTTGCCATAAGCGTAGCCTCCAGATTTCGCGGCCGACACTTTGGTTCGTGTGCCCGCGTGAGTTCTTACAATGTCATCTTAAAACGCTGAACGCACACCTGGTATGGAAATAGTTGGCAATACCGTTGCGTCCATGCGACGTCACTCTACCTGAGTTCTAACACTTCCCCAATTCCTTTTTAACCATGAATCATTCGACAGTCCTCATTCTGGGTTCAGGCCCGGCGGGTTATACCGCAGCCGTGTATGCAGCGCGCGCCAATCTGAATCCGGTGCTGATTACCGGCATCGCCCAGGGCGGCCAGCTGATGACGACCACCGATGTCGACAACTGGCCCGCCGATGCGCATGGCGTGCAGGGGCCGGATTTGATGCAGCGTTTTCTGGAGCATGCAGAGCGCTTCAATACAAAAATAATTTTTGACCATATCAACACAGTCGACTTCAGCAGGCGACCTTTCACGCTGAAAGGGGACAGCGGCACTTACACGTGCGACACGCTGATCATCGCGACCGGCGCATCGGCCAAGTATCTGGGGCTTCCTTCAGAAACCGCATTCATGGGGCGCGGCGTTTCCGGTTGCGCCACCTGCGACGGTTTTTTCTACAAGAACCAGGAAGTGTGCGTCGTCGGCGGCGGAAACACCGCAGTCGAGGAAGCGTTGTACTTGTCGAACATCGCAAGCAAGGTCACGCTGGTGCATCGCCGCGACAAGTTCAAGGCAGAAGCGATTCTGATCGACAAGCTGCATGAGAAAGTGGCGGCCGGCAAGATCGAGCTGAAGCTGCACAGCACGCTGGACGAAGTGCTGGGTGATGCGTCTGGCGTGACCGGCGTGCGGCTGAAAAGCGCACGCGACGACAGCAAGCAAGATTTGAAGCTGTCTGGCTGCTTTATTGCCATCGGGCATCAGCCCAACACCGATATTTTTGTTGGACAGCTTGACATGAAAGACGGCTACATCATCACCAAAACAGGTCTGCAGGGCTTTGCCACCATGACCAGTGTGCCGGGTGTTTTTGCAGCAGGCGACGTGCAGGACCACGTCTACCGCCAGGCCATCACCAGCGCGGGCACCGGCTGCATGGCGGCACTTGATGCACAGCGTTTCCTGGAACAGAGTTGACAAGCCCCCACGGCCTGGACGGCACACAAAAGGGCGGCGTCTCGCAGCCCGGCGCCTGCGGTATGACGAAGCCAGTCCTGCGGCCCCTGCTTGAAGGAGAGCGCGCCTCATGGCTTTCCACGGTCGCTCACTGCGTGAGCTCAGCTGCGAACTTGAGACTTGAGGGAGCCTTGGTTTCAGGCTATAATTTGAGGCTTAGCTGGGAGTTCCCAAAGACTCCCAGCATCCGATTTTATTTTTTTACGGAGAGTGCTCATGGCACGCGTCTGTCAGGTAACGGGCAAAGGCCCGATGGTGGGAAACAAGGTTTCTCACGCCAACAACAAAACCAAGCGCCGGTTCATGCCTAATCTGCAGTACCGCCGTTTCTGGGTCGAGACCGAGAATCGTTGGGTGCGTCTGCGCATCACGACCGCCGGGTTGCGACTGATCGACAAAAAAGGCATCGACGCGATCCTGGTGGATCTTCGTGCCCGCGGTGAAGTAAATTAATTTTTTGTGGGACTGATCGCTAGCGCGAAGCGTCAAGCTCTGTCCCCAACTGACCAGGAAATATCCTGGCTAAAGGCGCACGCGAAAAAATTAAGCTGGAATCAACCGCCGGCACCGGTCACTTCTACACGACCACCAAAAACAAGAAGACCACGCCCGACAAAATGCTGATCATGAAATTTGATCCAAAAGCACGCAAGCATGTGGAATACAAGGAAATCAAGCTGAAGTAATTCAGCCTGCTTTCGCAGCTCGCTGTCGGCTGCACCTCCTGAAAACCCGCTGCACTCCAGCGGGTTTTTTCGTTGCAGCGCTCAAACTCAGGCGCAGCGCGTGACATGGCATAGATTCGACGTACTAGAAATCATGGTCAACCGAATCGGCCAATGACTTCGAATCGCCCTCTCCGCCTCATCGCCCGG
>JANLYY010000009.1:0-3471 GCA_031365885.1 Polaromonas sp. | reverse complement strand
CGTGCCTTTGGTCGGCGTATCCAGCCCGGCGATGATAGACAGCAAGGTGCTTTTGCCCGAACCCGATGCGCCGACAATGGCGGCTGTTTCGCGGGGGGCCAGCGCAAAATCGATGTCCTGCAAAATGTTTAATGTGCCGGTTGAGTCAGTGACTGACTTGAAAACATGCGCAACGGAAACAATTGAAGGATTGGCAGGCACCAAGGGGGTGTCGGTCGCTACAGATACCGCAGGGTCAAACATGTCAGCCTTCTCGAAAAACTTTGGATCATCAGCATGGAGATTTGCAACTTTGGACTTTAGCAAGCTTGCCCGCAGGCGGAATGACCCGCTGGCAAAACCACTTGCCGCGCTGTTGCTAGGCTCGATTCTGGCTGTACCCGCGCTGGTGCAGGCGCAAGCCAATGCGGCGTCCGCCAATACCATCCTGATCGTCGGCGATTCGCTGAGTGCTGAATATGGCCTCAAGCGCGGTACCGGCTGGGTGCCGTTGCTGGAAAAGCAGCTGGCCGGCGAAAAGAAAACCGCGCGCGTTGTCAACGCCAGCATCAGCGGCGACACTACGTCGGGCGGCCGTTCACGCCTGTCCGCATTGCTGGCGCAGCACAAGCCGGACACCGTGGTGATCGAATTGGGTGGCAACGACGCGCTGCGCGGCCTGCCGCTGGACATGACCGAGAAAAACCTGACGGCGATGACGCAGGCGGCGAAAAAGACCGGTGCCAAAGTGCTGCTGCTGGGCATGCAGGTGCCGCCTAACTACGGCGGTAACTATGGGGCGACGTTCTCGGGTCTGTTCACCAAAGTGGCAAGGGCCGAGAAGGTCGCGCTGGTGCCCTTCTTCCTCAAGGGCGTTGCCGATGTGGAAGATGTCGCCTCGCAGTTTCAGGCCGACCGCATTCACCCGAACGAGCAGGCGCAGGCCAAGATGCTGGGCAATGTGTGGCCCGAATTGAAGAAGCTGATTCCGTGAGCCTGGAACGCATTTCCGCTGAGGCAGCACTGAACAGTTTGGACAGCTTTTCCGACATCATCGACGCCCGCAGCGAGGGCGAATACGCGGAAGACCACCTGCCCGGCGCCGTCAACTGGCCCAGTCTGCACGACGACGAACGCCAGCGGGTCGGCACCGACTACAAGCAGATCAGCGCCTTCGACGCCAAAAAACGCGGCGCGGCGCTGGTCGCCAAAAACATCGCTGCGCATATTGCGCGCGACGTGCTGGACAAACCGCGCGACTGGCAGCCGCTGGTGTATTGCTGGCGCGGCGGCAAGCGCAGCGGCTCGCTAGCATTAGTCCTTGACCAGATCGGTTTCAGGGTCACGCTGGTCGATGGCGGCTACAAGGCCTTCAGGGCCGCGCTGGTGGCCGATTTGCCGTCGCTGGCAGCCCGGCATAGCTTCCGCGTGATTTGCGGCACCACGGGCTCGGGCAAGACGCGGCTGCTGCAGGCGCTGGCCGCAGAGGGCGCGCAGGTGCTGGACCTGGAAGCGCTGGCAAATCACCGCTCATCGGTGCTGGGGCTGATTCCCGGCCTAGCCCAGCCTTCGCAAAAGGCGTTTGACAGCCGTATCTGGGCGGCACTGCGCAGTTTCGATGCGGCACGGCCGGTTTACATTGAAAGCGAAAGCAAGAAAGTCGGCAACGTGGCGGTGCCTGAAGGGCTGATAGCCGCCATGCGTGGCAGCCGGTGCCTGCAATTGAGCTTGTCCGAGGACGAACGGGTGGCGCTGCTGCTCGAAGACTATGATTTTTTTGTCAGGGACATCGAGTTTTTTTGCGACCGGCTGGGCGCACTGACTCAGGCGCGCGGCAAGGAAACCGTGGCCGACTGGCAGGCGCGCTCGCGCGGCGGCGATGTGGCGGCTGTGGTGCGCGAGTTGCTGGTCAAACATTACGACCCGGTTTATCTGCAGTCGATGCGCCGCAATTTCACGCAGTACGCCGATGCCGTGGTGATTGCGCCGCACGGCCGTAGCTTGGGTGCGATGACGGCGCTGGCGCGGCAGATGCTGGTGGAAACCCCAGCCACCGCGGCCATTGCGGCCATCGCAAATGAAACAAAAAACCCGGCCCTCTGATATTCAGCAGGGCCGGGTTGGTGTACAGCTGCCCGTGTTATTCGCTATTAATTTTATAGCTTCTTACGCACGTATTTAGGGGACTATAAGGCTTTTTCACTCGAAAATGCAGGTTGGGGCTGCCAGCTCAACCAGCGGCCTGGTCGGGTGGCGCTTCACCAGGATTAGGAGTGGCGGTATCGGCTGTGTCACTGGTGTCGTCGTCGGAGCCGTCGTCCGGTTTTCCTTCGGCCTTGCGCTTGAGCTTGTCTTCTTTCTTGCGTTTTTTAGCGAGCTCTTTCTGGCGCTTTTCATATCCGTAATTGGGAGTTGCCACTGCATGCTTTCGTAAATAGGTAAGCCGTACTGTAATGCATCGCCCTGCCTGCAAAAACCACTGCCATCAGAGCGCCCCTAGAGCGCCATCAAGGCCTGGCTGATATCGGCCTGCAGGTCTTCCACCGCTTCGAGCCCGATTGAAAATCGCACCAGACCGCCGGCGTGTACCCATCCGTTTGGGCGTATCGATGGCATGTCATAAGTCACGCAAAGACTCACCGGCCCGGCCCAGCTGTAGCCGAGCTTGAACAGCTTCAGGTTGTCGCAGAAATTGTCGATCTGCGCCTGACTGAATTCAGGTTTGAAAACAATGCTGAGCAGGCATGCGGCCGCGCTGCAGTCGCGCTTCCACACCGCGTGGCCGGGTGAGCCAGGCAAGGCTGGGTGCAGCACGGCAGCGATCTGCGGCTGGCCTTGAAGCCACAGCGCCAGCTGGCGGGTTGCCGCGTCTTGCGCGGTGTAGCGCAGCGCCATCGATGGCAGGCTGCGCAGTACCAACTCACAGTCATTGCCGCTGACGCCGTAGCCGACGCGCATGTGGCAAAAGTGAACGGCCTGGTGCAGCGCCTCGTCGTTAGTGACGACCGAGCCCATCAACACGTCGCCGCCGCCGCTGGGATATTTGGTCAGCGCCTGAATCGACACATCGACGCCCAAATCGAATGCGCTGAAGGCCAGGCCAGCGCCCCAGGTGTTGTCGAGCGCGGTGACGATGCCCCGTGCGTGGGCATCATCATGCTGTTTGACAACCGCAATCAGCGCGGGAATGTCCGGAAATTCCATCGTGATCGAACCCGCGGCTTCCAGCCAGACCAGCCGGGTTTTGGCAGTGAGTTTGGCAGCTAGATCAGCCGGATTCATAGCGTCATAAAACTGGTGCGTGATGCCCCAGTGAGCCAGCTCGTGCTGCGCAAAGGCCTTGTTCGGGCCATACGCATTGTCAGGGATCAGCAGCTCGTCACCCGCCTTCAAAAACGCCATGCCAACCAGTACCACCGCCGCCAGCCCACTGGGCACCAGCGTACAAAATTTGCCGCCTTCAAGCGTGGCGATGCGCTCTTCCAGCGTGAA
>JANLYY010000270.1:0-30827 GCA_031365885.1 Polaromonas sp. | reverse complement strand
CCACGAGTGCGTACGGATTCGTTTGCCCCAAAATACCTGACTTCTCTGGTTGAGCAAGATGATGCCGACGTTGGGCCTGAAGCCGTCCCGGTCGAGCATAATCAAACCTCAATTTTTTAAACTGCTTCCATTATGCACAGCACAGGCCCAAGTGCCAATCGCACTAATGCGGTGGGACCGCTGCAGCACCGTCCCCATACAAAAAATACCGCATGAAAGCCTCCCAGTTCTTCATCTCCACACTCAGGGAAGCGCCTGCAGACGCTGAAGTCGCCAGCCACCAATTGATGATGCGCGCCGGCATGATTAAAAAGCTGGGCGCCGGTGTCTACACCTACATGCCGATGGGACTGCGCGTGATCCGCAAGGTCGAGGCAATCGTGCGCGACGAGATGAACAAGGCTGGCGCGATTGAGATGACGATGCCAGTGATCCAGCCCGCCGAGCTGTGGCAAGAGACCGGCCGTTTTGAAAAAATGGGAGCCGAACTGCTGCGCATCAAGGACCGCCACGGCCGCGATTTCATTGTGCAGCCGACCAGCGAAGAAGTCATCACCGATGTGGTGCGGCAAGACATCAAAAGCTACAAGCAGTTGCCGAAAAACTTCTACCAGATTCAGACCAAGTTTCGCGACGAACGCCGTCCCCGTTTCGGCCTGATGCGCGGCCGCGAATTCACGATGAAAGACGCCTACAGCTTTGACCGCGACCCCCCCTCCGCCAAAACCAGCTACCAGGCCATGGCTGCGGCCTACCGCCGGATATTTGACCGCTTCGGCCTGACCTACCGCGCTGTGGCTGCCGACAGTGGCGCGATTGGCGGCGATTTGAGCGAAGAGTTTCAGGTCATCGCTGCGACCGGCGAAGACGCGATTGTGTATTGCCCTGGCAGCGACTACGCCGCTAACATGGAGAAGGCGGAAGCCCTTGATCCACGGTTATCGCCGCAGGGCAAGCGCAATCCGCCTTGTCAGCCAATGATCAAAACCGCAACACCTGGAAAGGCCACTTGCGCTGATGTGGCCGAGTTGCTCGGCATTCCACTACAGACCACCGTCAAATCTTTGGTGCTGGCCACTGATGAAACCAACGACAAAGGCGAAGTCGTCAAGTCGCAAGTCTGGCTGCTGCTGCTGCGCGGCGACCATGACATGAATGAAGTCAAGGTCGGCAAGGTGCCCGGTCTCGCGGGTTTCCGCTTCGCTACAGAAGCTGAAATTAAAGATTTATTCGGTTGCCGTCCAGGATATCTAGGCCCCATTCCCTCAAAGTCGCACAAACTGGTACCACTCGAAGGTGATGCTGGAAAAATTGGATTCGTCGAATGGCCCGTAAAAATGGTTGTTGATCGCGAAGTAGCAGCGATGAGTGACTGGATCTGCGGTGCAAATGAAGCGGGTTTTCATATGACCGGTGTTAATTGGGGCAGAGACTTAGAAGAGCCTAACCTTGTAGCCGACATCCGCAACGTCGTCGCCGGCGACCCCTCGCCCGACGGCAAGGGCGCGCTCGCCATCGAACGCGGCATCGAGGTCGGCCACGTCTTCTACCTGGGCACCAAGTACAGCCAGGCGATGAACGCCACCTTCCTGGGTGAAAACGGCAAGCCGCAGTTTTTTGAAATGGGTTGCTACGGCATTGGCATTACCCGTCTGCCGGCTGCCGCCATCGAGCAAAACCATGACGAGCGCGGCATCATCTGGCCCGACGCAATTGCGCCGTTTACCGTCGTGCTTTGCCCGATCAGCCCCGACCGTTTCCCCGACGTGAAAGCCGCTGCCGACAAGCTCTACGGCGAGCTGATGGCCGCCGGCGTCGATGTGATCCTCGACGACCGCAACGAGCGCCCCGGCGCGATGTTCGCCGACTGGGAACTGATCGGCGTGCCGCACCGCATCACCATTGGTGACCGCGGGCTCAAAGATGGCCAGCTTGAGTACCAGCACCGCCGCGATGCCGCATCGACCAAAGTAGACGCCGAGGGTGCGCTGAATTTCCTCAAGGGAAAACTCGGCGTACTGCCCGCCTGATCGTCGGCAGCGCTGCTTCGATTGTCCATGCGGCCCCTAGCGTCTTCCAGCCCTCAGCAAGGCCATATTTCAAGAAGGATGTGCTTCCTGCCCCCGTCTTTACTGCTCGGCTCGCTATTATTTCCAGAGCAGGCCAGCGCTGGCGGGCAACTTGAAGAACCGCTGGCTGACGCCGTGCGCAGCGCGCTCAGTGCTGCCATCGCCAGCCAGGGACCGCCCGAGCCCATCTTCCGCGACACCGAAAGTCGCCTGCACTACCTGCGCTGGCTGGGCACGATGAGCGAACGGCTGAAAAAGAAAAAGCCCGAGTGGCAAATCCGCAAGGAGTTTTTGCAAAGCGTCTGGTACGAAAGCAAACGCGCCGGGCTCGACGTGACGCTGGTGATGGGCCTGATTCAGGTCGAAAGCAACTTCCGCAAGTACGCCGTCAGCGTGGTTGGCGCGCGCGGCTACATGCAAGTGATGCCGTTTTGGACCCGCGTGATTGGCGACGGCGACGCCGGCAAGCTGTTTCACATGCAGACCAACCTTCGCTTTGGCTGCGTCATTCTTCGCCACTACCTGGACCGGGAAAAGGGCGATGTTTTCATGGGCCTTGGCCGCTACAACGGCTCGCGCGGCAAGGCGCCGTATCCCGACGCAGTTCTGGGCGCCAGCCGTCAGTGGGAATTTGGCGCCTGATGCGCGGCGCGGCTGCCGGGAAAATTGCTTCCAGCAGCCGTCAATCAACCTGTTTGGGTATCTTTTAGGCCTCTAGCCCACGTAATACGTGCGTAAGCAGCTATTAAATTAATAGCATCTAAATTTAAGCACAGAGCTTTCGCTAGCGCCGCCACTTGCGGTTGGCGGTCACCAGCGCGGTCAGATAGCCCTGCAGAAAGTCGAAATTCACCGGCTTTTGCAGCAGACGCGCATGCGGTGGCAGGCCGCCACGTTCGGCCACGGCGGCTGCCGATAGGCCGCTAATGACGATGATCTGCATGTCGGCCAGGTTCTGATTGCGTTTCAACGCTTTGAGCATTTCGATGCCGTCCACGCCGGGCATCGACAAATCTGTGATCAACAGGTCGGGCCGCATGCTGGCGATGTCCATCAGCGCTTCAATGGCCGACGGCATGAAGGTGGAGTCAACCGGCAAGTCCCACTCTTCGAGCTGGCATCGGTACAGTTCGCGGGTGCTCTCGTCGTCCTCGACGATCAGCACGCGCAAACGGCTTTTGGGGTCGGTGTCGGCGCGGCTCAGTTGCGGACTGTGCCGGGCCAGATAGGCGTTGATCGAGCTGAGCGCGATTCGGCGATGACCCCCCAGAGTCTTCCAGGCGTCGATTTCGCCCTTTTCCACCAGTGACTGGACGGTGGCGACGGACAAGCCCATCAGCTTGGCCGCGTAACTGGTGCCGCAGTAATCTTCACTGGAAAAATCGGCGGCGACGATGGCTGTTTCGAAGGATTTGGGTTCGGTAGACATGGATGATGGATTAGAGCGTAACAAATTTGAATTTTGGCAATTTCCGCAATTCACGGATTTTAGGTGCTTTTGATGGCCGGACTGTTCAGGCCGTGCAGACGCACTTGCAGCAGCGCATCAAACAGGCGTTGGAAACTTCGGCAAGGTAAAGAAGAAGCTCGCACCCTGCCCCGGCGACGACTGGGCCCACAGGCTGCCGCCGTGGCGCGCAATGATGCGGTTGACAGTCGCCAGGCCAATGCCGGTTCCCGGAAATTCGGCTGTGGTGTGCAGGCGTTGAAAGGCGCGAAACAGTTTGTCGGCATAGGCCATGTCGAAACCGGCGCCGTTGTCGCGCACAAAAAACGACACTTGCCCGGCGGGGTCGATGGTTTGCCCGACCGAAATCGACGCATCTGCACGCTGCGAAGAAAACTTCCATGCATTGCCCAGCAGATTTTCCATCACCACACTGACCAGCCGCGAGTCGCCGAAGGCCTGCAGATTTCTGTCGATGTGTACCTTGACTTCACGTTCAGGGTCACGCACGCGCAATGCCTCGACGCTTTTTGCGGCCAGTGCCGACAGGTCAATCAACTCGTGGCGCAACTGCACGCGCGAAACCTGCGCCAGCGACAAAATATCTTCGATCAGCTGGCTCATCTGCGCCACGCCGGCATGAATGCGCGACAGGTAATGCAGCGCCCGCGCGCCCGTATCGGCGTTGATCTGCTTGGCCAGCAGCCGGCTGAAGCCGTCGATGGTGTTGAGCGGCGAGCGCAGATCGTGCGAGACTGAATATGAAAAAGCTTCCAGTTCCTGATTGGACAGGCGCAGCTCGGCTTCGATGGCCTTCACCTCGGTGATGTCGGCATCAATACCAACCCAGAACGAGACCGTGCCCTGGGTGTCAAATACCGGTGAGGCCCGGTAGGACATGGTGTGCAGGCTGCCGTCTCGGGCCAGCACCCGCCGCACGCCGGCAAACGACTGGCAGCTTTTGCTGGCCTGCTTCCAGTTGGCCTGCATGCCCGGCAAGTCTTCCGGATGCATGGCCGCATACCACTGCGTGCCGGACCAGTTTTCAAGCGCGCCACCTACCAGGTCAAACCAGGCCCGGTTAAGGTACGTGACCTGCCCGTAACGATTGGTCGTCCACACCACCTGCGGCGCCTGCTGGGCCAGCGCCCGGAACAAGGCTTCCTGGCGCGTTAACGCTTCGGTTCGCTCGGCGACCTTTTGTTCAAGATGGCTGTTGAGCTGGTTGACTTCCTCGATCAGCTGGACGTTTTCCATGCCGATAGCTGACAGCCGGGCCAGCTCCATGACCACGTATTCGTCCTGCTGGGTGAAGTCGCCCTCGTACTTGTCCGACAGCTGCAGCAAGCCGATGCTTTTGCCATTGCGCCCGAGCAGCGGCACCGCCAGGCACCCGCGCATGAGCGGCAGCATTTCCACTGCGCCACGGGCAGCGCTCTCATGGATTTGCTGCGCCTGAAGCAGCTCGATATCCGATGCCGTGAGCCGCATCGCGCGGCCGCTGGAAAGAAGTGGTTTGAACAGTGACGCAAACTCGGAGAGTTGTTCTATTTTCCAGACGGCGGCATGGCTTTCCGACGCTGACAAGGCGATGGTAAAAGTCAGCGCACCTTGTCCGTCGGACAGGCTCACGAACGCCTGCTCGGCACCGATGACGCCGCGCGCCTGGTCCGCGAATTCCTGCATCATGCCGTCCAGCGTCTGGTGCCAGGTAATAGCTGCAGCGGCATCGGCGGCACGCTGCAGCGTGAACAAATGCTCCTGCACGGTCGCCTCGGCTTCGCGCTGCGCCGTCAGATTAAGCGCCGTTACAAAGCGCGCTGACTTGCCCGCATAGCGAATCGACTTGGACACCACATCAACCGGAAAAACATGCCCGTCTTTTCTGCGGTGATTCCATGATGCCTTGCGCAGCATTGAGGTGCCCGCCAGATGCTTGCGCAGGCGTGCATATTCGCCCGGCGGATGCACATCAAAGGCATTCATCTGCAAAAATTCCTCGCGTGCGTAGCCGTACTCTTTCACCGCCGCGTCGTTGACCGCGACGAACGGGTACTGATCCGTGTCGTCAAGAAATACCCACATCGGCAGCGGCGCGGCCTCAAACAACGCGGCATAGCGCTGTTCGCTGTCCAGCATCGCCTGCTCGGCCTGCTTGCGCTTGGTGATGTCCTGCATCACGCCAATCCGGCTGACGGGGGCGCCCGCTTCATCAAGCTCCTGGCGGCCGATCTGGTGGATCCAGCGCAGATCGCCGGCCGGGGTGATGAGGCGGTACTCAATGTCCAGATCTGCTCCGTCGCGCGTGGCATCTTCACGGCTGTGCTGAAAGCGCGCCTGGTCGTCCGGATGCACCATCCGCAAATGGGTATTGAAATGACCATCAAAGCCGCCTGGCTGCAGCCCGAACAGCGCGCTGACCTCATCTGACAACTCAATGCGCTGGGTCGCCAGATTCAGCTCACTGTGACCGATGCGGCCCATGCGCTGTGCGTCAACCAGTTTGCGCTGGGCGCGCTGGCTTTTGAACAGCTCGCTTTTGAGTTCGGATTCGCGCTCTGCCAGCGCGTCGGCCATGCGGTTGATGCCGTCGGCGATATCGGTAAACTCGCTGGCCCGGCCCAGCCGCTGCAGCGCCACACGAGCGCCGAGTTGCCCCTCACCTACACGCTGGGTAGCCTGCAAAATCTCGGCCGTCGGCCGCACAATCATCCGGCCACCCAGCATCCAGGCGAATGCGGCGCCCAGCAAGGCCACGCCCGCCAGCGCCAACAGTTCAATATTGCGTTCACGGTGAGCCGGCGCGATGATCTCCGCCCGTTCCATGCTGACGATGACAAAAAACGGTGAATCCGCGCCCATCCCGGACGGCTGGAAGGCAAAAATTCGTTCCTGACCTGCTGCGTCGATGCCTTCGCGCACACCGGCGCTCATAATCTTGACTGCCTCCTGCGCTATCGGGCTGGGGAGCTTGCTGCCAATCCCGCCCGGCACAGGCGGCCTGGCGGCCAACACCGTTCCGTTGCGGTCGACGACGGCCACCCGTCCGCTGGGCGGCAGTCGGGTTTGTGCAATGGATGCGGACATCGCAGCCAGGTCAAGCACCACATAAGCCACCTGATTCACGTGCCCATTCGCGTCCAGCGTGGGCAGCGCAAAACCAAAAATATGCTTGCCCGTCAAACGGCCGAATATGTACTCGCCCGATACGAATCCCCGACTAGCCACGGCGTCACGAAAGTAGGAACGGTCACCCAGGAAAGTGGCTTTGCTATCGTCAAACCCGTGGCAACGCGTGTTGCCGTCAATGCCGACGATGCCCAGATTGGCGTAAGCGGTGTAAAGCCGGTTGAGATCAGCCAGATAGCTGGAGCAGCGCGCCGCGTTGCCCTCCATGACATCGGGCGAATTGGCAACGGCTGTCAGCACCTGCTTGGCGGTTTCGGCCATCTGCTGCTGATTGCTGGCCACCAGGGCTGCTACCGCCTGGAGGCTGCCGGTGGCCCGCTGGATGGCCGCATCAGTGCTGACCACCGAGGTGATCAGCGACAGCGCAAACAGCGGCAACACGGCCGCCAGCATCAGCAACACCAGGCGCAAACGCAGGGTAGCTTTAAATTTCATGCAGCGGCTATTTCGCAGCGGGACGCTGGTGCAGGTTCCAGCCTGCTGCGCGCCTTGTCAACCGACGACGACCGATTCATTGACGCCCAGCCAATAAGCCTGCACGCAATTCAATTTTTGCGTGAATTCACCAAAATTGACCGGCTTGCGGACAAAGCCGTTGCAGCCGCTTTTGTAGCAGGCCAGCATGTCGGAATGCTCGCCCGACGAGGTCAGCATGATGACGGGCACGAGCGCGGTGATCGGGTTGCGGCGCAGGCAGCGCAACACGTCCAGCCCCGACAGTTTCGGCAGGTTCATGTCGAGCAGGATGAAGGCGGGTTGCTCGCGCGTGTCACGGCCGGCGTGCGGGCCATGGCCGAACAAATACTGCAGCGCCAGCGCGCCGTCGCGCTCGGCGACTATTTTTGCCTTGACGCCCTGGTCTTCCAGCGTCGACACGGTCAGTTCCAGATGGTCTGGATTGTCTTCAACAACAAGGATCACTTTTTCATGCACAGACACACCCTATTACTTTTCGTTTTTAACGATTTTCAGAACTTGTTCGTCATTTTACGCAAATCGCCTGATCCCGCGTTCCTTTCTATGCGCGATCTGACCAGTAACGGCATTTTTTAACACTAAAAACCTCTCCATGACTTACCAGCGCGGCACCGATTCATCTTTCAGCTGGCCGCGCAGCTGCGCGTAGTCAGGCACCACCGAGCGCACCGTGTCCCAAAATCGAGGGCTGTGGTCCATCACGCGCAGGTGACTGAGTTCGTGAACCACCACATAGTCAAGCACCGGCTGCGTGAAATGCACCAGCCGCCAGTTCAGGCGAATCGCACCGTCCGCACTGGCGCTGCCCCAACGCGTGCCAGCGCTCGACAGGCTGAGTTTGCGCCAGCTGACACCCAGATGGGGCGCGAAGTGGGCCAGACGCTCGGTAAAGATTCGCTTCGCCTGGCGCATCAGCCAGGCCTGCACGGCGTCACGTATTTGCGCCGGTGAGGCGCTGTGGGGCAGGCCGACATGCAGCGTCAGGCGGGGCGCCTCATCAGCAGGCCCCGTCATGGGCGCGCCAGGCCCGAGGTTCACAGTGCTTTTCAGCTCAGCACCGACACCGCTGAAGGCATGAGCCGGGTCCAGCCGCACCGTCACTGGCTGGCCCAGAAACGGCAGCACGCAGCCATCAGCCCAGTCAATGCGGGTGGCCTCCAGCCGGTCGCCGCGTTCGCGCATTTCCTGCAGTTTTTTGAGAATCCAGGTTGATTTCTCAAACACCGCCTTGTCGATTTCCGGCAGCGGCACCCATTTGGGCGCCCGCACCGCCAACCCTTCCGGGCCGACCGAAAACCCGATGGTGCGGCGCTTGCCGCGTTTGAACTCATAGCCGACCAGCACATCGCCCAGCAGCAGCTGACGTGTGGCGCGCGGGTGGCGAATGGCTGTGGGCGGCAGTAACTGCTGCAGCGTCTGCGGCGGCGGCAAATCGACCGCCGTTGCATCAGCTTTCAAGGTCGCATCTGCTATGCTTTCAATAGCTGGTTGCGCACGTATTACGGGGGCTACAGGCTGATTTGGCTTGCAGACCGGCGGTTTTAGCACTCTGGGCAGCTTGCGCTGTGTGGGCGCCGCGGCAGGCTCGAACCCGAACAGATCAAGCGTGAACCGAAGCAGTGGGGTCATGGCAGCAAGTCTAGAACGGTCACAGGCAATGCGAACGCTTGAGGCAAAGTCGACGACGCCAGGCTCATGGCTTTTTCTGCCACACTGGGGTGACATCGGCGCCGACATAAGCCTCGGGATCAAGACGGCGCATCTCGGTTTCGATCCACGCTTCAACCTCGCGCATCAGCTCGTCAGGCTGGCGCCCCACGCTGCTGATCGGCGGGCCAATCGAGATATCGACGATGCCCGGCTTTTTGAGGAATGCCTTGCGCGGCCAGCACTTGGCCGAGGTCACGGCCACCGGAATCACCGGCGCGCCGGTCTCTATCGCCAGCCGCGTGCCGCCTGATTTGTAGACGCCTTTCATGCCGCGCGGAATGCGCGTGCCTTCGGGAAACATGATGACCCAGGTGCCCTGCGCCATCAGCCGCTTGCCCTGCGCCACCACCTTGGCAAACGCCTGCGTGCGCTGGCTGCGGTCAATGTGAATCATGTCCATACGGCTCATGGCCCAGCCGAAAAACGGCACATACAGCAGCTCGCGCTTGAACACAAAGGCCAGCGGATGCGGCATCAGCGTCACCATCGAAAACGTCTCCCAGGTGCTCTGGTGCTTGACCAGCAGCACACAGGCACTGGTCTGGCCGGTCGGGAGGTTTTCCATCCCAGTGACGCGATTTTGGATACCCAAAATCGCCGTGCCGCCATTGACCGCCACGCGCAGCCAGCCAGCGCACAGCCAATAGATTTTCGTGCTGCTGGCGAACATCGAGTACACCAGCACGGCCAGCGCCCAGGGGATCACCGTGAGGGTCATCCACAGCATGTGCAGGAGGGATCGAATCAAAGGCATAGGGGAGCTTCAGCGATGTTTTTATTCATTTTTATAAGCGTTTTAGTGCTGTAGGCCACGAAATACGTGCGCAAGCAGCTATTATTTTTATAGCATCTATGAAGACGGCGCGACGGCGGACGCGGGCCGCACGCCGCGCTCGATGATGAAATCCACAAAGGCCGACAAGTCTGCATGCAGCACCGTGCCCGCCGGCAAGCCCTCAGGCCGCCCACCGTCATGAAATGCTGCCGACTTGCCGGTCAGCACCAGGTGCGGCTCGCAGCCTGCTGCCGCGCCTGCCTGCAGATCGCGCAGCGAGTCACCAGCCGTCGGCACACCTTTCAACGGGATGCCAAAACGCGCGCCGATCTGCTCGAACAGCCCTGGCAGCGGCTTGCGGCAATTGCAGCTTTCTTCCGGGCTGTGCGGGCAATAAAACACCGCATCGACGCGGCCACCAACCGCCGCCAGCATCTTGTGCATCTTGGTGTGAATCGCATTGAGCGACGCCACGTCAAACAGGCCGCGCCCCAGCCCCGACTGGTTAGACGCAATCACCACATGCCAGCCGTCATGGTTCAGTCGCGCAATCGCTTCCAGCGCGCCGGGCAGCGGCAGCCATTCTTCAGGCGTTTTGACGAAGTCGTCGCTGTCAGCGTTGATGGTGCCGTCGCGGTCGAGGATGACGAGTTTCATGGGGTTCCTGGCGGATTCGACTACGTTGCCAACTTTGAAAGGTCAGCCACACGGTTCATGGCCTGATGCAGCGTGGCCAGTAGACCGAGGCGGTTCAGGCGCAAGTCCATCTGCTCGGCATTGACCATCACGCTTTCGAAGAACGCATCGACCGGTGCGCGAAGAGCTGCGAGGGTTTGCAGCGACGCGGTGTAGTCGCTGGCTTCGAACTCGGCGTTCGCCTTGGGTACCATGTTTTTCATCGCGGTGTACAAGGCGATTTCAGCGGACTCACTCAGCAATACCTCGCTGACATGGGCGTCGACGTTTTCGGTTTTCTTCAGAATGTTGCCGATGCGTTTATTGGCGGCAGCGAGGGCTGGAGCTTCAGGGAGGGCGGCGAAGGTACGGACGGCGGCCAGGCGTTTGGGGATGTCGCCCAGACGCTGGTCGCGGCTAACTACCGCGCTAACTTCTTGGCTACTGAAACCTTGATCTCGCAGAAGACCTGCGAGGCGCTCAAGGAAGAATTCTGAAAGTAATTGGTGAGTCCCAGGCTTAATCAACTCCGTTGTGTAACCCACAGCGCTAACCCCACCACGGTTCTCAATACTTTTAGAAACAGAAACGCGAGCGGCCCAAGCTTTTTGCGGTGTGTCGCTGCCAAGAACAGATAGCCCAATGCCAATCAGCTCACCAACTGTCAGCGGTAGGTCTCGTTCTATCAGTATCCGAACAATACCTAATGCATGCCGACGTAGCGCAAACGGATCACGGTCTCCAGTAGGAAAGTTTTCGATATGAAACATCCCCGTCAACGTCTCAAGCTTGTCAGCAAGAGCAACGATCAGTCCAACGGTATTGCGCGGCAGGACGTCGCCGGAGAACCGCGGTTTGTAGTGATCCTCAATTGCGTCAGCGACGTCAGAGCTCAAACCGTCATGCAGAGCGTAATAGCGTCCCATCGTGCCCTGAAGCTCAGGAAATTCGCCTACCATGTCGGTCACAAGATCGGTCTTCGCCAATTCTGCTGCTGATTGCACTGACGCGGATAGCTCACCATGGTTGAGCCTTTGGGCAATCAATCCTGCAATGGCTTTTACCCGCTCCAAGCGAAGTCCTTGAAGGCCAAGCTTGTTGTGATAAAGCACCTTATCTAATTGAGGCAGCCGCGAAGCGAGCGTCTTCTTGCGGTCCTGGTCAAAGAAAAATTTCGCATCGGCCAGACGCGGACGCACCACGCGTTCGTTGCCCTGAACAACAGCGCTGGCATCGTCTGGCGTGATGTTGCTGACGACCAGAAATTTATTGGTCAGCTTACCCGTCGCATCAAGCAACGGAAAGTATTTCTGGTTCGCCTTCATCGTCAGGATCAGGCACTCTTGTGGCACGTCCAGGAATTCTTTCTCGAACTCGCACACCAGCACGTTGGGCCGCTCGACCAGCGCGGTGACTTCATCTAGCAGCGCGTCGTCTTCAATCGCCTTCACGCCACCGCCGACTTTTGCTGCCGCAGCTGCCAGTTGTTTTGCAATCTCGGCCTTGCGTTCGGCGAAGCTGGCGATCACCGCACCGTCATTGCGCAGAGTCGCCGCATAACTGTCAGCGTCCTTCAAAATCACTGGATCAACGGCTGCCTCAAACCGATGACCATGCGTGCTGTTGCCGGCCTTCAAACCCAGCGCCTGCACCGGCACCACGTCCGCACCGTGCAGCGCAACCAGTCCGTGCGCTGGGCGCACAAAACTGACGCTGCTCCAGCCCGGCAGATCGCAATCGGTTTCCAGCTGGTAGCTCATAACCTTGGGAATCGGCAATTTGGCGATGGCTTCGTTCAGCGCTTTCTGAAGTCCAACGCTCAAATCTACACCGGGCTGTACGCTGTCATCGAAAAGAGACTCGGCTTTCCCGTCCAGTGCTCGGCGCAATGAACGTCTAGGGCTTTCACTTTCATACAAAGCCGTTTGAAGCTGGTCCAACGGAGTTTCAGAGATAGCCTTTGAGATTTGCTCACGTGCTGAAAGGGGGTACCCAATTGCTTCCAATCTTCTGAGGAGGGCAGGAGTTGGGCCGTTGGCAGAAATCGCGACCGATAGAGGCATCAGCTTTTGAGAGACAGCCTTGTCGGCAGCCTGCGAGGCGACCGATGTGATGTGCGCGGCCAGCCTGCGCGGTGAGGCATATGCAGTCAACACGGAGTCGACTGCAGCCAGCCCTTGCACTTTCAGCTGCTCGAGCAGCACGCTGGCAAACGCATCACCCAGCTTATTCAATGCCTTGGGCGGCAGTTCTTCAACAAACAGTTCAACGAGAAGGTTTTTGCTAGTAATCGTCATCTCGCTCACGCCGCCTTCTTCGTCATCTGTTCCACCCACTCACGCGGCGCCATCGGAAAACCGATGCGCTCGCGGCTCTCGTAATAACTTTGCGCCACTGCCCGCGCCAGGTTGCGGATACGGCCGATGTAGGCGGCGCGTTCGGTCACGCTGATGGCGCCACGGGCGTCGAGCAGATTGAAGCTGTGCGCGGCTTTCAGGACTTGCTCATACGCCGGCAAAGCCAGCTGCACGCCGATCAGACGCTTGGCCTGCTTTTCATGCGCGTTGAATGCGGTGAACAGGAAATCGGCATCGCTGTGTTCGAAGTTATAGGTAGATTGTTCAACCTCGTTCTGCTTGTACACATCACCGTAACTGAGTCCATCTGTCCAGCTCAGGTTATAGACGTTATCGACCCCTTGCAGGTACATGGCCAGGCGCTCCAGGCCGTAGGTGATCTCGCCGGTGATCGGTTTGCAGTCGATGCCGCCGACCTGCTGGAAGTAGGTGAACTGCGTGACTTCCATGCCGTTCAACCACACCTCCCAGCCCAGTCCCCAGGCACCCAGCGTCGGGTTTTCCCAGACGTCTTCGACGAAGCGGATGTCGTTTTTTTTCAGGTTAAAGCCGAGTGCTTCGAGCGACCCCAAATAGAGTTCAAGAATGTTTGCCGGTGCCGGTTTGAGCACGACCTGGTACTGGTAGTAATGTTGCAGGCGGTTCGGGTTTTCGCCGTAGCGACCGTCTTTCGGGCGGCGGCTGGGTTGCACATAGGCGGCCTTCCAGGGTTCGGGTCCGAGTGCTCTTAAAAACGTAGCAGTATGCGACGTTCCCGCGCCGACTTCCATGTCATAGGGCTGCAAAAGCGCGCAGCCTTTGTCGGCCCAGTAAGACTGCAATGTCAGGATGATCTGCTGGAAAGTGAGCATAAAAATGAAGTTGAGGGCGCTGCCGCCGCGATCACAAAACCCTCGATTTTACGCGGCGGCCCTGAGCGGCAATCACCCTGAAGTGGTGTAAACGCAGCCGAAGCGGGTTCAGCCGCTGTCAGCGGCGCCTGCTCAGCGCAATGCCCACCACGCCCAGCCCCAGAATCCACCACGGCCACAGGCCGAAGCGGGCTGTCCACCAGGCATAGGGCGTCATGCTGCTGCGGCCCTCAACATCGCCCGTCAGCGTGCCGCGTGTGAGCTGCGGCAGCGCCTGCGCAACCTGACCCCGGTGGTCGATGATGACGGTGGCGCCGGTGTTGGTGGCGCGGATCATCGGCCGGCTGAATTCGAGCGCGCGCATGCGCGAGATTTGCAGGTGCTGGTCAATTGCCACGCTGTCGCCAAACCAGGCGATGTTGCTGATGTTGACGAACATGGTGGGCGCCAACGCGGGGTCACTGAAGCGCGCAGCAAGCTCTTCGCCAAACAAATCTTCGTAGCAGATATTGAGTGCCAGCCGCTGGCCCTTCCAGTCGAAAGAAGGCTGGCCCACCGCGCCGCGATTGAAGTCACCGAGCGGAATTTTCATCAGGTTGGTGAACCAGCGGAAACCCGACGGGATGAATTCACCAAAAGGCACCAGATGGTGTTTGTCGTAGCGATAAGGTTCGGCTTTTTCGGCTTTCTCGGCTTTTTCGCCGGTCAGGCGCGGCTTCAGTCCGACGACTGAATTCGAATAGCCGGTTTGCGCATCGCCCAGCGGCACGCCGACCAGCGCCGCCTGCTTGCCTTGCGTAAAGCGCGCTGTCAGGGCTTGCCAATAACCGTCGGGTAATTGCTTGGGCAACAGCGGTATGGCGGTCTCAGGCGCTACCACCAGCGCGCTGCTGGCAGCCTGCAGCTGCTCGCCGTACCAGACCAGTGCGGCGGCAACACCCGTGCCACTTTCAAACTTTTCGTTCTGCGCGATGTTGCCCTGCAGCAGCGTGACCGGCAAGCTGCCGGGGGCCGCCATGGACGGGCCGATATTTGGGCCGCTTTGTACCGGCATCCAGGCCACGGCCACGCTGACCAGCGCAATGCACAGCGCTGCCGTCCAGCGGGTTCGGTGCGCGCGAAGCGACATCACCAGCCAGGCGGCAACGAACGCCGCCAGAAAGCTCAGGCCATGTACGCCGACCCAGGCCGCCAGCGGCGCGGCCCAGCCATCGACATGCGCGTAGCCGCCCTCGCCCCACGGGAAGCCGGTGAAAAACTGCACCCGCGCCAACTCGGCCAGCAACCACAGTGCCGCAAAAACAATAGCACGTTGCGCACGATTTCCGGGGGCTAGAAGCACAAACAGCCCACAAGCGGCAGCATAGTAAAGCGCCAGGAAGGCCGCCAGCAGAACAACTGCCAGCGTGGCCAGCGGCGCCGCCAGGCCGCCATAGGTGTGCATCGAAATGTAGAGCCACCAAAACGTGCCGCAAAGCATGGCAGTGGAAAACAGGCCCCCCAGCCAGGCGGCGCGTTTCCAGTCGCGAAAGCTCACCTGCCCGTCGAGCTGGCCTGCCAGCAGCGCCATGGCCAAAACCTGCATCCACCAGATTGGCTGGCCTGGCGCGAAACCGAAAGAAAACGGCCACGCCATACTGACAGCATGTGCGCCACCAGCTATTAAAACAATAGCGATCTGCAATAGGGAAAAGCGGTTGCGCGGTGCCGGGCGGCCAATGTGGTGCAGCAGCGCCGGCAGCGTGGGCAGCATCGAAACCATGCTGTGAATGGAATCGTCGGCTCTGCGGATGGCTGTTTTCATTTGATCGGCGGGTTGCCGGCACTGACAGGCGCCACCTTGAACCAGCGTACCGCGCCGCCTTTGGTGTGCAACACAGTGAAGTGCAGGCCCGACAGCGAATGGCTTTCGCCACGCTTGGGCACGCGCCCCATGTCGTGCGCCACCAGGCCACCTATGGTGTCGAAATCATCATCAGTCAGCGCCACGCCAAAGGCTTCGCTAACGCGCTCGATCGAGGTGTCGCCACTGATGCGGTAGCTGCGGTCCGGCAGGCCGAAGATATCGCCCTCGTCTTCAGCGATGTCAAATTCGTCTTCAATTTCACCGACGATTTGCTCCAGTACATCTTCAATCGTGATGAGCCCGGCGACGCGGCCGAATTCGTCTATGACGATGGCCAGATGGTTGCGGTTGCCGCGAAACTCGCGCAGCAGATCGTTCAGCCCTTTCGTTTCCGGAACGAATACGGCCGGTCGGAGCAGTGCCTTGATATTGAGTTCAGGTGCGCGCTGCAATTTGAGCAAATCCTTGGCCATCAAAATGCCGAGGATGTTTTCTTTCCCGCCTTCGTAGACCGGAAAGCGCGAGTGTGCGGTATCGATCACCAGGTGCAGCAGCTCGTCAAACGGCGCATCGATGTTGACCAGGTCCATGCGCGGGGCGGCTACCATCACGTCGCCGGCCGTCATGTCGGCCATGCGGATCACGCCTTCCAGCATCTCGCGGCTTTGCGCGCCAATGACCTCGTTGTCTTGCGCCTCCACCAGCGTTTCAATCAATTCGGCTTTGGAGTCCGGGCCCGGGTGAAGCATCTCGGCGAGCTTTTGCAAAAAGCCGCGCTTGTCTTCAGGTTTCGGAAATCGACTGGGAGGATTGTCGGACACACGGGTGTTCGGTAGTGGCTAAGCCTGCAAGGATAGCTTACCGAGGATTTTTCACATGGAGATCGCGGAGGAATACAGTTTTTTACAAAGAGATTAAAGAGGTCAAGGAGTAATGCAATTTCAAGGAACTGCATTTTCACAGTTCCCGTGTGCCCTCCTTGCCCTCCTTGATCTCCTTGTGAAATCGCCCCCGCGTTATTGGTTACCGGGAAGCGTGGTCACGCGAGTGGCGTACACCACGCCGCACCTCCTGCAGCAGACCCAAGAAATCCCAAAACTGCTTGGCCTGCACCTTCAGGCGGTAGTCCGTCTGAGCGATCTGCTCGTCAACTATCTCTGTCACCCGCGAATCAAGGTCCGCCGCCGGAATCATCAAAAATGCCTCGCTCTCGGAGCCATCTCGCTCGATGGTGGCACCCGCCTTGCGGGCGATGTTGAGCATGGCCGTGTTTTCGCTCAGTGCATGAATGAACATCATATCCACGCCTTCGTTGCGGGCATGGATCACGGCGCGGTCGAACAGCCGCGAGCCGTAGCCCCGGCCGCGTGCCTGTTTGAGCACCGACACGCCAAACTCAGCGCAGCTTTTCAGCTCGGGGTTGGTGGAAAAAGCCAGGTGCGCCATGGCAATCAGTTCCAGCTTGCGGTTGTAGACACCGAAGATATCGTCACGCTCGTAGTTAAGGCCGTTCACATAGCGCTGGATCTGCTCGTCGCTGGCAGCGTAGCCAAAGCGCAGATATCGGTCTTGCGCATTCAGGGCCAGCAGATGCGCAGAAATACGCTCGCTGTGGCTGGGGCCAATGGACCGAATTGGCACCACCAGCGGCGCGACATAAGCCGTGCGAGAGCTTGTTTCAGGAATCGTGCCAGGGGTGACCGACAGACGCGGCACCGCAGGCGGGCGAAAGAATTCCCTGCCTGCATGGAAAGACGCTCTTAGAAGAATGCCAGGTGTGACCATGGCGTAAATATAAGGGTTATCCCTTTAATGTCCAGTGCAGACGTTTGACTGCATGTTGCCGACAGGGCCATCATTCAATTGCTGATCAAATATGCCTTTAGTCCCCGTAATACGTGCGCAAGAAGCTCCTTATTTAATAGCACTTTTCAGTCCGCAGGCGGGCTTCAAGGGAGGCATTCGCGTCGTCTTTACGGTCTTCTTAGGCGCTGTTTAGGTGCCAGCCTACAGAAATTGTTGCGGTGCAACAACTTGCCGTTGGCAGACCCTTCAAAACCAGTCGTCTGGCCCAGCCAAAAAAGGCAGAAAAACGTACTCAGCTGGCGATGCCGTGAAGCACTACACGGGCACGGCCGTGGTCGCCTTGACACGGTCCAGCACGAAGCTGGTTTTGCAGTCCTGCACGCTCGGGTGCTTGAGCAGCGTGTCCATGATGAAACGGCTGTAATGCGCCATGTCCTGCACCACCACGCGCAGCAAATAATCCATCTCGCCGGTCAGTGCCGCGCATTCAACCACCTCGGGCCAGGCTTGCACACTGGCGCGAAATACATCCATCGGGTTGCGCTTGTGGCTCTCAGTGTGTTTTTCCAGCCGCACGTTCAGGTAAGCGGTCAGCACCAGCCCGACGGACTCAGGCCGCACCAGCGCCACATAGCCATCAATCACACCCGATTCCTCAAGCCGCTTGACGCGCCGCAGCACGGCGCTGGGCGACAGCCCAATCTGCGCGCCAATCACGTCGTAGGTTTGCCGTCCGTTTTTTTGCAGCAGCTGCAAAATATTGCGATCAAGCTTGTCAAGTGTGGCGGTGGGTTGCATGACGCAACTTTACTGCGCACCTGGCCCACCCACAACCCTGAAAGTTGCGCGCGCCAATGGACCGCGATGTCAGCACCGGGATAGCCCCAATGGCCGATTGATAGCGCTGCTGAAAGAATAGGATGACAAAAAAGCACAGTCGTTCTTTTTTTTAAAACTACAGGAGACTATTAATGCGTGTATCAATGATTCGACCCCTGATTCAACCAGCGGCTCGCCGGGTGATTCGATGGTTGGCCCGCACCGTGGTCTGCATGCTGGCGGCAACTGCACTGCTGGCCGGAACAAGCGCCCAGGCACAAAGCACCTACACCCAGACCCGCTACCCGGTCGTTCTCGTCCACGGGTTGTTCGGTTTCGACTCTTTTTTGGGTATCGACTACTTCTACGGCATTCCACAGGCTTTGGCGCAAGGCGGCGCCAAGGTGTTCGTCGCGCAGGTGTCCGCTGCCAACAGCACCGAAGTGCGCGGCGAACAGTTGCTGGCGCAGGTGAAAAACATCATGGCCATCACAGGCGCCAGCAAGGTCAATCTGATCGGCCATTCGCACGGCGGGCCGACTATTCGCTATGTAGCGGGTGTGGCGCCACAGCTCGTGGCGTCTGTCACATCGATAGGCGGCGTCAACAAGGGCTCGCGCGTGGCCGACATCCTGCGCGGCGTGGCGCCAGCGGGCGGACTGTCCGAGGCCATCGTCAGTGGCGCGGTCAAAGCTTTCGTTGCGCTCATCAACCTTGGTTCTGGCGGTAACTCGCTGCCGCAAACACCAACCGCTGCAATCGACTCACTGACGACGGCTGGCTCACTGGACTTCAACCGGCGATTCCCGCAGGCCTTGCCCAGCGACTGTGGCAGCGGCGCCGACACGGTCGGTGGCGTGCGCTACTACTCCTGGGCGGGCATCCAGCCGGTGACGAATCTGCTCGACATCAGCGACGGCTCGCTCGGCATTCTCAGTCTGGTTTTTGGTGAAGCCAATGACGGCCTGGTATCGGCCTGCTCCAGCCGCCTTGGCAAACATCTCGGTGACTACCGGCAGAACCACCTCGACGAAGTCAACCAGGTGCTGGGCCTTACCGACTGGTTTGCGGCCGACCCGGTCACGCTGTACCGCCAGCACGTCAACCGCCTCAAGCTGCAAGGCCTGTGAAGCACCGGCACCTTGCCTGGGCAGGCGCGCTGGCTTGCGGCGCCGTGGCCGTTGTAACCGGCTTCGCGACGTGGCCAGCGGGTGAGCCAGCGCCAGGGCAAGGCAGCGGGGGCTCGCAGGTCAGCCTCGGGTTGCCAGCAACCGGTACTATGCAGCGCGTACCGGATCCCAGCGCAGAAGCCGCGCGCGTCGACGCCTTCCTCGGCGCCGATCTGCGGCATCAAATCGAGGCGCTGCTGCTTGAGGCAATCGCCATGGGTGACACCAGCGACCCGGCAGTCGTCAAGAAGCGCACGGTTTTGCTTATCACGCGCCACTTCCCCGCCGACCAGGCCGTGCGCGCTGCAGCGCTTGTCGAACGCTACCTGGACTACCGCGTCGCGCTGGGCAGCATTCGCCCGCCGGCTGACCCCGGCGACCCACGTGCGCTGCGCAACGCCATCGAGGCTCGGGACCACGTACGCAGCCGCTATTTCGCGCCAGAAGAAAACGCAGCGCTGTTTGCACGTGACGCCGAACTGGACCGCTACACGCTGGCACGGCTAGAGATCGAACGCAATAGCGCACTGAGCAAAATCCAGAAAGAGGCGGCGCTGCGTGAAGCCGAAGCGGGGCTCAGCGACGCACAGAGCGCGCAGCGTGCTGACGCGACCCGTCATCTTGTCGTGGCCGCGCAGACCGCTGCATTCGAGGCCAGCGGCGCCAGTGAACAGGCACGCTACAAACAGCGGCAGGCCGCCCATGGAGACGCAGCCGCCCGCCAGCTGGCACAGCTCGACCGCGAAGAGCGTGGCTGGCAGACCCGACTTGGCGACTACGACGCGGCGCGAAAAAACGGCGCCAATGAGCAGGACTTGCAACGGGTGCGCGGCCAGCTATTTTCGGAGCCCGAACAACTGCGGCTGCCGGGCGCCCTGACGGCCCGAACGCAGGCGTCCGCCCGTCCGCAGTAATTCATTCGCATCACGTCATCGTCGTTAAGGCCATAACGCAGTTTTTCTGTGTTTTTGGGATTTTCGCGCCTGTATTCCGCATAAAAATGACGGACGGGCGCCTTAAAGTCACGTCATCTTGTTTTTCTGCTGGAGGCACCCTTGAACCCACCTGAAGCTCAACTTTCCTTTGAAACCGGACAGGCCTGGCCCAACCCCATGGGCACCGACGGCTTCGAGTTCATCGAATACGCCGCACCCGACCCAGGCGCCATGGGCGCGGTGTTCGAGCGCATGGGCTTCACGCCGATTGCCAAACACCGCCACAAGGCTGTCACGCTGTACCGCCAGGGCGGCATCAATTTCATCATCAACGCCGAACCGGATTCATTCGCGCAGCGCTTTGCGCGCCAACACGGCCCCAGCGTATGTGCGATTGCCTTCCGCGTGAAGGATGCGAAGGCCGCCTACGAGCGCGCCGTTTCACTGGGTGCCTGGGGCTACGCGCAAGCAGCCGGCCCGGGCGAGTTAAACATCCCGGCCATCAAGGGCATTGGCGATTCGATCATTTATTTCATCGACAAATGGCGCGGTAAAAACGGCGCGCAGCCGGGCGACATCGGCAACATCGGTTTTTACGATGTCGATTTCGAACCGCTGCCCGGTATCGACGGCACGGCACTCAACCCGACCGGCCACGGCCTGACCTATATCGACCACCTGACGCACAACGTGCATCGGGGCCGCATGGACGAATGGGCCGGGTTTTATGAGCGCTTGTTCAATTTCCGCGAGGTTCGTTACTTCGACATCGAAGGCCAGGTCACCGGCGTGAAGAGCAAGGCCATGACCAGCCCCTGCGGCAAGATTCGCATTCCGATCAATGAAGAAGGCAACGAAAAAGCCGGCCAGATTCAGGAATACCTTGACCGCTACCAGGGCGAGGGCATCCAGCACATCGCCATGGGCAGCAATGATCTGCTTGCCACGGTCGACCAGATGCGCGCCAGCGGCGTCAAGCTGCTTGACACCATCGACACCTACTACGAACTGATCAACAAACGCATTCCGGGCCACGGCGAGAACGTGGCCGCGCTGCACCAGCGCAACGTGTTGGTCGATGGCAAAAAAGGCGCGCTGCTGCTGCAGATCTTCAGCGAAAACCAGCTCGGCCCGATCTTCTTCGAGTTCATCCAGCGCAAGGGCGATGACGGTTTTGGCGAAGGCAACTTCAAGGCGCTTTTCGAAAGCATAGAGCTGGACCAGATGCGCCGCGGCGTGTTGGAGAAAGCATGAAGGCCAGAACGCGATGACCGCCACTTCCGTTCGCCCGGAGCTTGTCGAAGGGTATTCCAGTCCACCACCTGCCGTGTATGGCGCCAGCGACCGCCCGCCGCGCGGCGATTATTCGCGCGACGGCAACGTCGCGGCCGACTACACCTGCCCGCAAAATTACGCCGCCTACACCCTGGCGGATCACGACACCTACCGGCGCCTGGTCGAACGGCAGACCGCCCTGCTGCCCGGCCTGGCGTGCGACGAGTTCATTGCCGCCCTGCCGTCACTCGGCGCCAAAAACCGCATCCCGCGCTTCGAGGAAATCAACAACAATCTGACGCCTGCTACCGGCTGGGAAGTCGTCGCCGTGCCGGGCCTGATTCCCGAAGTGCCTTTTTTTACCTTGCTGGCCAACCGCAAGTTTCCGGTCACCGACTGGATACGAAAGCCTGAAGAGTTCGATTACATCGTTGAGCCCGACGTCTTCCATGATTTGTTTGGTCATGTGCCGCTGCTGTTCAACCCGGTGTTTGCCGACCACATGCAGGCCTATGGCGCGGGCGGGCTGAAGGCGCACGCGCTCGGTGCCTGCGAGCAACTATCGCGCCTGTACTGGTACACCATTGAGTTCGGTCTGATCAAACAAACCGGCGGGCTGCGTGCTTACGGCGCCGGTATCTTAAGCTCGCCCGGCGAACTCGAACACGCGGTAAAAAGCCCCGAGCCGAAGCGCATCGCCCTCGATCTGCTGCGCACCATGCGCACTAAATACAAGATCGACAGCTACCAGCAAACCTACTTCGTCGTCGACAGCTTTCACCAGCTGTTCGATTTGACGGCGCCGGACTTCACGCCGCTGTATGCGCAGTTGCAAAGCTTGGCGGAGCTTCCTGCTTAAAGCGCCGGCGCCGCCCGGCCGGGCCTGCGCGACGATTCAAAAAAAAATCGTGAATTGGCAGAAAACTACCAGCGCGCTGGCAACTTCTTGAGCAGCACCAGCCGCTTGGTCCCCATTTCGATGTAGCCGCCTTTTTCAAGGTCTTTGAGCAGTCGGCTGACCATCTCGCGGGAGGCACCGACGCGGCTGGCTATTTCCTGGTGGGTGACTGACTCCAGCGTGACGCTGCCATTGGCGTTTTTGGTTGCCTGGCTCTCCTGCTTTTCCAGCACCGACACCAGCCGGCCATAAACATCGAGCAGCGCCAGGTTGCGCGCCGCTTCGGTGGCAGCGCGGGCGCGGCGAATGACCTGAAGTACCAGGTTCATGGCAAATTCGGGGTGTTCTGTCAGGTGCTCGGTGATCCCGGCGCGACTGACAACGGCGCAGGTGCTGGGCTCGGTGGTGATGACGGAGGCCGACCGTGGTCCGCCGTCGAGCGACATTTCGCCGAAGTAGTCGCCCTCGTGAATCGTGCTGTAGGTGATCTCGCGGCCGCTTTCGTCCATCGCAAACACCTTGCAGCTGCCCTTGAGCAGCACAAACAGGCTGTCGCCGGTTTCGGCTTCGTTGATGAGCACCGCTTTTTTCGGGTAACTGCGCACCACACCGCGTGCGGCGAGGGATCGCAATTCGGCGGGCAGGTGGCTGAAAAGACTGTCGTCGTAGCGTGAAACGGGCTGCATATGGGGTCGTAATCTAGCACGTTGGCAGACCACGACCCGTCAGCTGGGCTTTTGCGCCTGTGGGCGCATTCAAATGACTGCAATTAATGAATGCGATGGGCGGGAACCGCCATCGTCGGCGCGAGCTGGGGAAGTGCGCTCACCAGATGGATCAGCTGGCGCACGCCGTGGCTGGATGTCTTGACGCACAGGCTGCGCACGTGGCTGCGAATGGTGGACACCGCCACGCGCATCTGCAGTGCGATTTCGGGCGCGCTGAGGCAGCGGCACAGCAGCTGCAACACCTGCTCTTCGGTGCGGGTGAGGCGGTGACTTTGGGCAAACGAGGCGAACAAGGTTGTCTCGCACGACTCTTCACTCGACAGCAGCAGGGCAATGCGGTCACAGGGGCCAGCTGACTGCCGGTTGAGCGGCACCATGGCCAGGCCAGTGCAGCCACCGGTGCCTTTGAATCGGGTCAGGCTGCGCTTGCCGGCGGCCGCTTGTTCAAGCGCCTGTGTGAGGCCTTTCTGATCAGACACGGATTTGAGTTTCAGCCCGCCATGCGTGGTGGCAAGCCCTACGCCCCGCTGCAACGCGCCGAGCGCGGCGCGGTTGGCGTGCAGAATCCAGCCCTGCGTGTTGACGATCATCACGCCGTGGGCGAGTTCATCGACCAGCAGCGCAAGCAAATCAGCACTGGCATCAAAGCTGTCGCTGATCAGGTTGACTGCCGTCACGGAAAGCGCGGCGTCTGGCTGACCGGTTTTTATCGCTGTTGTTTGCATGTTCGGGGCACTCCGTCCTGTTAAGCCACAAGGGTAGAGAGTGGTACTTAAAACGGGTCGTAAATCTGCCGCGCCGATCATGTGAAAAATTCACACGCCGGCAGGTGCCGGCTCGGCGCGTTGCGTGGGTCGGCGTTCAAGCCAAGAGCGATTGTTGCTACTATTTAAATAGCTGCTTACGCACGTTATATGCGGGCTGGCGGCAGTTTTTCTGCCGGGCAGCGCTTGGAATGCCTGATAACCCGACTTACACCCCCAGTTTACGCATAAAACAAGCCTCTAGCCCAATGAATATCCGCGTAAGCAGCTATGTATTCAATAGCACAAATTTCCTCATTTGAATCATTAGTCAAACGCAAAAAATCCCGGATTGCCACCGCAAGTCCGGGATTTTTCAGGGGAGCAGTGCGCCCAGTTACAGCAGCGCGCCAACGGTTTACTTCATGCCAAATTTAACCTTGGCGTCGTTCTGGCAGGTGTCTTTACCGGCGCCGGTCATGCTGTCGCAACGCTCCCTGGCGGCTTTGTAATTGGCCTCGGACTTTTCTTCGGCAGCGTCTTTTTTGGCCTCGGCTACCTTGCCGGATTTGTCCTTGGTGGTGTCGGTGGAAACCTTCACGACTTTGGCATCTTCCTTGGCCTTGGTGTGTGCGGCTTTGGCGTCTTTCACACACACGTCTTTGGCGTTGCCGTTCATGTCGTCGCACTTTTCCTTGGCCACGTTGTACATGGCGTCGCCTTTGGCCATGGCAACATCTCTGGTGTTTTTGGCACTCGGCTTGTAGGCAGCTTCGGCTTCGGCTTTGGCTACCTTGTCGGCACCTTTGGCTTCAGCCATGCAAATGTCTTTGGCATTGGCTTTTAGAGCCGAGCATTTGTCTTTGTTGACCTTGTAGTCGCTTGAGACGCGGTCTTTCTGGATCTTGTATTCTTCCTTCGTCATTGACATCGCGTTGCCGGCAAAAGTGCAGGCAACAGCCATCGTAAGCATCAACAGTTTCGTTTTCATGGGGAGTCCTTTGAGAAGTTGGAAAGTCGCCGCAGACCGACATGCTTGCCAGTCGCTTGCGCAGCCCATCACAGGCGCAACCAGAAGTTAGCCTCGGTCCAGCAGCAGTTCCGTAGTCCCTTCCGTTTGATGGTCGTAGGCCGAAGCTGACAATCATCCCGAGGTGCACTGTGGGCTCACGACCCCAGCTTCGCAAGCGCGTTTTTTTCTAGCGTGTGCGCAGCGCACGGCTAAGCAGCGCCACCGGCAGCAGGCCGACAAGCACCAGCGCCAGCGCGGGCAAGGCGGCCTCGCCCAGGCGTTCGTCGCGCGCCAGCTGGTAGGTAATGACGGCCAGCGTGTCGCTGTTGAAGGGCCGGAGCACCAGCGTGGCCGGCAGCTCTTTCATCACGTCAACAAACACCAGCAGGCCGGCGGCAGCGACCGAGCGTTTGAGCAGTGGCCAATGCACCTTCACCATCAAGCCCAAGCCGGTGGTGCCCAGCATGCGGGCGCTGTCGTCGAAGCTGGCGGGTATGCGCGAATAGCCGCTTTGCACGCTTTGCAAGGCCACCGCGCTGAAGCGCACCAGGTAGGCCCAGACAATGCCGAGCGCGGTGGCAGTGACCCAGAGCCCCGCGCCTGACTGCGGCGCGTAAGCCTGCAGCCAGCCCACTGGCAACAGCAGGCCCACCACGATCACGGCACCCGGAATGGCATAGCCCAGGCTGGCCACGCGTACCGCGCCGCGCGTCAGGGTCGATGGCTGCCGACGTACTGAAAATGCCAGGCCAAACGCCAGTGCCGTAGCCAGCGAAGCGCTCAGGCCGGCAAGCCAGATGCTGTTAAGCGTCCAGCCCAGAAACTTGCTCCATAGCAACTGGTCCCAGCCTTGTATCAGCGGCCGCAGCATGAACAGCACTGGCAGCACGAAGCCGAGCCCAATCGGCAGCGCGCAGACCAGCCAGGCCAGCGCCGCGCGCTTTTCGCGCAGGACCACGGGCGCAGCGTCTGTTCCAGAGCGCTCGCCCCGGCTGCTTGAAAAGCGCATGCGTTTTTGCGCGCTTTGCTCGATCTGCATCAGCGCGGCCACGACCGCCAGCAGGACGGTGGCCAGTTGCGCCGCCGCCATGCGGTTGTCCATCGACAGCCAGGCTTTGTAGATGCCGGCGGTGAAGGTCTGGATGCCGAAATAGCTCGACACGCCAAAGTCAGCCAGAGTTTCCATCAGCGCCAGCGCCACACCGGCAGCCACCGCCGGGCGGGCCAGCGGCAATGCGACTTCCACGATGCGGCGGGAAAGCGGCGCACCCAGCAGCCGTGCCGCTTCCATCAGATGCACGGCACGCTCAGACAAGGCGGTGCGTGCGAGCAGATACACATAGGGGTACAGCGCGACAGTGAACACAAGCACCGCGCCGCCCAGGCTACGGACCTCGGGGAAAAGTCGGCCCTGCAGCCCAAAATCGGCGCGCAACCAGCTTTGCAGCGGCCCCGCGTACTGCAAAAAATCGGTGTAGGCATACGCCAGCACGTAGGCTGGCATGGCCAGCGGCAGCAGTAAAGCCCATTCAAAGATGCGACGCCCGGGGAAATCAAACAGCGTGATGGCGCTGGCCGTAGCCATGCCAATGGTGGTCACGCCGATGGCCACGCAGACGCAGAGCACCAGCGATGTCCAGGCATAGTCGGGCAGCACGGTCTGCAGCATTTCCTGCAGGATGGAAAAAGCCTCGCGGTCGACTTGCAGCCATGACAGCATCACGGCCAGCACCGGCAGCATCAGGATGGCCACCAGCAGCAAAAGCAAAACATGAAATAGACGACGCGGCATGAGACCCTGGTTACTGCAGCTGGCTGCAAATGAGAATTGTAAGCATCTACAATCAACGCATGTTCCTGGATGTCTCTTTGTTGGGTGTTCACTACGCGGGCCGTTCAAAACTCGCCGTCGATGGGGTTTCTTTCACGCTGCAAGCTGGCGAAATCGGCGTCTTCATCGGACCTTCGGGTTGCGGCAAGACGACGCTGCTGCGTGCGGTTGCCGGTCTGGAGCGCGTGCAGTCCGGAAGCATCAGTCTGGCCGGACAGGTCGTCAGCAGCCAGGCGCAACATGTGGCGCCAGAAGCACGCCGTATTGGCATGGTGTTCCAGGACTTCGCGCTTTTTCCGCACCTGAATGTGGCCAACAACGTGGCCTTTGGTTTGTCGCACCTGAACGCCAGCCAGCGCGACAGCCGGGTCGGCGAGGTGCTGCATCTCGTCGGCCTGGACACCTCGCGCAAGCGCTTTCCGCACGAACTCTCGGGCGGCCAGCAGCAACGCGTAGCGCTGGCCCGGGCGCTGGCGCCGAAACCGCGACTGTTGCTACTCGACGAGCCTTTTTCCAGTCTGGATGTGGACCTGCGCGAACGCCTGGCGCATGAAGTGCGCGGCATTTTGAAGGCTGCCGGGGCCACCGCGCTGTTCGTCACACACGACCAGCTGGAAGCTTTTGCCATTGGCGACCGTATTGGCGTGATGCACGAAGGCCACCTTCACCAGTGGGAAGACGCCTATGCGCTCTACCACCGGCCGGCCACGCGCTTTGTCGCAGACTTCATCGGTCACGGCGTGTTTGCGAAAGCGCGTATCCAGCAGCATGGCGGCGAGGTGGTGGTACACACCGCACTGGGTGATTTCATTGATGTGCAGGAATGCCCGCTGCCAGACGCCTACCCTGACGGCTTGTGCGATGTGCTGCTGCGGGCCGACGACATCGTGCATGACGACGACGCACCGGTAAAGGCGAAGATTTTGCGCAAGGCGTTTCGCGGGTCAGAGTTTTTGTACACGCTGCAACTGAAAACCGGCGAAACGCTGGTGGCCCATGTGCCTTCCCACCACGACCACGCGCTGGGCGAGTGGATAGGCATACGCGCATTGCCCGACCATGTGGTGACCTTCCCGCGTGAAGCCGATGTCACCGATGCGCCTTCAAGCCCCGCGCCTGCCGTGATTTGAGCCGGCGGTCAAAGACGTCTCAACTTTTCGATGTCTTCCCTCAGTGCCTGAGCCCAGACGCGGCGAGTTTGGCCTTCGTGTGAATGCGCTGAGCCGAACGTCACGACAGCCACTAGCGGCGGTGCCGTCAGGGTGCGCCAGATCGAGCCGGCCAATGTTTCATCATCAACGTAGCTGGGCGCAAGACACAGCTCGCCGCTGGCCGCATCGATGAATTTGAGGGCAACCGGCTGCGCGGGAACCTGGGCCTCAATGGCAGCCTGAATCAGATTGGCGTGAAACGGTTTCAGTGTGATGCCGTCGCCCGTTGTTCCTTCAGGAAACACCGCAAGAATGTCTCCGGCGCGCAATCGCTCCGCCATTTGCGTGACCACGCGATGCGCGTCCCGGCGGGATTCGCGCTCCAGGTACATGGTGCCGCCACCATCTGCCAGCGTGCCAACGAGCGGCCACTTTTTGATGTCGGACTTCGAGACAAATCTGCAATGGCGAGATGCATGCATCACCAAAATATCGAGCCACGAAATATGGTTGGCCACCAGTAGCACCGGCCCCTCTAGGGGCGGCGTGCCGTTGATCACCAGTTCGATGCCGACGATCTGCAGCATCTGCCCGGCCCACACGTGAACGCGCGCGTGGCGGTCATGCTGCTCAATCTTCGGGAAAACGGTTTTGATGGTCCAAAAGCCTTGGGCAGCATGAACCATGGCACGCGACAACTTCCATAAAGCGCCAGGCAATTTCACGACCGAGCCCGCTCTTACTGCGGCGCTTCGTAGGCGATTTGGCCGCTCACCAGTGTCCAGTGCACGCGCACCGGGAGGGAATGCCCGGAAAACGGCGTGTGCTTGCCCTGGCTTCGCAGCGCTGTCGGCTCGACTGTCCATTCACTGGCCGGATTAAATATGCACAGGTCGGCCACGCCGCCTTCGACCAGTCGGCCCACGCTGGCTTCGAGTGTGCCGAGCGATGAGCCCAGCACGCGCGCGGGCTCGCTGGTCACTACGGCCAGCGCGCGCATCAGGCCCGCCCGGCTGCCAGTGCCCCACTTGCAGGCCAGACCCAGCAAAAGCTCTAGGCCGGTGGCGCCTGGCTCGGCTTCGGCAAACGGAAGCGTCTTGGCGTCCGCATCGACCGGCGTGTGGTCAGACACCAGCGCATCGATGGTGCCGTCGGCCAGACCGAGCCCGATCGCATCGCGGTCACGCTGCTGGCGCAGTGGCGGTGCCAGCCGCATGCGGCTGTCGAAGTAGCCAATATCAACATCCGTCAAATGCAGGCTGTTGATGCTCACGTCGCAGGTAATGCCCAGGCCTTCGGCCTTGGCGGTAGCCACCAGCGCCACGCCCTGCGCACTGCTGATGCGGCACAGGTGTACGCGCGCGCCGGTGGCGCGGACCAGCTCGAATATGGTGTGCAGCGCAATCGTTTCGGCCGCTACGGGCACGCCGCTCAAACCCATGCGCGTGGCCAGCGGGCCACTGGCCGCAACGCCCTGACCCAAATGAATTTCTTGCGGGCGAAGGAAAACGGTGTAGCCGAAGGTGCCAGCGTATTGCAGCGCCCGCATCAGCACCTGAGTATTGGACAGCGGCACCTCGGCCTGGCTAAAACCAACGCAACCGGCCTCGGTCAACTGCACCATCTCGGTCAGTGCTTCGCCTCGCAGGCCGCGCGTCAGCGCGCCAAGCGGAAACACACGCGACTGGTGCAACTTCTCGGCGCGGAACTTGAGCATTTCCACGAGGCCAGATTCATCCAGCACCGGGTCAGTGTCAGGGGGGCAAACGACGCTGGTGACGCCGCCAGCCACTGCAGCAGCCAATTCACTTTCAAGCATGCCTTCGTGCTCGTGTCCCGGCTCGCGCAGCCGCGCTGACAGGTCGATTAGCCCAGGACACACGATACAGCCCCTGGCATCGATGATTCTGTTGGGCGTGAAATCGGCCGCCATGCTTTTCAGCGAAACGATCCGACCGGCGGCAATCGCCACATCGCCCACTTCGTCAAAGCCGGTCGCCGGGTCTATGACCCGGCCGTTTTTGATCAAAAGTTTCATGCCGCCTCCCGATCATCGTTGGCATGCCGCAGCGTGCCGGCAACAATGCTCATTACCGCCATGCGCACGGCGATGCCGAAGGTCACCTGCGGCAAGATCACGCTTTGCACGCCATCAACCACTGCCGAATCAATTTCAACGCCCCGGTTGATGGGCCCTGGATGCATGACGATCGCATCGGGTTTGGCCAGCCGCAGTTTTTCGTTGGTAAGGCCGAAGCTCTTCGAGAACTCCTGGCTGCTGGGCAGCAGTGCGCCCGACATGCGCTCGTTCTGCAGGCGCAGCATCATGATCACGTCCGCCCCTTTGAGGCCCTCTTCCAGCGTATTGCAGACCCGCACGCCCATTTGCGCCATGTCGGCGGGCACCAGTGTCTTGGGGCCCACTACGCGCACCTCTGGACAGCCGAGTGTCGTCAGCGCATGAATGTCGGAGCGTGCCACGCGTGAATGCAGCACGTCGCCGACGATGGCTACTGTCAAATTGGTGAAGTCCTTTTTGAAATGCCGGATCGTGTACATGTCCAGAAGGCCCTGAGTAGGGTGGGCGTGCCGGCCGTCACCGGCGTTGATCACGTGGACGTGCGGCGCGACGTGTTGTGCAATCAGGTAGGGCGCGCCCGATTCGCTGTGGCGCACGACAAAAATATCGGCGGCCATCGCGCTCAGGTTGGCGATGGTGTCGAGCAGCGACTCGCCTTTGGAGGCGGAAGAGCGCGCGATGTCGAGGTTGATGACGTCGGCAGACAGGCGTGTAGCCGCAATTTCAAACGTGGTGCGGGTTCGGGTTGAGTTTTCAAAGAACAGATTGAAGACGCTTTTGCCGCGAAGCAGCGGTACCTTTTTCACCTCGCGGTCATTGACGCTGACGAAGTTGGCCGCCGTATCCAGTATGTGCGTCAAGATGGGTTTGGGCAGCCCTTCGATGGAGAGCAGATGGAGAAGCTCGCCGTTTTTATTGAGTTGCGGGTTTCGTCGGTACAGCACGCGTTGGGCTCCTGTTCGGCTTTTAATTTTTTATGATTGT
>JANLYY010000183.1:0-10124 GCA_031365885.1 Polaromonas sp. | reverse complement strand
CTCTTCATCGAGAAGGACAGCGCGATCAACGAGCACATCGAGCAGATGCGGCTCTCGGCGACGAAAAGCGTGCTGGAGCGGCGCGATACGATCATCGTTGGCACGGTAAGTGCGATCTACGGAATCGGTGCGCCAGAGGATTACACGCAGATGCGGTTCATTGCACGCATCGGCGACAAGATGGGCCAGCGTGACGTGATCGGGCGGCTGATTCGCATGCAATATTCGCGCAACGACCAGGATTTTTCCCGCGGCACGTTTCGCGTGCGGGGCGATGTCATCGACGTGTTTCCGGCTGAGCACTCGGAGCTGGCGATTCGCATCGAACTATTCGACGACGCGATTGAGACGCTTTCGCTTTTTGACCCGCTGACTGGCCGCATCCGCCAGAAAATTCCACGCTTTGTGGTGTACCCGAAAAGCCATTACGTCACGCCGCGCGACAAGGTGATGGGAGCCGTCGAAAGTATCAAGCTTGAATTGTCCGAGCGCGTTGCGCAGTTTGTCAGCGAAGGAAAACTGGTTGAAGCTCAGCGCATCGAGCAGCGCACACGGTTCGACCTTGAAATGCTCGGTGAAATTGGCCACTGCAAGGGAATCGAAAACTACACGCGCCACCTCAGCGGCGCACCGCCGGGGTCGCCGCCTTCAACACTGTGCGACTACCTGCCCAAGGATTCGCTGATGTTTCTCGATGAAAGCCACGTCATGATCGGCCAGCTCAACGCGATGTACCACGGCGACCGCTCGCGCAAGACCACGCTGGTCGAATACGGCTTTCGGCTGCCGAGTGCGCTGGACAACCGGCCGCTGAAGTTTGAAGAGTTCGAAGGCAAGATGCGGCAGGCGATTTTTGTCTCGGCTACGCCGGCTGCGTATGAGAAGGAACACGCTGGTCAGGTGGTCGAGCAGGTGGTGCGCCCGACTGGGCTCGTTGACCCCGAGGTGGAAGTCCGGCCCGCCGTGAATCAGGTCGATGATGTGCTGCAGGAAATCCGCATTCGTGTGGACAAGAACGAACGCGTGCTGATCACCACGCTGACCAAGCGCATGGCTGAGCAGTTGACGGATTACCTCAGTGAAAACGGCGTGAAGGTGCGCTATCTGCACAGCGACGTCGAGACGGTGGAGCGCGTGGAAATTTTGCGTGACCTGCGGCTGGGGGCATTCGACGTGCTGGTCGGCATCAATTTGCTGCGTGAGGGGCTGGACATTCCCGAGGTATCTCTGGTGGCGATTCTCGACGCCGACAAGGAAGGCTTTTTACGGGCAGAGCGCAGTCTGATTCAGACCATCGGCCGGGCCGCCCGGAACGTGAACGGTCGGGCGATTCTTTATGCTGATCGCATCACCGATTCGATGGCCAAGGCCATGGGTGAGACCGAGCGCCGCCGCAACAAGCAAATTGCCTTCAATCTGGAGCACGGCATCACACCGCGCAGCGTGGTCAAGCGCATCAAGGATTTGATCGACGGCGTGTACAGCGAAAAATCCGGCAAGGAAACGCAGAAGCTTGAGCTGCAGAAAGCCATGGTCGAGGACATGAGCGAGAAAGACGTGGCGCGGGAAATCAAGCGGCTTGAAAAGCAGATGGTCGAACATGCGCGAAACCTGGAATTCGAAAAAGCAGCGCGGGTGCGCGACCAGCTGCACATCTTGAAAGAGCAGGCCTTCGGTGCGCCGGGCATCGACAACGTTGTCTCGATTTCATCTGTCGGATCTGGTCAAAAAGTAAAATAAAAACTATTCGGTATTTTTTTAGACAAAAAAGGTGCAAAATAACTCGTCAGTTCCAATTTGACTTCCATCGGATTGGTGCGCAGCGGAAAAAGCTGTCAGCTGGTATACTTGACGAAATCAGTCAAGAACAGTAAAAAAATAAAAACCCCCGCGACAACCAGTTGACTGACCTGGGCGGCTGGAGGAAAAGTTCCCTACAAGCCATAAGCTTTCAGGGCGAAAACGACAGTCAAGCCAACTTTTAAGGAGCTTGTTATGCGCCTCACGACTAAAGGCCGCTTCGCGGTCACTGCAATGATTGACCTGGGATTGCGTCAAAATAATGGCCCGGTTACGCTTGCTGCCATCAGCCAGCGCCAGCAGATATCTTTGTCTTACCTAGAGCAGCTGTTCGGCAAACTGCGCCGGCACGAGCTGGTCGAATCGACACGTGGGCCTGGCGGCGGCTACACACTTGGTCGCAAGGCTGCCGAAATCACTGTGGCTGACATCATCGTATCGGTGGATGAGCCGATTGATGCGACCCAGTGCGGCGGCAAGGAAAATTGCCTTGGTGATGGCGGGCGCTGCATGACGCACGAACTCTGGGCCTCCCTTAATAGCCGTATGGTCGAGTTTCTCGATTCCGTCTCGTTACAAAAGCTGGTCGACGACCAGCTTGCCAAAGGCGTTGTCATCGAAAACACGCCGCAGGTCAAGAAAGCAATTTTCACCGCGCCCATGGTCAAGCCGATTCGGGTTAATGCACCCAATTCGGTGTTTGCCCTGGGCAATGCATTTTCGAAGTCTTGAGCTGACGACGGAGCGTTTTGCTCTGTCGTCGCTTTTGCTTTGATAATTTTTCAAACTGACAGCCAGCCCGTGATTTAGAGAGTCAGCCAGATGGATACACCACATTTCCCGATCTACATGGATTACAGCGCCACGAACCCTTGCGACCCGCGGGTGGTGGACGCGATGATTCCGTGGTTGCGCGAGCATTTTGGCAACCCCGCTTCCCGCAGTCATGCGTGGGGCTGGGAAGCAGAAGCAGCAGTTGAAAAATCACGCGAGCAAATCGCAGACCTGATTGGCGCTGACCCGCGAGAAATCGTCTGGACCAGCGGCGCGACGGAGTCGAACAATCTGGCCCTCAAAGGTGCTGCCCACTTCTACAAGAGCAAGGGCAAGCACATCATCACGGTGAAAACCGAGCACAAAGCCGTACTGGACACCTGCCGCGAACTGGAGCGCCAAGGCTTCGACGTGACTTATCTGGACGTGCAGACAGACGGTCTGCTTGATCTGGAAGCCTTGAAGGCTGCGATCAGACCAGACACGATTATGGTCAGCGTCATGTTCGTCAATAACGAAATTGGTGTGATTCAGGATATTCCTGCCATTGGTGCGCTGTGCCGTGAAAGGGGCATCATCTCCCATGTTGATGCGGCTCAGGCCACGGGACGGGTTGATATTGACCTGACCACTTTGCCGGTTGATCTGATGAGCCTGACTTCACACAAGACCTACGGCCCCAAAGGCATTGGTGCGCTGTATGTGCGGCGCAAGCCACGCGTGCGCCTGGAGGCGCAGATGCACGGCGGTGGCCACGAGCGCGGCATGCGTTCTGGCACACTGCCAACCCACCAATGCGTGGGCATGGGTGAGGCATACCGCATTGCCAAAGTCGAAATGCATGAAGAAAACAAGCGCATTCGGGCGCTGCACGACCGCATGCTGGCCGGCTTGAAAGACGTGGAGGAAGTTTTTCTCAACGGCCATGCAGAAAAGCGTGTGCCGCACAACCTGAACATGAGCTTCAATTTTGTTGAAGGCGAATCGTTGATCATGGGCATCAAAGGCCTGGCGGTTTCCAGCGGTTCCGCTTGCACCTCGGCCAGTTTGGAGCCCAGCTATGTTCTTCGCGCACTAGGCCGCAGCGACGAGCTGGCTCACAGCAGCTTGCGTATGACGATTGGCCGCTGGAGCACCGAAGAAGAAATTGACTACGCGGTAGGCACCATCAAGGAAAACGTGGCCAAGCTGCGCGAACTTTCTCCGTTGTGGGAAATGTTCAAGGACGGTGTGGACCTGTCCACCATTCAGTGGGCCGCTCATTAACTGCACCCGACAACTTTAAAGAGGTAAGCAAATGGCATACAGCGAAAAAGTGGTAGACCACTATGAAAACCCCCGCAACGTCGGCTCTTTCGAAAAGGGCGACGAGACGGTTGGCACCGGAATGGTGGGTGCACCAGCCTGCGGCGACGTGATGAAGCTGCAGATAAAGGTCAACCCCGGTACCGGCGTGATTGAAGACGCGCGTTTTAAGACCTTCGGCTGCGGCTCGGCGATTGCGTCCAGCTCGTTGGTGACCGAGTGGGTAAAGGGCAAGACGCTCGACGAAGCGGCCAGAATCAAAAACAGCGCCATTGCCGAAGAGCTGGCCTTGCCGCCGGTCAAGATTCATTGCTCCATTCTGGCGGAAGACGCCATCAAGGCGGCCGTGAACGACTACAAACAAAAGCACGGGCAGGCAGTTGCATTGAATTGAGCCCGGTTGGTTGATTTGCCCTTTTTGATTTTTGAGTGACCTAAATGTCCGTTACCCTCACCGACGCCGCTGCCCGCCACGTAACCCGCTACATGACCAAGCGCGGCAAGGGCGTAGGTGTGCGTCTGGGTGTGCGCACGACGGGCTGCTCGGGTTTGGCCTACAAGCTGGAGTATGCGGACGAGATTGCTCCGGAAGATGTGGTGTTTGAAGACAACGGCATCAAGGTGCTGGTCGATCCAAAGAGCATGGCCTACATCAATGGCACGCAGCTTGATTTTGTGCGCGAGGGCTTGAACGAAGGCTTCAAGTTCATTAATCCCAATGAGCGTGATCGTTGCGGGTGCGGTGAATCGTTTCGCGTGTAAAGCTACTGAGCGGTCGTGACCGAGGAGCAGGCAGTGCTTGAAATCCTCAGGGTTATTGGGGTCAGAGCCCAATTTCGCTGCGGTTGTTTTGTAACCGACCGATCCGGTGAGCCGTAGGCTCCGCGAATTTGGGCTTTGACCCTAAAAGCTCTCCTCCGCGCTGGCCGCACGTCGCTGACGACTGCTCGCTATGCTTTCCATCACGAAATTCAGACATACAGTGCCCTCTCTCCAATCCAGCGACTTTGCGCTTTTTGATGTGCCGGTGCAATTTGCGCAGGACACAGCGGCACTAGACACGCGCTGGAAAGAACTGCAGCGCGAGGCGCATCCGGACAAGTTCGCTGCGCAAGGTGGTGCTGCCCAGAGGTTGGCGATGCAATGGTCGGTGCGTATCAATGAGGCCTATCGGCGGCTGAAAGATCCCCTGAAGCGTGCGACCTACCTGTGTGAGATGCATGGCGCGCCCATCGATGCTGAAACCAACACTGCCATGCCGGCTGACTTTTTGATGCAGCAGATGGAGTGGCGAGAGGCTCTGGACGATGCCGAAACCCTTCAGGATATCCAAGAAATAGGGCTCAAGCTCAATAAAACCGTACGTGAGCAGCTATCAAAACTAGAGCAGCTGATTGACGAACAAAAAGACTTCGTGACAGCGTCCGGGCAAGTCAGAAGCCTTATGTTCACACAGCGCTTTGCAGGCGAGATCGATGCCCGCATCGACCGGCTGGGACAATAAGCTTCGACACGAAAACAAGACATGGCACTCCTTCAAATATCCGAACCCGGTCAAACCCCCAATCCGCATGAGCGGCGCATCGCTGTCGGTATCGATCTGGGCACCACGCATTCGCTGGTCGCCAGTGTGCGCAATGGCGTGTCCGAGTGTTTGCCCGACGCGCAGGGGCGAGTGATTTTGCCCAGCGTGGTTCGCTATCTCGATGCGGAACGGCGCCAGATCGGCTTCGACGCGCTGGCGGCGCAAGTGGAAGATCCGCGCAACACCATTTCATCGGTGAAGCGGCTGATGGGGCGCGGCATCGATGACATCGGTAGCCGGGCGCAACTGCCGTATCAGTTGGTTGACAAGCCCGGCATGGTGACGCTACAGACCGTCGCCGGTGAAAAAAGTCCGGTCGAGATCAGTGCCGAAATTCTGGCGACGTTGCGTTACCGCGCGGAAGACACCTTCAGCGACGACATCTATGGCGCGGTGATTACGGTTCCGGCTTATTTCGATGAGGCGCAGCGGCAGGCCACAAAAGACGCTGCCCAGCTGGCTGGCCTCAATGTGCTGCGTCTGATCAGCGAGCCCACCGCCGCAGCCATCGCTTATGGCCTCGATAACGCCAGCGAGGGCGTGTTCGCTATCTACGATCTGGGTGGAGGAACTTTCGACATTTCCATTCTGCGCTTGACGCAGGGGGTGTTTGAAGTGGTGGCTACCGGTGGCGATTCCGCGTTGGGTGGCGACGACTACGACCGCGCACTGGTGGAGTGGATTCTTGCCAAGGCCGGTCTTGCAGCCGATACCCTGACCGCTTCTGACAAGGCGGCGTTGCAGCGCGCTGCGCGGGTCTGCAAGGAGGCTTTGTCGTCGGCGCAAGCGGTGCCGTTCTCGGTTCAACTCGCGAAAGCTGCCATCAACTTCGAGATGAAAGCCGCTGATTTTGAAACCGCGACGGCGCACCTGACCCAGCGCACGCTGACCGCCGTACGCAAAGCGTTGAGGGATGCCAAACTGGGCAAAGATGACATTCAGGGCGTCGTGATGGTGGGAGGCTCTACCCGCATGCCGCAGGTGCGAACGGCTGTTGCCAGCTTTTTCGGGCGCGAACCATTGACCAACCTCAACCCCGACGAGGTCGTAGCACTTGGCGCGGCGATTTCGGCTAACCAACTGGCGGGCAACAGCACGGGCGCTGATCTGTTGTTGCTCGACGTGATACCGCTGTCACTCGGCATTGAGACGATGGGCGGGCTGGTTGAGCGCATCGTGCCGCGCAACCAGACCATTCCAACCGCAATGGCGCAAGACTTCACCACTTATCAGGATGGCCAAACCGCATTGGCATTGCATGTAGTGCAGGGCGAGCGCGATCTGGTGGCCGACTGCCGTAGTCTGGCGCGCTTCGAGTTGCGCGGCATTCCGCCGATGGCTGCGGGTGCTGCGCGCATTCGTGTCAGTTTTACCGTCGATGCTGACGGCTTGCTGAGCGTCAATGCCAAAGAGCAGGTCAGCGGCGTCGAAGCGCGAATTGACGTGAAGCCTTCGTACGGTCTGACTGACGATGAAATTGCCCGCATGCTTGCGGAGAGTTTTTCAACTGCGCAGCAAGACATGCAGGCGCGGGCGCTGGCTGAAGCGAAAGTGGACGCCGACCGCATGATTCTCGCTACGCAAAGCGCCTTGTCTCAAGATGCCGACCTGCTCAGTGCCAATGAGCGTGCGCAAATCGACAGCCTGATGGCGGGCCTGGCCGATTCGCGCGCGAAGGGCGATGCCGCTAGTATCGAAGCGGCAACCAAGGCCTTGGCCCAAGGAACCGAAGAGTTTGCTGCACAGCGCATGAACCGCGGCATTCAACAGGCGCTGGCCGGAAAAAATATTGAAACCGTGTGAACCGGATTGATCCTGAATCGACAACATGCCCATCATCAAAATAATGCCGCATCCCGAATATTGCCCCGACGGCGCTGAAATTTCGGCACCTGCTGGCACGTCGATTTGCGAAGCCCTGCTCGACAACAAGATCAACATCGAGCACGCCTGCGACTTGAGCTGCGCCTGCACAACCTGCCATGTGGTGGTGCGCGAAGGCTTCAAGTCGCTCAATGAGATCGACGACAGCGAAGAAGATTTGCTAGACCGCGCCTGGGGGCTGGAGCCAAACTCACGTCTGAGTTGCCAGGCATTTCTGGCGCAAACGGATGTCACGGTAGAAATTCCAAAATATTCCATCAACCATGCCAAAGAGGTTCATTAGCCCCCACGCTTGTCACTTCGTTTAAGGCGCTGCCCCCGAGGGGGCGATTTTTTCCTGGAGCGGCCCGTCGGAAAAACGCTTTTCGCCGCCTTTCGAGATGGGCTTTTGCCGTTAACATTTACGCATGCGACAAATTGTTCTTGACACCGAAACCACCGGTCTCTCCGCTGAAAACGGCGACCGCATCATTGAGATTGGCTGCGTTGAATTGCTGGGCCGTAAGCTCACTGGCAACAACAAGCACTTTTATCTCAACCCCGAACGCGACAGCCATGAGGATGCGCTGAAGGTCCATGGCATCAGCAACGAATTCCTGAAAGACAAGCCGAAGTTTTCAGCTGTCGCTGAAGAGTTGCTCGAGTATCTTCGCGATGCCGAGGTCATCATTCACAATGCGCCCTTCGACGTGAGTTTCCTCAACAAGGAGCTTGAACTGATCGGCATGCAGCCCATCAAGCAATGCGTGGCCAAGGTGACCGACAGCTTGATGATGGCCAAGGAGTTGTTCCCCGGCAAGCGCAATTCGCTGGATGCGCTTTGCGACCGGCTCGAGGTCGACAACGCGAGCCGCACGCTGCACGGAGCCTTGCTCGATGCCGAATTGCTGGCGGATGTCTATATCAACCTTACGCGCGGCCAGAACAGCCTGATGATGGAAGTTGGCAACACCTCTTCCGGCGGCGAAAATGTCTTGCTGATTGACCTTAGCACCTTCGATCTGCCGATACTTTCTGCAAACGATCAGGAATACGCAAGCCACGAGAAACTTTTGATCGACATTGACAAGGCCAGCAAGGGAAGAACTGTCTGGCGCGCGGTGGGCAATGTAATCGCGGTCTCGGCCTGATTTGGGTCGGTGGATCAGCATATAATTTAAGGCTGTTCAAACAGGGAGATTAGCTCAGGGGTAGAGCATCGCACTCACACTGCGAGGGTCGCAAGTTCGAAACTTGCATCTCCCACCAGAATTTGTGACCAATAAAAAAAGCCAGTCTTTTCAGACTGGCTTTTTCGTTTCCGACTCTGTTGTTCAGCGCTACAAAACTTCGCTCGCGAAGTCAGCCAGGCGTGATCTCTCACCGCGCGCCAGGGTGATGTGCCCGCCGTGCGGCCAGCCCTTGAAGCGATCCACTGCATAGGTCAGCCCGGACGAGCCTTCGGTCAGGTAAGGCGTATCGATCTGGGCCAGATTTCCCATGCACACAATCTTGGTACCGGGGCCCGCGCGAGTGATGAGCGTCTTCATCTGTTTTGGTGTTAGGTTTTGCGCCTCGTCAATAATGACGTACTTGTTCAAGAACGTGCGGCCACGCATGAAGTTCATGCTTTTGACCTTGATGCGCGAGCGGATCAGTTCATTGGTAGCGGCGCGGCCCCATTCACCCGAGCCGCTGTCGGTCTTGCCGAGCACTTCGAGGTTGTCGTCCAGCGCGCCCATCCAGGGGCCCATTTTTTCTTCTTCAGTGCCGGGTAAAAAGCCGATGTCTTCTCCGACCGACACGGTCGCGCGGGTCATGATGATTTCGGTATAGCGGCGGTCATCCAGCACCTGCGTCAGGCCGCTAGCCAGCGCCATTAGCGTCTTGCCGGTGCCCGCCGTGCCGGCCAGCGTGACGAAATCAACTTCCGGGTCCATTAGCAGATTCATCGCAAAATTCTGCTCGCGGTTGCGCGTGGTCACGCCCCATATTGCGTTCTTCAGGTGGTTGTAGTCTTTCAGCGTTTTCAGCACCGCTGTTTTTGCGCGGATTTCGGTGACCCGCGCATACAGCGGCGGCTCGCCGGGAGCTTCAAAGAAGACGAACTGGTTGATCAGCAGGCTGGCCACGATAGGGCCGGTGATTCGGTAAAACGTATAGCTGCCCTGCTGCCAGCTTTCTACGGTTTTGCTCTGCCGCGTCCAGAAATCAGATGGAAGAGCCAGCGAACCGGAATACAGCAGATCGCCATCTTCAAGTGTCTTGTCGTTCTGGTAGTCGTCGGTGGCCAGGCCGAGAGCCCGTGCCTTGACGCGCATGTTGATGTCTTTGGACACCAGCACCACTTCCCGCGGTGCGTATTCCTTGCGCAGTGCCTCAACCACGCCGAGGATCTGGTTGTCTGCCTTGCCTTGGGGCAGACTGGTCGGCAGCGAGTAGTCCAGCGGTTTAGTCTGGAAAAGCAGGCAGCCACCAGCTTCGGGGTGACCGGTAGTATTGAGTTTTAGTCCCTTTGCAATATCAGCGCCTTGCGCGCCCGCCAGTGCGTCCAGGGATCGGCTGGTCTGCCGCGCATTGCGGGCAACTTCCGTCATGCCTTTCTTGTGGCCGTCGAGCTCTTCCAGCACGATCATGGGCAGGAAGATGTCGTGCTCTTCGAAACGGAACAGGCACATCGGGTCGTGCATCAGCACGTTGGTATCGAGCACGAACAGTTTGGTTTGTCCCGCAGGCCGGATTTTTTTAGGCCGCGCTGCCGGCTTGGCCGAGATGCTCTCTGTTTTATAGCTATCAG
>JANLYY010000182.1:0-4888 GCA_031365885.1 Polaromonas sp. | reverse complement strand
GACCGCCACGGCAAGGAAGTCGAGCAGGAGTCGTTCAACTCCATCTACATGATGGCCGACTCCGGTGCGCGCGGTTCCGCCGCGCAGATTCGCCAGGTCGCCGGTATGCGCGGTTTGATGGCCAAGCCTGACGGCTCGATCATTGAAACGCCAATCACCGCCAACTTCCGCGAAGGCCTGAACGTGCTGGAGTATTTCATCTCTACCCACGGTGCGCGTAAAGGTCTGGCCGACACGGCACTGAAAACCGCCAACTCGGGTTACCTGACGCGTCGTCTGTGCGATGTGGTGCAGGATCTGGTCGTGACCGAAAACGACTGCGGCACGCAAAACGGCTCTGTCATGCGCGCCATCGTCGAAGGCGGTGAGGTCATCGAATCGCTGCGCGACCGTGTTCTGGGCCGCACCGCCGTTGAAGATGTGCTGCACCCCGAGAACCGCGCCGTGCTGGCGAAAGCCGGCGCCATGCTGGACGAAGACCTGATCGACGAACTTGAAGTCGCCGGCGTTGACGAAGTGAAAGTGCGCACCGCACTGAACTGCGAAACCCGCTTCGGCCTGTGCGCCAGCTGCTATGGCCGTGACCTCGGTCGCGGCGGCCTGATCAACATCGGTGAAGCGGTCGGTATCATCGCCGCGCAGTCGATTGGCGAGCCTGGCACGCAGCTGACGATGCGGACCTTTCACATCGGTGGTGCGGCGTCGCGTGCGGCGATTGCGTCGAGCGTCGAAGCCAAGTCCAACGGTGTGATCGGTTTCAACGCACCGATGCGTTATGTCACCAACAGCAAGGGCGACCTGGTTGTCATTGCCCGCTCCGGCGAAATCGTCATTCATGACGAGCATGGCCGCGAGCGCGAACGCCACAAGGTGCCGTACGGCGCCACGCTGGCCGTCAAGGCTGACCAGCAGATCAAGGCCGGCGTTATTCTGGCGAATTGGGATCCGCTGACGCGTCCGATCATCACCGAATTCGCCGGCAAGGTTGTCTTCGAGAACGTCGAAGAAGGCGTGACGGTCGCCCGCCAGGTGGACGATGTGACGGGTCTGTCCACCCTGGTGGTGATCGATCCGAAGCGGCGCGGTGTGACCAAGGTCATTCGTCCGCAGGTCAAGCTGATTGACGCGAGCGGCAACGAAGTCAAGATTCCCGGCACCGATCACTCGGTGACGATTGGCTTTCAGATTGGTGCGCTGGTTCAGGTGCGTGACGGGCAAAACGTCGGCCCCGGCGAAGTGCTGGCCCGTATTCCGATCGAAGGCCAGAAGACGCGCGACATTACCGGCGGTCTGCCGCGTGTGGCCGAGTTGTTTGAAGCCCGTACGCCGAAAGACAAAGGCACGCTGGCCGAGATGACAGGCACCGTGTCGTTCGGTAAAGAGACCAAGGGCAAGATTCGCCTGCAGATCACCGACCCGGAAGGTAAAGTCTGGGAAGACCTGGTGCCCAAAGAGAAGAACATTCTGGTGCACGAAGGCCAGGTCGTGAACAAGGGCGAGTCGATTGTCGATGGCCCGGCCGACCCGCAAGACATTCTGCGCCTGCTGGGCATGGAAGAGCTGGCCAGGTACATCGTCGATGAAGTGCAGGACGTTTACCGTCTGCAGGGCGTGAAGATCAACGACAAGCACATCGAAGTGATTGTTCGCCAGATGCTGCGCCGGGTCGTGGTTGAAAACGTCGGTGAGTCGGCCTACATCGCCGGTGAGCAGGTCGAGCGTTCGGTCATGCTGGACATGAACGATGCGCTGCGCGCCGACGGCAAGCTGCCCGCTACGTTCAGCAACCTGTTGCTCGGCATCACCAAGGCGTCTTTGTCGACCGACTCGTTCATTTCGGCGGCTTCCTTCCAGGAAACCACCCGCGTGCTTACCGAGGCTGCCATCATGGGCAAGCGCGACGAGCTGCGTGGTCTGAAAGAAAACGTGATCGTTGGCCGCCTGATTCCTGCCGGTACCGGCATGGCCTACCACGAGGCGCGCAAAGCCAAGGACCAGATGGACGACGCCGAGCGCCGCGCCATCGCCGAAGCCGAAGCCGCCGAGCTGGAAGCGATGCCTGCCAGTGTGGAAGCCGGCGATAGTCCCGCCGCGGAGTAGCAGGTAGTGCGTTGCGAGTAATATCCGCTAACCCAGGCCCGCCGAAAAATGCCTGGGCAGCTGGTAGAAAGTCACGAAAAAGCCCTGCATCTTCAGAAGATGCAGGGCTTTTTTTTGCCTGCAGGGCAGCTGCAAGCCGCTCAAAGTGCTCGATTCATCATTAAAACCGCTTGAAGCCCTTGTACTACGTGCGCAAGCAGCTATAAAAATAATAGCGTTATCGCCTGCATTACCGATTTGCCGGAAATGCGATGAAGCGGTTAATCTCACGGCTCGATTGCAGCGCGTCGCCACCAGAGTTCCGGCCGCGCTGCTACCTTCACAACAAAGCCTTGAGGATGCCGCATGACCGTGACCCCGCTTGTCTTGATCGCCGTACTCGCCTTTCTCGTTTTTTGGGCCGTCGGTGCCTACAACCGGCTGGTGCGCCTGAAAAACACCATCGCCAACGCCTTCGGCCAAATCGACGTGCAGCTCAAACGTCGCTACGATCTGATCCCGAATCTGGTGGAAGCGGCCCGCAAATACCTGCAGCATGAACGGGCGACGCTGGAAGCCGTCACGCTGGCGCGCAATCAGGCCAAAAGCGCCAGCGATGCGGTGCGAATCAAGCCTGCTGATGCGGCGGCGGTGACGGCTCTGACCACGGCCGAGCAGGCGCTGGAAAGCAGCCTGGGGCGGTTTTTTGCGCTGGCCGAGGCCTACCCTGAATTGAAGGCCGACGAGACCATTCGCGAGTTGAGCGAAGAGCTGACCAGCACCGAAAACAAGGTCGCTTTCTCGCGCCAGGCCTACAACGACGCGGTGCTCGACTACAACAATGCGCAGGGTCAATTTCCGGCCCTGCTGATTGCCAGCCTGTTCAGTTTTGCGCCGTCGGCGATGCTGCGGGCGACGCAGAGCGACGCCGAACGCGACGCGGTACGCATCCAGCTTTGATTTCTTAAAAAAACCACCATGCGTTTTTTCGAGCAACAGCAAACAGCCCGCGCCCAGACGCTGCGGCTGCTGGTGCTGTTCGGGCTTACGGTGCTGGGGCTCGTGCTGACGGTCAACGGCGCGCTGGCCCTGACCTGGCGCGTCGTCACGCCGGGCTTCACGGGCTACCCAGCGTACTTTTTCACCGTCAACACCGCCATGACTTTGTTGTTTGTGCTCGGCGGCTGGTGGCTGGAAACATCAGCGCTGCAGGGCGGCGGCGAAAAGCTGGCGCGTCGCGCCGGTGCGCGTGAGGCTTGGCCCGGTAGCCGCGAGTCCGAGCAAAAGTTCTGCAATATCGTGCAGGAGCTGGCGATCGCCGCCAGCATGAAACCGCCGCAGGCCATGGTGCTGCCCCGGATCGACAGCATCAACGCGTTTGCTGCCGGCTGGGATGCGGACGATGCCGTGGTGGCCGTCACGCAGGGTGCGCTTGACAGCCTCACACGTGACGAACTGATGGGGCTGGTCGCGCACGAGTTCAGCCACTTGCGTGAAGGTGACACGCGCCTGAACATGCGGCTGGCCGGCATGGTGTTCGGGCTGGAGATGATTTTCAATCTGGGTCGCAGCATGTGCGAGGCGGATGACGATGGCAAGCGCTCTTTCCTGGCGTTGCCCGGTTTTGCCATCATGGTCACGGGCTCGCTTGGCTGGCTGGCGGGCCGCGCGCTGAAGGCGGCGGTGTCGCGCCAGCGCGAGTTTCTGGCCGATGCGCGGGCGGTGCAGTTCACGCGTAGCCGCGACGGGCTGGGCGGCGTGCTGCGCAAGGTGGCCGCGCAGCAGGCGGTGGGCATCAGCAGTATGCGAAGCCCGCACCCCGCCGTACACCACATGCTGCTGGTGAATACGACGATGGATTCGCGCTGGTTCGCCAGCCACCCGCCGCTGGCCGAGCGCATCCGCCGGATTTATGGCCGCTCCATGACGGCGCTGTCGCCGAACGCCGATAGCGAGGCAGTGACGCAGCCCAGCGCGATTTTTTGAGCTTCGGGTCCAGCGCCGGCAAGGGCCGGTTCCGCAGCTAGCGCGAGTATCTCACGATCGCATCAGCTTAGTTGCTACAGTATTAATAGCTGCTTACGCACATATTACCTGGGCTAGAGGCCGATTTGACCATCAACATCATCTTGTCGACTGCCTGGCGACCCGTCAGCGTGGGCCGGGGTGCCGCCTGGGCCCAGCAGCGCGCGGGGCTGGTCTAATGCATGCCAGTGCTGCCGGCTCCGCCGCAGCTGATCTGGCTGGCCTCTCAACCGATGGCGTCGGCCTCCGACGGATTCCATGCAAGACAAACCGAACCAGGTCCCGCTGTGGCGCCAACTGCAGGGCGCGGCTTCTATTTTGATGGCGGTGCGAGACGGCCAGTCGATGACGGCTGCGCTGATAGACGTCGATGCCGCGCTCCGGCCGGGCGTTCAGGCGCTCAGTTTTCACGCCTTGCGCTGGCTTGGCCGCGCCGAAGCGCTGCGCAAGCAACTGGTCACAAAGCCGCCGCCGCCCGAGGCCGATGCGCTGCTGTGTGTGGCTTTGGCGTTAGCCTGGAATGAGGAAAATGCACCCTACAGCGTTTATACCCTCGTCGACCAGGCCGTGGAAGCCGCCAAACGCAGCGAAGCAACCGCGCACCAGGCGAGCTTTATCAATGGCTGCCTGCGCCGGTTCTTGCGCGAACGCGACGCGCTGGTAGCCAAGACCGACGCCAATCCGCAAGCGGTGTGGAACCACCCGCAGTGGTGGATTGACCGGCTGCGCAAGGACCACCCGCAAGACTGGCAGGCGATTTTGCGGGCTAACAATGCCCAGGCAC
>JANLYY010000127.1:0-5518 GCA_031365885.1 Polaromonas sp. | reverse complement strand
TGCGCTGAGGAGCGGAAGCCCAGACGGATAAGGGCCCGCGATTGTCTGAGCGCAGCGAGTTCGAGCGGGACCCCGGCTGGGCTGAGCACCGGAAGGTGCCCGCAGCGAAGCGAAGGGACGCAGACACCAGGGTCGCCTTTTCTTTGCCTACTTTCTTTTGGCGAAGCAAAAGAAAGTAGGTCGCCAGCCGCGGCGACAGAGCGGCACCGGAGCTTATAAAAGAGCCTTGTGCTTGATCGAAAGCAAGGCTTGGACACCTCGGCAGGGATGGTCACGCAACCACCTCCTTGCCCGCTCCAAACCTCCGCCCAACCCGATCAAACGCCAGATAAATCACCGGCGTCGTGAACAGCGTCAACACCTGACTCACTATCAGCCCGCCAAAAATCGCCAGGCCCAGCGGTCGTCGCAACTCCGCACCTTCGCCCCAGCCCAGCATCAACGGCACAGCTGCAAACAGCGCAGCCAGCGTCGTCATCAGAATTGGGCGAAAGCGCAGCAGCGAGGCCTGGTGAATCGCTTCTTGCGCGGACTTGCCCTGCTTGCGTTCGGCGTCTATCGCAAAGTCGATCATCATGATGGCGTTTTTCTTTACGATACCGATCAGCAAGATGATGCCGATGACGCCGATCACGCCCAGGTCGGAGCCGCTGATCATCAGCGCCAGCAGGGCGCCGACGCCGGCCGAGGGCAGGGTCGACAAAATCGTCAGCGGATGCACATAGCTTTCATACAGCACACCGAGCACGATGTAGACGCAAATCACGGCGGCCAGAATCAGCCAGAGCTGACTGGACAGCGAGGTCTGGTAGGCGCCAGCGGCACCCAGAAATGTCATGCTCACGCCAGCCGGCATGGCGATGTCTTTGGCTGCCTGCCGGATCTCGTCAACCGCCTTGCCCAGCGACACGCCGGGCGCGGTGTCGAAGCCGAGTGAGCTGGCCGGGTATTGCGCGACGCGGGTGATTTGCAGCGGCGACAGGCGTTCGCTGATGGTGGCCAGACTAGACAGCGGCGTCGTTACGCCCGAACCGGTTTTGAGTTGCAGGTTGCCCAGCGATGCCGGTGTTCTCAAGGAGTCGGGAAGCGCTTCCAGAATTACGCGGTATTGATTGGTCTCGGTAAAAATGGTTGAGACGATGCGCTGCCCGAAGGCGCTGTAGAGCGCGTCGTCAATCGATGAGGTACTGACGCCCAGCCGTGAAGCCGTGTCGCGGTCAATCGTGATATAGGCCGACGCGCCCTGTGAGCTCGCGTCGGACGAGACATTGCTGAGGCTTGCCAGTGTCTGCATGCGTGCCGCGAGTTTGCCTGCCCACTCGGTGACGATGGCATTGTTTGCACCTTCCAGTGACAACCGGTACTGCGTCGGCCCGGTCTCCGCGTCGATAGTCAAATCCTGCGTCGGTTGCAGGGACAGCGTCACGCCCGCTACCTCGCTGGCGCGGCGTTTCAGACGGTCCATGGTTTGCTGTTGACTGCCAATGCGCTCATTTTTCAGGTTGATCAGCAGGCGACCGGTGTGCAGCATGGAGTTGTTGGCGGCGTCCACGCCAATAAACGAACTCAGCGTATCGACATCGGGGTCTTCCAGAATGGCGCGGGCCGCAGCCTGCTGCAATTCAGCCATGCGCACGTACGACACCGATTGCGCTGTTTCAACCCGCGCCTGCAATTGCCCGGTGTCCTGCGTGGGGAACAGGCCTTTCGGAATCAGCAGATACAACACGACCGTCAACACCAGCGTGGCCAGCGCGACCAGCAGGGTAATGCCCTGGCGTTTTAAAACCCAGGTCAGTGCGCCGTCGTAGCGCACGATGACGCGCTCAAAAAAAGCATGCAGGCGGTCACCGATGCCCGGCTTGCGTTGTGGCTTGGGCGCAGGCTTTAGCCATCTCGCGGACATCATCGGCACCAGCGTCAGCGAGACCACCGCCGAAATCAGAATCGTGATTGCCAGCGTGACGGCAAATTCGCGGAACAGCCGGCCAATCACATCGCCCATAAAAAGCAGCGGGATCAGCACGGCAAGGAGTGATACGGTCAGCGAAATAATCGTGAAGCCGATCTGCGCGGCACCCTTGACAGCGGCGGCCATCGGCGCTTCGCCTTCCTCGATGTGGCGCGAGATGTTCTCGATCATCACGATCGCATCGTCGACGACAAAGCCGGTCGCAATCGTCAGCGCCATCAGGCTCAGGTTGTTCAGGCTGTAGCCCAGCAAATACATGGCGCCGCAGGTGCCGATGAGCGAGATCGGCACGGCCAGGCTGGCGATCATGGTGGCACGCACGCTGTTCAAAAACGCAAAAATCACCAGCACCACCAGCAACACCGCCAGCAGCAACTCGATTTCGACATGCATCACGGAAGCGCGAATGCCGGTCGTGCGGTCGCTGAGTACATCGACCTTCAGCGCGGTGGGCAGACCGGCCTGCAGCTCGGGCAGGCGGGCCTTGATCGCGTCGACCGTGGCAATCACGTTGGCGCCGGGCTGGCGTTGCACGTTCAGGATGATGGCGGGCTTGAGTTGCTTGCCGGAGTCAAGGCAGTTCGCGCCCGAGGCCGCGCAAGTGCCACCCGACCAGGCACCGAGCTGGCTGTTTTCAGCGCCGTCGATCACGGTCGCCACATCAGCCACCCGAATCGCGGCGCCGTTGCGGTAGGCAATGATGAGGTTTTTGTAGTCAGCCACCGCCACCAGCTGGTCATTGGCGTTGATGCTGTACGAGCGCGTCGGGCCGTCGATGCTGCCCTTGGCGGCATTGGCATTGGCGCCAGTGATCGCCGTGCGCAGTGCGTCGAGCCCGAGCCCGTACGACGCCAGCGCGCGCGTGTCGGCCTGAATGCGCACTGCAGGCCGCTGGCCACCGCTGAGCGACACCAGCCCGACGCCCGATACCTGGCTGATCTTCAGTGCCAGCCGCGTGTTGACCAGGTTCTGTACTTCGGTGAGCGGCAGCGTGTCGGAGGTGATCGCGAGCGTGAGCACCGGCGCATCGGCCGGGTTGACCTTGGCGTACACCGGCGGCGCGGGCAGGTCGGCGGGGAGCAAGGAAGCACCGGCGTTGATGGCCGCCTGTACTTCCTGCTCGGCCACGTCGAGCGTCAGGCCCAGGCCGAACTGCAGTGTGATGATGGACACACCGGCGGCGCTGGTCGAGCTCATGCGCGACAAGCCCGACATTTGGCCGAAGTTGCGCTCCAGGGGCGCCGTGACCGTCTGCGCCATTACCTCGGGGCTGGCGCCGGGGTAGAGCGTCTGCACCTGAATCGTCGGGTAGTCAACCTGCGGCAGCGCCGACAGCGGCAGAAGCCTGAAGCCGACCAGGCCCGCGAGCACGATAGCCAGCATCAACAGCGACGTGGCCACGGGCCGAAGAATGAACGGGCTGGACGGGGTCATCAGCGACAGGCGTTACGTTAACTGCGGTGGCGCGCTTGATGGAAGTGGCAACACGTCACGAACCTTCTGCCTGCGACGCGCGGCGGCGGCGTTGCGGGGCCTGGGCCAGATCAGCGGGCGTGTCGAGCTGCGCTGCAGATTCTGATGCGGGCGTGGCTGGGGACGAGGCGGAGGCCGAAGCCGGCGACTTCGCACCGTCTGCACCCGGGCGCTGACGTTTGCCGCCGCCTGCGCCGCCGTTGCCCGGCACGCGTGGCTGATCGCCCGGCAGCGTCACGCTGGCACCGTCTTTCAACCGGTCGGCGCCTTCGGTGATGACGCGCTCGCCAGCTTTCAGGCCTGACGTGATGACCACCCTGTCCACCGTGGCCTGCCCGCGCTGCACCGGACGCAATGACACCGTGCGGCCTTCCATGTTCACCACGTAAACATAGTCGCCATTGGTGCCCCGGCGCACGGCGGTGACCGGCACGACGACTGCGTTTTCAATCATGCGGACCAGCAGCTGCACATTGACGAACTGGATCGGGAAAAGCGCCAGTTTGCTGTTGGCAAAACGCGCCTTGGCTTTTACTGTGCCGGTAGTGGTGTCAACCTGGTTGTCGAGCGAGGCGAAGACGCCGGTGTCCAGCACGGTCGCGCGGGTGCGGTCTAGTGCAGTGACAGCCATGGCCGATGCGCTGCCGGTTGCAGTGGCTTGCTGAAGTTCGCCCGCGCGGTCTTGCGGTATGGCAAACACCACGTCGATGGGTGTGATCTGCGTGATCAGTGCAATACCGTTGGCGTCGCTGCTATTAACCACGTTGCCGACATCAACCGCGCGCAGGCCGACGCGTCCGCTGATGGGCGCCACGACGCGGGTGTAGCCCAAGTTCAGGCGCGCCGTGCCTTCGTTGGCCTTATTGATCGTCAGCGTGGCTTCAAGCTGCTTGACCAATGCAAACTGCGTGTCAACTTCCTGCCGCGCAATCGAGTCTTGCTCCAGCAGCGTCTTGAAGCGCTGCAGCGTGACGCGCGCACTGTCGAGCTGCGCTTCGCCCTGCCGGCGCTGGCCGATGGCCTGCATCAGCGCCATTTCAAACTGGCGTGGGTCGATGGTGGCCAGCAGCTCGCCAACTTTGACGAGTTGCCCCTCCTTGAACAGCACCTTCTGCATCACGCCTGATACCTGCGGTTTGACCCGCACGGTCGCCAGCGGCGTGACGGTGCCCAGCGCGTCCAGAACGATGGGGATATTGGCCAGCTCGGCGGTAGCGACACCGACGGTGGTGGAAGGCGGGCCGCGCCTGCCTGCAGCGCCGCCTGAACCGGGCTGACCGGGGGCTGCAGCGCTGGCGGGTTTTTCGCTGTCGGGCTGGATCAGATACCAGGCCACCCCGCCAATACCAGCCAGCGCCAGCACCGCCACGACGCTGCCGATGATCGATGCACGGCGGCTGAGGCGCGGGCGATCGGGTGTGTCGGGCGGGGTGGATGGCATGAAAGTCCTGATTTTTTATGAGATTGACTGCTAGCGACTGCGTTGCGATGGCAGGGCGAAAAGCTCGCACAACCTGGATCGAACTTCAGGTCCAACGTCAGTCGGAAAGTAGTCAAAATAATTATCGCTGCAAGGCCTGAAGGCTTGGTGTGCCTCCGGCGATTGACCGGTAAACGCCTGGTAAAGCGTAGAGCATCAACCAGTTGCAGCAAATATCACCTTGAACATCGCTACTATTATGATAGCTGCTTGCGCAAGTAATACGGGGGCTAGAAGCACTTTTTTGGTTAACTCTCTGCTGCTGCAATGCTTGGGCATCACTTCGTGCCATAGCCCATGGTCTGCGGCAGCCACAGCACGATCTGCGGAAACACCGTCATCGCCAGCAGCAGCAAGAGCAGCATGAGCAGAAACGGCCAGCCTTCCTTCATCATCTCGCCAATCGGAATGCCGGTGAGCGCCTTGGTCACAAACAGCAGCATGCCGAACGGCGGATGAATCAGTCCGATCATCATGTTGAGCACCACCAGCACACCGAAATGCACCAGATCGACACCGAGCAGTTTGGCCGCTGGCAGCAGCATCGGCACGAACACCAGCAGCAGCACCGACACATCGAGAAAGCAGCCCAG
>JANLYY010000126.1:0-4702 GCA_031365885.1 Polaromonas sp. | reverse complement strand
TGCGCTGAGGAGCGGAAGCCCAGACGGATAAGGGCCCGCGATTGTCTGAGCGCAGCGAGTTCGAGCGGGACCCCGGCTGGGCTGAGCACCGGAAGGTGCCCGCAGCGAAGCGAAGGGACGCAGACACCAGGGTCGCCTTTTTTTGGCTTACCTTATTTTGGCGAAGCAAAAAAAGGTAAGTCGCCCGCCGCGGCGACAGAGCGGCATCAGGACTCAGCAAAGTCCATGCTCGTTAGATCAAAAGACAAATTCAGGATCGGGCATTTTTGAGGTCAGAGCCCAAATTCGCCACGCCTTCGGCGCGCCCTACGGGTGCTGCGCTTCGCTGCGCAGCAAAAGTGCGATCCGACCCCAAAAACCAGGGGATCGACAACACCACCACACAACCCTCAACCCTCAACCCGCCCCTTCACCTCCGCCACAGCCCCCAAAAAATCCTGCAGCATCGCCTCATCGTCAATCGTGTCTGACCCGGCCTGGTGAAACTCCGGGTGCCACTGCAGCGCCGCGATATAACTTTTGGTCGGGTCTTTGCGGCGGATGGCTTCGATGATGCCGTCGCTCACGCTGAACGCTTCGGCTTCGAATTCGGGCGACAAATCCTTGATCGCCTGGTGGTGGATGCTGTTGACGCGCACGCGCTCCACGCCCGGGTAAAGGCTGGACAGCCGGGTGCCGGGCACGATGTCAACGCTGTGAAAGTTGAGGTCATAAATTGCAGCATCGCGGTGTATGAACGATTCGGGCACCTGAGTGCTGATGTCCTGGTACAGCGTGCCGCCGAAAGCCACGTTGAGCAATTGCAGCCCGCGGCAGACGCCGAACACCGGTTTGCCGACCGCAACAAAAGCGGCGACGAGGGCCTTGTCGTAATCGTCGCGCACGCGGTCGCCGGACCATTGTTCTTCGAGCGGCTCTTCGCCGTAGCTGCCGGGCCAGACATCGGCGCCGCCGTGCAGCACCAGGCCGTCGAGCCAGGCGGCGTAGTGCCCATACGTCACGTCGCCGCGCTGCGTGCTGCCGGTCGGGCAAGGCACCATCACGACCATCGCGCCCGACGACATCAGCCAGTGCGCAATCGACTGCTCGACGTATTGCAGCGTCTTGCCGCTGAACAGCGACCGCGTCGGGTCGGCATGCGAGAAACACGCGGACAGTCCGATTTTCAGGCGACTGGCAGCGGTCATGCGAAGGTGCCCCGGCTTGAGGGGTGCGGCAATGCGGAAACGGTGGGGGTCATGCGTAGTAAGTCCTGGAAGCGCGAAAGTGTGGGTTCTGGCCGTGGTGGCCGCAGGGGTCTGAGACCGGGTGGGGTGGTTCGGTTCCCGAACGGTGAAAAGAGGACGTGCTGAGCTTGCTGCTTATCAACAAACGCAGGCCAGGGCCTCGCCGCAGTAGCTATTAATTTAGTAGCTGCTTGCGCATATATTACCTGGTCTACAGCCTGTTTTTATCTCAAAATGGCGCCGTACTGGCAGCAAAACGCACCGCCACGCGCGCGCCCACGCCCTGCGGCGGCGGGTGCGCCTGGCCGTGCGGGTTGGCGTCTTCAATGCTGATGGTGGCGTCGTGCTGTGTGGCGATTTCCTGCACGATGGCCAGGCCCAGGCCTGAGCCATCGACGTTGGTGCCCAGCGCGCGGTAAAAGGGCTGAAACACCAGCTCGCGTTCGGATTCCGGAATGCCCGGCCCTGAGTCTTCAACCAGCAGCACCAGCACGCCGCTGAACGGGTCACTGAGGATGCGCAGCGTGACGCGTCCTTTTTCGGGCGTGTAGTTGATGGCGTTATCGAGCAGGTTGCGCACCAGCTCTTTGAGCAGCGTCGGGTTACCCAGCAGCTGGCTGGATTTCTCGCCGGCGGCCGGGCCGTCGTAGCCGAGGTCGATACCTTTTTCCATCGCGCGCGGCACTGAATCGGCCATCACTTCACGCGCGATGTTGACCAGATCGACGCGGTGCTTGGTCAGCGCCCGGCCCGTGGTTTCAGCCCGCGCCAGCGCCAGTAGCTGGTTGACGGTGTGGGTGGCGCGAATGCTGGCGCGGCCGATGTGCTTGAGGGACTTTTTCAGCTCGTCAGCGTCGGTTTCGCGCTGTGCCAGATCGGCCTGCATGCGCAAGCCCGCCAGCGGCGTTTTGAGCTGGTGTGCAGCGTCGGCCAGAAAGCGTTTTTGCGTCGTGAGCGATACCGTCAGGCGGGTCAGCAAGTCGTTGATGGACGACACCAGCGGCGCGACTTCTTCGGGCACAGCGGTGTCATCGAGCGGGCTCATGTCGTCGGGTTTGCGGGCGCGAATGCGTTTTTCGAGTTGCGCCAGCGGCTTGATGCCGCGCACCAGCGCCAGCCACACCAGCAGCACTGCCAGCGGCAGCGTGACGAACTGCGGCACCATCAGGCCCTTGACGATTTCGGTCGCCAGCGTCTTGCGCTTTTCCAGCGTTTCGGCAACCTGCACCAGCACGAACTGGTCGCTGCCGGTTTTTCCTGTGACATTGGTGATGGCCGGAATGCGCGGGCTTTTGACATCGACCTTTATCCAGGTGTAGGCGACACGCACGTCCTGCCCCTGAATCACGTCTTCGCGCAGCCGCACCTCGCCCTCAATGCCCTTGTCGTCGTCAAGCGGCGCCGGCAAATCATGTTCACCACTGAGGTGTTCGCCCTGCGTGCCGATGACCTGGTAATACACCAGGTCGGTGTCGTCGGCACGCAGAATTTCGCGCGCCGGCGCGGTCAGGTTGAACTGCACCTGGTTGTTCTTGACAGCGACCAGTTTGGCCAACGCCTGCACGTTGTATTCAAGCGCGCGGTCAAACGGCTTGCCGGCAATGTTTTGCGCCACCAGCCAGGTCAGCGCCAGGCTGATCGGCCACAACAGCAGCAGCGGCGTGAGCATCCAGTCAAGGATCTCGCCGAAGAGGCTGCGGCGTTCGCGTTGAAAAAGTCTTATTGCCATAAAAACTGTTAGCCCCCACGCTCCCCACTTCGTGTGGTTCGCTGCCCCCCGAGGGGGCGCTGCGCCTGCGGCCTGGCGAAGCCGGTTCCGCGGCCCCTGCTTGCAGTTTTTCGGGAAGTAAACGGCCGGAGCCCGTCTTTCCAAGCTCGAGCCGCAGGGCCGGCTTTGCCGGACTGCAGGCGGGCGGCCCCCTCGGGGGGCAGGGAGCTACACGCAGTGAGCGAACGTGGGGGCGACATCAGCCCGGGATTTTTTCTAGGCAATACCCCAGCCCGCGCACCGTCGCAATTCGCACCGGCCCCTTCTCGATTTTCTTGCGCAGCCGGTGGATGTACACCTCGATCGCGTTGTTGCTGACTTCTTCGCCCCACTCGCACAGGCGCTCGACCAGCTGGTCTTTGCTGACGAGACGGCCGACGCGCTGCAGCAGCACTTCAAGCAAGCCCAGTTCGCGCGCTGACAGCTCCAGCATCAGCCCGTCGAAGGTGGCCACGCGGCCGGCCTGGTCGTAAACCAGCGGGCCGTGCTTGATGGTGCTGCTGGTGCCGCCCATGCCGCGCCGCACCAGCGCGCGCACCCGCGCTTCCAGCTCCTGCAATGAAAACGGTTTGGCCATGTAATCGTCAGCGCCGTAGTCCAGTCCCTTGACGCGTTCTTCCACGCTGTCGGCCGCCGTCAAGATCAGCACCGGCAGCGACGAGCCGCGTGCGCGCAGCCGCTTGAGCACTTCCAGCCCATGCATGCGCGGCAGGCCCAGGTCGAGAATCAGCAGATCGAATTCGGTGTTGGTCATCAGCGCGGCATCGGCTTCGGTGCCGCTGGCTACATGGTCAGCTGCGGCGCCCGAGGCGCGCAGCGTGCGCAGCAGGCCGTCGGCCAGCACCTGGTCGTCTTCGGCAATCAAAATTCGCATGGTTTGTCTCCGGTGGGCGCGAATCGGGGGAAGTGTTCGCGCCGCTTGTTGTGTCGCTGAAATTTTAGGCTTTGTGCAAGAGAGAGAAAACATTCACTCGCGGGTCGTGGTCAGCGCAGAGGTTTGCAGAGAATTTTCACAAGGAGATCAAGGAGGAAGAGACATGAAACCCGAGACCAACAGCTTTATCTTTCATTTGCGCTCCTTGACCTCCTTGATCTCCTTGATCTCCTTGTTCAAATCTTCTGACTTTTCTCTGAACTTAGCCCGCGCCGGTATAAGCCTCCAGCCCCAGCGTCACCACCGTCGCCACGTCATTCCCCACGGCATCGCGGAATTCGCTTTCAGCCCGCGCCACCGCGCGCTCGAACGCCTGCAGCCACAGCAGGCCCGACGCGGTAAACACAACCCGTCGGGCGCGCCTGTCATACGCGTCGGCCTCGCGCGTGACCAGTCCCCAGGCCTCGCATTGATTCACCAGATCGCCCATGGCCTGCTTCGTCATGCCGGCGCTGAGCGCTAGGTCTGTCAGACGTGAACCGCTTGTAGACAGGTGGCGCGTGATGTGGATATGCGCCGCGCCGACCTGGTCGCGCGCCGCCAGATTCGACAGCGCCAGCGGCACCTGCACGTCGCTGGCCATCAGCTGCAGCACGCGTTCGTCGAAGCGCCGCAGCGCATGGCCGAGACGGCGACCGAGGTGCGTCAGGCGCCAGCTAGGGTTGGCTGCGTGCGCGGCGTTGACAGGAGGTTTTTCCGCTGGATTTACCATCGAAACATCGTACCGCAATTGATCAGGCAAACTGACTAAAAATAGGGTTTACTTATTTCAAC
>JANLYY010000096.1:0-7581 GCA_031365885.1 Polaromonas sp. | reverse complement strand
GAGCTTCCAATCTGCAGATGCTCAGGCCGAATACCGAGAATCGCACCAGCCGGGCCGCCGAAATCGGCGTTGGGCGCGTGCTTGAGCAGGTTCATCGGCGGCGAGCCCATGAAGCTGGCTACAAACGTCGTCGCGGGGCGGTTGTAAACGGCTTCGGGCGTGCCGAACTGCTCCATACGGCCTGCATTCATCACCATCATGCGCTGCGCCAGCGTCATGGCTTCGACCTGGTCGTGGGTGACGAATAGCGAGGTGATACCGAGTTCACGGTGCAGTTTTTGAATCTCAAGCCGCGTCTGCACGCGCAGCTTGGCGTCGAGGTTGCTCAAGGGTTCGTCGAACAAAAACACCTGCGGCTGGCGCACGATGGCGCGGCCCATCGCGACACGCTGACGCTGCCCGCCCGACAAGGCACGCGGCTTGCGGTCCAGCAGCTGACCCAGTTCCAGAATCCTGGCAGCCTTGTCAACGCGGGTTTTGATTTCGTCCTTCGGCACCTTGGCGATCTTCAGGCCGTAAGCCATGTTGTCGAAGACGCTCATGTGCGGGTACAGCGCGTAGTTCTGGAACACCATCGCAATGTCACGCTCGGCCGGCTCCATATCGTTGACGACCTTGCCGCCAATCGAGATTTCCCCGTCAGTGACTTCTTCCAGCCCCGCCACCATGCGCAGCAGCGTCGATTTGCCGCAGCCCGACGGCCCGACGATGACGATGAACTCATGGTCGGCAATGTCGGCGCTGACACCGTGCAGCACCTGCACCGCGGTCTTGCCACTGCCGTAGCGTTTGATGATGTTTTTGAATGAGATGGAAGCCATGATTAATGCAGGTAAATTTTTTGAACAAGGAGATCAAGGAGATCAAGAGAAAAATAAAAATGTTCCTTTCTCTCCTCCTTACCTCTTGATCTCCTTGTTCAAAAGGTATTTTTTAGAGTCTGAATTGACAGGCCAGTTATTTCTCGGTATCCACCAGCCCTTTAACAAACCATTTCTGCATCAGCACCACCACAAACGCCGGCGGCAGCATGGCCAGAATCGCCGTGGCCATCACCACGTTCCATTCGTTTTGCGAATCACCGCCGGCAATCATGCGTTTGATGCCGATCACCACCGGGTACATGTCTTCGGTCGTGGTTGCCAGCAGCGGCCACAGGTACTGGTTCCAGCCGTAGATAAACTGGATCACGAACAGCGCGGCAATCGATGTTTTCGACAGCGGCAGCAGGATGTCCTTGAAAAAGCGCATCGGCCCGGCACCGTCCATGCGCGCGGCTTCCACCAGCTCATCGGGCACGGTCAAAAAGAACTGGCGAAACAGAAACGTGGCCGTGGCCGACGCAATCAGCGGGATCGTCAGCCCTGCGTAGCTGTTGAGCATGCCCAGATCGGACACCACCTTGTACGTGGGGCCGATGCGCACTTCAACAGGCAGCATCAGTGTGACAAAAATCGCCCAGAAAAAGAAGCTTTTGAACGGGAAGCGGAAGTAGACGATGGCAAACGCCGACAGCAGTGAAATCGTGATCTTGCCAAAGGTAATGACCAGCGCTGTGACCAGACTCACCCACATCATGCGGGCGACCGGCGCTGTAGAGCCTGCGCCCGCGCCTCCGCCCAGTAGCGCCTTGGAGTAGCTTTCCCACATATGGCTACCGGGTAGAAGCGGCATCGGCGCCTGCACGATTTCCTGCGCGGTGTGGGTCGACGCCACAAACGCCAGATACAGCGGAAAGGCGACGATCAGCACGCCGAGAATCATTACCGCGTGCGCAATGAATTTGAGAAACGGACTGCGCTCGACCATCAGTAGTTCACTTTCTTTTCGATGTAGCGGAATTGCAAAACCGTCAGCACGATCACGATCCCCATCAAAACTACCGACTGCGCTGCCGAGCCGCCCAGATCCATCGCCTTGAAGCCGTCGTAATACACCTTGTAGACCAGGATCGACGTGTCCTGCCCCGGCCCGCCGTGTGTGGTGGCGTCAACGATGGCGAAGGTGTCGAAAAACGCGTAAACCAGGTTGATCACCAGCAGGAAAAACGTGGTCGGCGACAGCAGCGGAAACTGAATCGTCCAGAAACGCCGCCACGGCCGTGCGCCGTCAATCGCGGCGGCTTCGATCAGTGATTTCGGAATCGACTGCAGCCCGGCCAGAAAGAACAAAAAGTTGTATGAAATCTGCTTCCACACCGACGCCATCACGATCAGCGTCATGGCGTGGCCGCCGTCCAGCAAGTGGTTCCAGTTGATGCCGATCTTCCCCAGCGCGTAGGCCACCACACCCAGCGACGGCGAAAACATGAAGACCCACAGCACACCCGCCACCGCAGGCGCCACTGCATACGGCACGACCAAAAAGGTTTTGTAGAATAGCGCGCCCTTGATGATGCGGTCGGCAAACACCGCCAGCCCCAGCGACAGGCTGATGCCGAGGACGGCGACCAGTAGCGAGAAAACGGCGGTGGTTTTGAATGAAGCGAGGTAGCCCGAGTCGTTGAAGAGCTGTTCGAAATTCGCCAGCCCGACCCACTCAGTCGAAAGGCCAAAGGCATCCTGCACCTGAAACGATTGCAGCAAAGCCTGCGCGGCGGGCCAGAAGAAAAACACGCTGATGACGATCAGCTGCGGCGCCAGCAACAGCCAGGGCAGCCAGGCCGAGCGGAATAAAACGCGTTTTTCCATGAACTCCTTGAGCGGGCGTCAAAAGGCCCAGATAGTGACCCCCATTCAAGAAAAAAGGGTCTTTTTTGTAATGAAATCGGCCTTTAGCCCAGTTAAAACGTGCGCAAGCAGCTATGAAAATAATAGCATGCTTGCACCTGGCTTTAAAATTAAATCAGCCCTTGTTGGCTTTCTGGAAGCGCTCCAGCTGTTCGTCGCCGCGTTTGACAATCGCGTCCAGCGCTTCCTTCGCGGTCTTCTTGCCGCTCCAGACCTGTTCGAGTTCTTCGTCTTCGATTGCGCGCACCTGTACGTAGTTGCCCAGGCGAATGCCGCGGCTCTTGTCGGTCACCTTGCGGATCATCTGCGTCACGGCCACGTCAGTGCCCGGTTTTTCCTTGTAGAAGCCCGATTTGTCGGTGAGCTGGTAGGCCGCCGTCGTGACCGGCAGATAGCCAGTGCGTTTGTGGCTGGCCGACTGCACTTCAGGGCTGGAAATGTAGTTGAAGAAAGCTGCCACGCCTTTGTATTCTTCGGCTTTTTTGCCCGACATGACCCACAGGCTGCCACCACCAATCACGGTGTTTTGCGGCGCGCCGGCCACATCCGGGTAGTACGGCAGGGCAGACAGGCCATAGCCGAATTTCGCGTTTTTGGCGACGTTGCCGTAGAAGCCCGACGACGTGGTCATCATGGCGCATTCTCCCGACACAAAGCTGGCCTCTGGCACATTGCCGCGGCCCTTGTAGACGAACAGGCCCTGTTTGGACATATTGGCCAGGTTTTCTATGTGACGCACATGCAGCGGTGAATTAATCTTCATGCGCGCATCCATGCCAGCCAGGCCATTCGCTTTGGTCGCGAATTCCACGTTGTGCCAGGCGGAGAAGCTCTCCAGCTGCGTCCAGCCCTGCCACGCCGTCGAGAACGGGCATTTATGGCCGGCTGCCTTCAGCTTGGCGGCTGCCAGCGCCACTTCGGGCCAGGTGGTCGGGGCTTTTTCCGGATCAAGCCCGGCTGCTTTGAACGCGTCCTTGTTGTAGTAAAAAACCGTGGTCGAGCTATTGAACGGAAAGCTTAGCATCTGGCCATTCGGCGCGGTGTAGTAGCCAGCGACGGCTGAAATGTAGCCTTTGGGGTCAAATTTCTGACCGGCATCGGCCATCACCTTGGTGATTGGTACGATGGCGCCCTTGCTGGCCATCATGGTGGCGGTGCCGACCTCGAACACCTGCAGGATGGTGGGCGCGTTGCCAGCGCGGAAGGCGGCGATGGCGGCGGTCATGGACTCGTCATACGTCCCCTTGAAGGTCGGCACGATCTTGTACTCTTTCTGGCTGGCATTGAAGTCTTTCGCCAGGTCATTGACCCATTCGCCATTGACCGCCACCATCGAATGCCACCACTGCACTTCAGTCTGGGCAAAGCTCGCCAGCGGCGCGAACGCCGTACAGGCGGCCAGCGCAAGGGTGGGTAATTTAAGCAGTTGGAAACCGGATTTCATTCAAACTCCTGAGTAGGTCGGTGGATGGCCTGGTGAACTATGAAAAGAGACCACAAGCATAAGAACCATTTGTGACAGTCGATTTAAGCGATTTGCAGGTATCCCGGCAAGGGAGCTTACCTTGAAGGCCAACACGCCGTGCCTGCAGCGCCCTCGCATCGCTGCGTTAACATCAGGATTTGGCGCTGGATACCGGGTATGCCCCCGGGTTCACACCGCTAGCCAGCCACGATGAACGCCCCAACCACCTTCCAAGAATTGACCGCTTTTGTTGAGGCAAAAGCCGACGTCGCGCGCATTCGCGAGATTCCCTACAACTACACCTCGTTTTCCGACCGCGAGGTGGTCATTCGCCTGCTCGGTCTGCGCTCGTGGGACTTGCTGAACCAGCTTCGCGACGAACGCCGCACCGGCCGCTCTGCCCGCATGCTTTACGAGGTGCTGGGTGATATCTGGGTGGTTCAGCGCAACCCCTATCTGCAAGACGATTTGCTGGACAACCCGAAGCGCCGCAAATTGCTGGTTGAAGCGCTGCAGCATCGCCTGGGCGAAGTCGAAAAACGCCGCACACCCGACGCCGACCGGCAGCGCGATGCCATCGTCGGCGAGCTGCTGGGCGCTGCACGCCAGGCGATCAACCGCTTTTCAGCATCGTTCGAAGAGATTGCTGATCTGCGCCGGCAGACCGAACGCAAGCTGCGCAAGCTGACCTTAAAAGACAATATCAAGTTCGATGGCCTGTCGCGCGTTTCTCACGTCACGGACGCGACCGACTGGCGCGTCGAATATCCGTTTGTGGTGCTGACGCCTGATACCGAAGTCGAAATGGCTGGGCTGGTCAAGGGCTGCATTGACCTGGGCCTGACGATCGTGCCGCGTGGTGGCGGCACCGGCTACACCGGCGGCGCGATTCCGCTGACCTGGAAGTCGGCGGTCATTAATACCGAAAAGCTGGAGGCCATGACCGAGGTCGAAATGGTCCCGCTGCCCGGTATTGCCGAGCCGGTGGCTACGGTGTGGACGGAAGCGGGTGTGGTGACGCAGCGCGTGGCGGACGCGGCAGAGCGCGCGGGCTACGTTTTTGCGGTGGACCCGACCTCGGCCGAAGCGTCGTGCATAGGCGGCAATATCGCGATGAACGCAGGCGGCAAGAAAGCCGTGCTGTGGGGCACCGCACTCGACAACTTGGCGTCATGGCGCATGGTGACGCCCGATTCGCAGTGGCTCGAAGTCACGCGCCTGAACCACAACCTGGGCAAGATTCATGATGCCGAGCTGGCCAGCTTTGAGCTGAAATATTTTGAAGCCGACGGCAAGACGCCCGTGCGCACCGAGCGGCTGGATATTGCCGGCAAGACCTTCCGCAAGGAGGGCCTGGGCAAGGACGTGACCGACAAGTTTTTAAGCGGTCTGCCCGGCATCCAGAAAGAAGGTTGCGATGGCCTGATCACCAGCGCGCGGTGGATCGTGCACCGCATGCCGGTACACACGCGCACCGTCTGCCTGGAGTTTTTTGGCAACGCCAAAGACGCCGTGCCCAGCATGGTCGAGATCAAGGACTTCATGTTCGCCGAGCAAAAGCGCGGTGGCGCGGTGCTTGCTGGACTTGAGCATCTCGATGATCGTTATTTGAAAGCGGTCGGCTACGCCACCAAGTCAAAAAAGCACGGTGGCCTGCCGAAGATGGTGCTGTTCGGTGACATCGCCGGCGACGACGCAGATGCGGTGGCCCGCGCGACCTCGGAAGTGGTGCGCATCGCCAATTCGCGCCAAGGTGAGGGCTTCATCGCCATCAGCCCGGAAGCACGCAAGAAATTCTGGCTCGACCGCAAGCGCACGGCCGCCATTTCACGCCACACCAACGCTTTCAAAATCAATGAAGACGTGGTGATTCCGTTGCCGCGCATGGCCGAATACACCGACGGCATCGAGCGCATCAACATCGAGCTCAGCCTGGCCAACAAGATCAGGCTGTGCGACGAGTTGGATGCATTTTTTCGCCGTGGCAATCTGCCGCTCGGTAAATCAGACGACGCCAACGACATTCCGTCGGCTGATCTGCTCGAAGACCGGGTCGCCCAGGCGCTGGCGTTGGTGGCTGACGTTCGCACGCTGTGGGCGGGCTGGCTGCGGGATGCGGACACGCTGTTCCCGCAGTTGCAGGACCATTCGCTGCGCGCCAGCTGGAAATTGCAGCTGCGCGCGCCACTGCAAAACATATTTGGCGGCAGCGCGTTTTTGCCGATTTTGGAGGAATGCACCGCGATTCATAAACGCGTGCTCAAGGGCCGCGTCTGGGCCGCGCTGCACATGCATGCGGGTGACGGCAATGTGCATACCAACCTGCCGGTTAACAGCGACGACTACGAGATGCTGCAGACCGCGCACCATGCGGTCGCGCGCATCATGGTGCTGGCGCGTTCGCTTGACGGCGTGATTTCGGGCGAGCACGGCATTGGCATCACCAAGCTGGAGTTTTTGACCGATGCCGAGCTGAAACCGTTTGCTGATTACAAGGCGAAGGTTGATCCGGAAGGGCGTTTCAATAAGGGTAAGTTGCTACGAAATCAGGAGCTGCTTACGCACGTATCTATTGGGCTAGAGGCCGAAAAGGCTTATAAAAATGGCTCTGGCGACGCTGGTTACGCCGATTTGACCAACGCCTACACTCCGTCGTTCGGGCTGATGGGCCATGAGTCGTTAATCATGCAGCAAAGCGACATCGGCGCGATTGCCGACAGCGTGAAAGACTGCTTGCGCTGCGGAAAATGCAAGCCGGTCTGCGCCACGCATGTGCCGCGCGCAAACCTGCTCTACAGCCCGCGCAACAAGATTCTGGCGACATCGCTTCTGGTCGAGGCTTTCCTGTATGAAGAGCAGACGCGGCGCGGTATCAGCATCCGGCACTGGGAGGAATTTGAAGACGTGGCCGACCACTGCACGGTGTGCCACAAGTGCCTGAGCCCGTGCCCGGTCGATATAGATTTTGGCGACGTGTCGATGAACATGCGCAACCTGCTGCGCAAGATGGGGCAGAAATCGTTCCGGCCCGGCAATGCGGCGGCGATGTTCTTTTTGAATGCGACGAATCCGCAGACCATCAAGTTCATGCGCAGCGCGATGGTCGATGTCGGCTTCAAGGCGCAGCGCCTGGCCAACGACCTGCTGCGCCGCCTGGCGCGCAAGCAGACGGCGGCGCCGCCTGCCACGGTGGGCAAGGCGCCGGTCAAGGAACAGGTGATTCACTTCATCAATAAAAAAATGCCTGGCGGTTTGCCAAAAAAATCGGCACGTGCCTTGCTCGATATCGAAGACAAAGACTACGTGCCTATCATCCGCAATCCGAAAAGCACCACGGCAGAAACCGAGGCGGTGTTTTACTTTCCGGGTTGCGGTTCCGAGCGCTTG
>JANLYY010000077.1:0-17196 GCA_031365885.1 Polaromonas sp. | reverse complement strand
GTCTGCGTCCCTTCGCTTCGCTGCGGGCACCTTCCGGTGCTCAGCCCAGCCGGGGTCCCGCTCGAACTCGCTGCGCTCAGACAATCGCGGGCCCTTATCCGTCTGGGCTTCCGCTCCTCAGCGCATTCACAAGGGTTTTGCGGGGCGGGTGCGGGATCGGATTCGGGTCAAGTCGCATTTGTGCAATGCTATTAGTTTCATAGCTGCTTACGCACGATTTGCGGCGGCTAGAGGCCGAAAACACTTAAACAATCGACGTACAGCCTGGTTTTTGGGGTTAGACATCGCTTTTCGCACGTGCCATGACAGGCGCCGTATGCCATGTGGATGGTTCCGCCTGTCCTTCGAGCGTTACGCGGGCTCCGGCAAAGCAATCGACGCCTTCAGGCAGAGCGGTCCCTGTTTGCGCAGACTGCGTCCAGATGTGGCTGGATACTTCGACCGCGTCCGGATCGTCGTAGCAGCCGCGCGAGATTCCTCGAATCTCAGGCCAGCGCTCAAAGGTGAGCGAGACAGTTGTACCGCAGTTGGGGCAGAAGTGAACGAAGACCTTCTTCTGGCTTCCGTCCGAGATGTGCGCATAGCTGCTCAACGCCCTGTCGTTAAGTACCACAGCATTCATCGGGAACATCGACTCGGCAAAGTAAGACGACCCCGTCACTCGCTGGCAAAAGGTGCAGTGGCAAGCGATGGTACGCAGTGGCGCTAGCGTGGTTCGGAACCGAACCTTTCCGCAGAGGCAGCCACCTTCAAGTCCTTTGGTCATGTTCATGTCTTTCCGTTGAATGCGCACGGGTCTGCGGAAGCGGTTTGCGATTCCTAACGTTTGACATGAGGGGTGACCAAAAGGCGCAGCCTCTTGGGCATCCCCTCGATGGAAGGGTTAGACCGCACTTCAGCCTGACCGGGCGACAGCGGTTGGCGTTGCCTACCGTCAATCAGCGTCTTATGGCTTTACAGTTAAGTTACCGGTTTCTGAACTCGAAGGTGTTTTCGGGTTTTGCGTTGGGTCGGTAGGCGTTGTCTTTCCAGCCGACGAGCTTATCGTCCGCGAAACCTAGTAAATAGATCACTTGATCGTTCCTAGTTCGTCCGCCCAAAAATGCATTGCCGCTTAACCAAATCAATTTGTCCTGCTGATACATCCACGTCTGTTGGGTTATGCCACTAACGACCTCAGTTGACACTACCCTATGTGGGTTTCCAAGCTTGCTAACAACTTCCTGTTTGCCCATGCCTACGGATAAGGCATGAATTGGAATTTCTTTGTTGTAGTTATTGGTAGCGCAACCGGCGAAAAGGAGAATAAAAGCAATTGCGCCCAGAAGAATTTTCATGTGATCCTTTATCGTAGAAATTTACGAGCTTCATGCTAGCACGGTGCGATTTTCGCCACTAAAGGATATGTGTAGCGGTCAAGAAAGTGAAGTTCGTGCGGGCTATTTGAGCAAGGGATATGCCGCAATTAGCACGGGCAGCGCCGGTATGTCTACCACCTGGGGAAACGAAGTAGTTCCCTGACGCGAAAGGCGTGGTGGGGATGAGTTTCAACGTACAGCAGTATGTAGCTACGACAAAAGTCGCGAAACGCATGGTCACGCCAAAGTCTCTGCATCTCCCGCTTGCAAAGACGAAGAGTTGGTTCCTCTTGGTGCTTTTCCTTGAAAACGCGACCGGTATACGGATTCAGCTTCGGCCATTCGCGGGTGGCGGAATGCAAGTGACCGTGTGGAGTGGAGGGGTACGCGTCAGGATCAGACTTCGTAAAGAGCCATCTTCCCAGGACAAGTAGTTCGGTCCATTCCGGCTCGTCCACGTTCCCGGAACTTCTGATCGTGGCGTGCTTGTCGTCGCTTGGCCGTGATTCAGGTTCTGGAGAGGGTGGTTCGCGCGGATCCCCTCTGGCAGAGGGAGACAAATCGTCCTCCTCCATCCATCTCGCTACGCGATAGCGTTCCTCATACTCGGTGGAGTCAATCAGCCCGAGTTCGAAGCACAATTCGGCGAGGACTAGAAGTGTTCGTGTTGACATTGACGAGGCGTCGAGCGCTCCTTGCGTGCGGTCTAACGTAACGCATGCCGCAAAACCTGCGGCTTAATCTGGGCGCTGCAACTTAATCTGGGCATCAAATTCTTCCGGAAACCGCGTGTGGATTGGGCTGCGACTGAATGTACTGCAAGTTTTTATGGTGATAAAACTTCCGTGAAACCCAGTGCTTGATTCAACGCTGGGCTTCGACAGGCTCAGCCCGAACGGAGATGGGAACGAAATTCGGGAGCGGGCGTTTTCGGGGTCAGAGCACAAATTCCCCGCGCCTTCGGCTCGCCCTGCGGGTGCTCTGCTTCGCTTCGCAGCGAAATTGTGATCCGACCCCAAAAACCAGGTTGCACGTCGTTTTCTTAAGTGTTCTAGGTCTCTAGCCCCCGTAATACGTGCGTAAACAGCTATGAAATTGATAGCGATGACATGGTAGGAATCTGTCCCCGAATCCGATTCCGATTCCTACCCCTCTGCAAAACCCTTGTGAATGCGCTGAGGAGCGGAGCTTCAAGCGGATCAGGGCGAGCGATTGTTTGAGCGAAGCGAGTTCGAACTCGACCCCGCTTGAAGCGAGCACCGGAAGGTGCGGTTATTGGGGTCAGACACCGATTTCGCTGCAATGCGAAGCATCGCACCCGCAGGGCGAGCCATAGGCTCGGCGAATTCGGGCTCTAACCCCAAAAACCATAGCAGACACCAGGGTCGCCTTTTCTTTTGCTTACTTTGCTTTTGGCGAAGCAAAAGAAAAGTGAGTCGCCCGCCGCGGCGACAGAGCGGCATCAGGACTTTGCGGAGTGCGTGCTCGTTCGATCAAAACACATTCGGGAGCGGGCGTTTTCAAGGTCAGAGCCCAAATTCGCCGCGTCTTCGACTCGCCCTGCGGGTGCTGCGCTACGCTTCGCAGCGAAATTGCGATCTGACCCTGAAAACCAGTCGCCTTGACGAGTTCAGCTCGAACGGCAAACGGGTGAGGCCAAGCCCTCAACTCAAATGCTTGCCCACAATCCCCGCCAGCTCAAACATCGTCACCTGCGCTTTCCCGAACACCGGCAACAGCTTCGCATCCGCATTGATGGCGCGCTTGTTGGCCGCGTCCTGCAGCTTTTCGGCCTTGATGTAGTCCCACAATTTTTTGATCACCTGCGTGCGGGCGACGGGCTCGGCGCAGATCACGGCGGCTAGCGCGTCGCTGGGTTTCAGGCCGGTGCCCGGTGTTGTTTTGCGTGGCGCTTTCGGCTTCGCCACTTTCACAGCAGCGGACTTGGCGGGTGCCTTCTTGGCCGCTACTTTCTTCGCTGCCGGCAACGCAGCCGCACCCTTGGCTGCTACCGTTTTACCGAATGGAGTCTTGATCGTTCCAGACTTCGCCGCAGCGGCTCCACCGGCGGTTTTACGCGGCGGAAATTTTGACGGCGCAAATTCAAAGTTCACTTTGCCCGCTTCGGCATCCCATGCCAGCATGGCCTTGAAGGCGCGGCGGGTGCGCATCGACACAAACTTGTCGAGCAAGTCGGTCTTGCCGGTTTCAAGCAATTTGACCATCTGCTCGCGCTCGATCGGCTGCTGCAGGATCACCTGGCCGGTCTTGAAGTCGCAGCTCGGCGTTGGCTGCGTCATGGTCGGCACTGACTTTTCGCAGACGTAATTTTTGCCGTGTTCAAAAACAGCGCTGGCGCATTTCGGGCAGGGGCCGAGTGACTGCTGGTCACCGAAGTCGACGATCTCGCCACTCTCGGCATTCTTGTCGTCACCGAAATCAAACTCAAGCTTGTAGTTCTTCGTTTCTTCGTCGAACTTGATCACCATCTCAGCCGTGAAGGGCCAGCCGGCTTTGGAACGGAAGCCTTCCAGCGGACCGATTTTTTTGTCGCGCAGAAATTGCTCGACTTCAGCGTTTTCAAAGGTGCGGCCGGCCGGTGTTTTGCCGAAACTAAAGCCACATGGCTCCGCGCCTTTCTTGCCCACGCAGGTGTAGCGGCGGTAGTTTTCTTTCACCACGCCGCCGCAGTTCGGGCACGGCGCCTGCAGTGTGGCGTAGTCGCCGGGAATGCTGTCTTTGTCATAGCCTTTGGCCTTGTTCACCATGCGTTCGGTCATGCCGGCAATCTCGGCCATGAAGGTTTCGCGGCTCAGCTTGCCCTGCTCCATCTGCGCCAGTTTGAATTCCCAGTCGCCGGTGAGTTCGGCCTTCGACAGCTCCTGCACATCGAGCCCGCGCAGCAGCGTCATCAGCTGAAACGCCTTCGCGGTCGGGATCAGCTCGCGGCCTTCGCGCAGCATGTATTTTTCAGCGATCAGGCCTTCAATCGTCGCCGCCCGCGTGGCCGGCGTGCCCAGACCTTTGCCTTGCATGGCTTCGCGCAGTTCGTCGTCGTCAATCGTTTTGCCGGCGCCTTCCATCGCGCCCAGTAGCGTCGCCTCGCTGTATCGTGCCGGTGGCCGGGTTTTCAGGCCCCTGGCGTCGGCGGCCTCCAGCCGAACTTTCTCACCGGGCTTGACCAGTACCAACGTCTTGCTGTCCTTGTCGTCGCTGGCTTCCCCTTCGGCCTCCTTGCCGTAAATCGCCAGCCAGCCGGGCTTGACCAGCACCTTGCCTTCGGTTTTAAAACTCTGATTGGCTGCCACACTGATTCGCGTAGTGACCAGGTATTCGGCACTCGGATAAAACACCGCCATGAAGCGGCGCACCACCAGGTCATAGAGTTTTTGCTCGGTGTCAGACAGCCCGCTGGGTGCTTGCAATGTCGGAATAATCGCAAAGTGGTCGCTGACCTTGGCGTTGTCGAAAATGCGTTTGTTCGGCTTGATGTAGTTGCCCTTGATCGCGGTGGCGGCGTGCGGCGCCAGGTGGGGCATGCCGCTGTCGGCCAGCATTTCAAAGGTCTTTTTGACCACCGGCAAATAGTCTTCGGGCAGCGCACGCGAGTCGGTACGCGGGTAGGTCAGCGCCTTGTGACGCTCGTACAGGCTTTGCGCAATCGACAGCGTGGTCTTGGCTGAAAAACCAAACTTGCCGTTGGCCTCGCGCTGCAGCGATGTCAGATCAAACAGCTGCCCGGGCGCCTGCGTGGTGGGCTTGCTTTCCTCGGTGACGCTGGCCGTCTTGCCGCGCACGGCGTCGGCAATTGCCTTCGCTTCGCGCTCGTTCCAGAGGCGGTCGGCACGCTGCTCTGCATCGGGCTCGGCGTTGTCACTATTGGCAGCAACTTTCTTCCACTTCGGGTCAAACCATTTGCCCGGATACTCGCCCGCTTCGGCCAGAAAACTGGCGTGAATTTCCCAGTAATCACGGCTGATGAACTTGCGGATTTTTTCTTCACGTTCGACCACCACGCTGAGCGTTGGCGTCTGCACCCGGCCCACCGTCGTCAAAAAGAAACCGCCGTCGCGCGAGTTGAAGGCCGTCATCGCACGCGTGCCGTTGATGCCGACCATCCAATCGGCCTCTGAGCGCGAACGCGCCGCGTCGGCCAGGCCCTGCATCTGCTTGTCGCTGCGCAGGGCGCCGAAGCCGTCGCGAATCGCCGCCGGCGTCATCGACTGCAGCCATAGCCGTTTGACCGGGTGTTTGCTTTTGGCGTACTGCTGGATCAGCCGAAAGATCAGCTCGCCTTCGCGGCCCGCATCGCAGGCGTTGATGATCGCGTCCACATCCTTGCGCTTGGTTAGTTTGACGATGGCGTTCAGCCGCGCCTTGGTTTTGTCCATCGGTTTCAGGTCGAAGTAGGGCGGTATTACCGGCAGATTCGCAAAGCTCCACTTGCCGCGCTTCACATCGAATTCTTCGGGCGCCTGAATTTCAACCAGATGGCCAACCGCCGAGGTAACGACCCAGTCGTCGGCCTCGAAGTATTCGTCGTACTTGTCAAATTTGCCCGCAGTCGGCGTCATCGCCCGCACGATGTCCTGGGCGACCGATGGCTTTTCTGCAATGACCAGAGTTTTCATACGATTTTTCTAACTTTTTTTCTAACGTGCTGCAGATCGGCTTCAGGCCAGACCTGTCTGTTAATTTCGTTTCGGGGCCGGTGTTCGGGACTTTTTCGGCAGAACAGTTCCTGCCCTCGTCCATCTGCGGAGTAAACCACAAGCGCTGCAAGCGGCATGAAAAGCGCTGCCGGAAGGCGTCACTACAATAGCGACTCCCGCAGGCACGCGCGCACGCACACGCGCGCACATGCATGAATTAACCATACCAAACTTTTCCGGAAGCCCCGCCCGTGTCAAAAAATCAGGTCACTTCCGATGCTAAAGCGCCGCTTCAAGCGAAGGTTCCCCCCGCATCAGGCGCCGACAGCCGGCGCATCCAGACGCGCCGTTCGGGCGTCCACGGCAAGGGCGTGTTTGCGGTGCAGCCATTGGCCGAGGGCGAAATGCTGATCGAGTACCACGGTGAGGTCATCACCTGGAAAGAAGCGCTGCGCCGCCATCCGCACGACCCGATGGACCCGAACCACACGTTTTACTTTCACATCGATGACAAGCATGTCATTGACGGCAAGCAGGGCGGCAATTCTTCGCGCTGGATTAACCACAGCTGCAAGCCGAACTGCGAAGCTGACGAGGAAGGCGGCCGCGTGTTCATCAAGGCGCTGCGCAACATCGAGCCCGGCGAAGAGCTGTTTTATGACTACGGCCTGAACATCGACGCCAGATACACGCCCAAGCTGCTGGCTGAATACCCGTGCTGGTGCGGCGCCAAAAAATGCCGCGGCACGCTGCTGGCGCCCAAAGACAAAAACGGCAAAGGCAAGAAGCTGGAAAAGCTGGACAAGCCAAAGAAGACAGTCAAAAAATCAGCCGACCGAAAAAACGGCAGGGAAAAAACCAGCTAGTCGCAGCGGCTTATTCGGCTGACCCGCCCCTTTTTGTTGCCCATCAACGCTGCCCATGCCGCTGTCACCTTCGCCCATTCGCTGGCCCGCCGAGGCCATCTGGCAGGCCGTGTCGCCGCAGCTGCCGGGTTTCACGGTCGAGGTGCTGCCTGAGATCGATTCAACCAATACCGAACTGCTGCGCCGCTTCAAGAGCGGCCGGCCCGAGCCCACACTGCTGGTGGCCGAACAGCAGACCGCCGGGCGTGGCCGGCTCGGACGGCAGTGGCACAGCCAGCGCGGCGATAGCCTGACGTTCTCGCTCGGCTTGGCGTTGCAGCCGGTTGACTGGTCGGGGCTGTCGCTGGCGGTCGGCATCAGCCTGGCTGACAGCCTGGACCCGGCTTTGGCCGCAGACCGAACCATTGGCCTGAAGTGGCCCAACGACTTGTGGCTGTGTTCGCCCGAAGGCGAGCGCAAGCTGGCCGGCATTCTGGTCGAAACCGCCAGCTGGGAAGGCCAGCGCTATGTGGTGATTGGTGTTGGCATCAATATCAGTGCGGCGGCGCTGGCGGCTGTGGCTGATGCGTCCGCTGGCACGGCTGCCGTCAAGTTCGACGCTAATCCCGCAAGCCCGACTGTTTCACCGATGCCGCCCGCCGCACTGCAACAGCTGATTCACGCCATCGACGCGCCTGCGGCTTTGCTGCGCGTGGTAGCGCCGCTGGTGCAGACGGTGCAGGCCTTTGCGCAATTTGGCTTCGCGCCGTTTCAGGCCCGCTTCGCCTGGCGCGATGTGCTGGCCGGGCGCAGCGTCACGGTGCTGGATGGGAAAAATCAGCTTGAAGGCAGCGCCCATGGCGTCGGCGACCACGGCGCATTGCTGGTGCATACTGCCGACGGCATGAAAGAAATCACCAGCTCAGAAGTCAGTGTGCGGCCCGCCGCCATGTCGCGCCCGATGAAGCACGTGCCGCCATGCTGAGGCTGCTGGCACTGGCGCTGGTGCTGGCGAACGCCAGCTTTCTCGCCTGGTCTCAGGGCTGGTTGGCGGACTATGGTTTTGCCCCTGCGGTGCAGGCCGAGCCGCAGCGGCTGACGCAACAGCTGCGCCCCGAGGCGATGCGCTTGCTGTCAGCCGCTGAGGCACGGCAACTTGACGGCAGCGCATCGTCGGCTGATTCGGGCGGCGCACAGGCTGTGGCCGCATCGCTGCCAGCAACTGAATGCCTGCAAGCCGGCCCTTTCAACGACGAACAGGCCAGCCCGCTGCGCGCCCGCCTGCAGGCCAGCCTGCCCACCGGCAGCTGGCTACTCGAGCCCGGCGCCGACGGTGGCCGGTGGATGGTTTATATGGGCAAGTACAGCGACAGCAACACGCTGGCCACCAAGCGCAGCGAGTTACGCCAGATCGGCGTGACGTTTGAGGTGCTGGCCACGCCGTCATTCGGCCCCGGCCTGTCGCTGGGCCGCTTCGGCAGCGCGGCCGACGCCGAGACCGAGCTGGGCAAGCTCGCCCAGCGCGGCGTGCGCAGCGCCCGCGTGGTGCAAGAGCGGCCAGACGTGCGCGGCCAGCTGCTCACCCTGCCCGCCGCCGACGCCTACCTGCGCTCCATGCTCGACGGCCTGAAGCCGCAACTGGCCGGGAAGGCATTGGTGGCTTGCCGGTAGGTTTCGTTGTTGCTATTGATTTTATAGCTGATTACGCACGTTTTACTTGGGCTAAAAGCCTGTTCAGCCCCTGGTTACCGGGTTCCCGCAGACGCGAGGCAGCAATCAGGACGGTGGGGGCCAAAGTTCAAGCGCTTTAGGCCACCAACCCCCATAAAACGTGCGCAAGCAGCTATAAAAATAATAGCGAACAGCGCAAAGGGAGAAAAACCTGTCAGATACCTAGTGGCAATTCTCTGGCGTCAAATCCCATCGACTGCATCTCGCGGCGGAAATGCGTCATGGCGAGTGGAAACGCCTGTGCCACCAGAACGTACTGATACGGCTCCTGGTCAAACAAGGGAAGAATTTGCGCCTCTGTCACGGTCGAGGGGTAGTCAAACCTGGCTTCGTAGCTGCCGTTGAAGTCTGCTACCTGATCTTCTGCACCTGCCTTTGCCGCTTTAGCCAGAAGATCGATCTTGACAACTGCTTGCAAAGGAGCTGGAACGTCTTTCGCTGCGCCCAGACCAACCTCAATTGTCTGCGTAAGCTGAATATTCCAAGGCTCGGTTCCGCTGGAAGCAGCCTTGTTTTCTCCATGGAAGCTGGTTGCTCGAAGCGAAACCAATTTAGGGCGTAAGCTGGCTATTTCCACTGCTTTGCCTCATCAAAAGCTGTCGTAAAGGTGTCTCTCTTTGAAGTTAGGACGCTACCACTTCGAAAATCAGCCATCGAGAACACATTAGTTACGGCCACTGTCACCGTGCTGGTTTTCTCGATAACTTCTGATTTTTTGACAAGCGCCAGTTCAGCCGTCATGCCTTTTTCGTCGGCCAGCTCACAGAACGCAATTTCGCTACGACGAACCAATCGCAACAGCGAATCCATCGACTCGGACTGCGAAACATCATCGTTTTCGTATTTACTGAAAGCCACCGGCCCGCCACCAAATAATTTGGCGGCCTGCGTTTGCGTCAGCTTGTATTTCTCGCGAAGTGCGCAGATTTCAGTACCGGTCAGCAAGCCATCGACCGACTTGCGAAACGCCATGATGGCGCGCTTGTTCAACTTGCCTTCTGGCGCACCTGCAAAGTCTGAGTGGCAGGTGTCGCACAACTTGTAATGTGACGGCAACATCGCTTTCTTACCTTTGTACTCGCTCTCAAACTGATCCACGTGATGCGTCACATGACCTTCGCCACAAATCGGGCAGATCTCTTTGGTGTCCATGTCTATCTCCACGTCTAGCTGGTATGGCAGGAAACCACCAAAACCAGGTTGCCAGCTTTTCCGATGGCAAATTTCAGAAAATATTCAAACGTCACGTACTTGCCGGTAGCGCGTATAACTTCGGTCCGCCGTACTTTGTAAGCGTCACAAGCGGCAATGCCGCCACTGCCGTTTTCGCACCATTCAGAGTCAATGTAGTCACGGGCCTGGACTGCCTGAATCAATGCAGCAACTTCCCCATAGTCGCCATCAAAAAATTTATCGACATCTCGCCGGCAATTCCTGGTCAGCGCCTGAACCTTGTCGTCATCTTGCGCCAAAGCCCACACGCGCTCCAAACAGTACAGCGGGCCAACTGCAGTCTTGACTCTGCCCGATTCCGTTGGCGGATCTTGACTGTACTCTGAAAGGACGTAGAAAGTTACCATCGTGGTAATTTTAGGCTTGGTTTAAGGTTATTTCATAAGAAATAGCTGTGTATTTAACCATGCTCTGGCGCTCTCGCCCCACACCCGGTCAATCGCGGCTTTGACTTTGGCTTCCATGCGGCGGATGAGTTCTCGGTTGGCGTTGACGAGGGCTTGTTCGGCTTCGATTCCGGCCACGATGGCGCGTTGGGTGGGGAGGTCGGGGAGGGGAAGCTTGAAATTAAGCACGTCCGATTTCGTGATGTTTGGGTCTTTGCGCGTACTGTTAGCAACCGATTTCCAGTAGTCCCGCTGAGAAATTAGCACTGTGTTCAAGAAATACGGGTCAACTTCTGGGTTTGGCAGTAGCGCCGTCATGGCTTGATTAGACGTTGCTTCAATTTCTAGCACCCCAGTGCGACCGATTTGCTTGAGGCCACCGTACATGGCGACCAATACTGTCCCTTTGGGAAGTTTTTCAAGGTGTGTTTCTGCCAGTGCAAGTTCAGTAACGCATTCAGCGGTTTTATCCAGTGGCCCATCCCGCAGGTCCAGCGTCTTTACCCACGGAACTTTTCCGCCTTCGAAGTAAGCCGGGTTGTCGCGAAGCGGCGTGGTACCCGACTTCGTTTTGAAAATATTGCCCAGGCGGACGATTGGCCAAGCTGGATCAACCACAATATGCGGCTTGTAGTTATCCAACACCTGCCGGGAACCGTTGATGATCTTTTGATAGCCCTCGATTTCGACCACGATTTGGTTTTGGACTTCGAGGGGAGGGAGGGGAATCTGAATCGTCTCAACGTCGCTTGAGTTGATGCTTGGATATGCCCCCTTGCCGCTCATACCGACCATTTGGTCAACGCAGGCGTTACAGCGCAACAGCCAAATGAGATAGCCCGGCAGAACACGCTCCGGCTTGACGCGCAAGACTGCAAAGCCAGTGGATGCGACGGCACTTGCTGGTGGATTTAGCAGCAATGCAAACGCACGGAGGTTCGGCCTGACGGTTGACAGCAGAATGTCCAGATGCCGAGCCTTCCGGCGCGCACGGCTTGGTGCTTCGGTGCCTTTAGTCAGAGTACCGCCAAGATAGCTACCGGTTTCATTCTCAATCGCAGCGATGTCTATGTACTCAAAGCATCCCTCGCCAAACTCTTTTGCTGGGTCAATCGACTCAGGATGGATTTTACAAATGTCACAAAGCGCGGCCATCGGAAATGCGTTGGCGACCGTGACCGCAGCGATGTACCTCTCCCCACTTAAGTTGAAGTCGCCATTGACCGCAATTTGAGACCGTTCCACCGCCTGCGCCATCACCCCATCCCCCTCAAACTTCTCAGGCGAAGTCATCCAGCCCCTGAGCAAGCGCGTCGCCTCTGGCAAATCACTGTTCACTACTGCGCGGCGCTGCGCGCGCAGGTTAAAACCGTCATTCCCGACTTTGACAAACAACACGCTGTCGAGCTGTTTGTGCAGTCGCTTGTCCAGAATCAGAATGCTGGTTTTCACGCCGCTGTAGGGGTTGAACACACCTGAGGGCAGGCTGACTACAGCTACCAACGATGTATTCACCAGTAGTTTGCGCAGCGCCTTGTACGCTGTGCCGCTCTGAAAGATGATGCCTTCAGGCACGACTATGGCGGCGCGGCCGGTGGCAGTTAAATGTTCGGCCATGTAGTCAACAAACAGCACTTCGCTGCGGGTGGCCTGCACGCTGAAACGTTTGTGTGGCTTGATGCCGCCTTTGGGCGACATGAAGGGCGGGTTGGCCAGAATCACGTCGGCCACCTCGTTCCACTTCTCGTCGCTGGTCAGGGTGTCGTGCTCTTCAATGCGCGGGTCGGTAAAGCCGTGCAGGTACAAATTGACCAGACTCAGTCGCACCATGTCGGGCGAAATGTCGTAGCCGTGGATGCCGGCGGCCAGCCGTGCGCGCTCGTCGGGCGCGAGCAAATCACCGGCTTTGCCTGACACCTCGCCTTTTTTGCTGGTGTTGGATTGAAGAATGTGCTTCCACGCCGAGATCAAAAAGCCCGCTGTGCCGCAGGCTGGGTCCAGAATGGTTTCGTTCTTTTTCGGGTCCATCACGGCGACCATGAAGTCGATGATGTGGCGCGGCGTTCTGAACTGCCCGGCGTCGCCCTGACTGCCCAGCACGCTCAGCAAATACTCAAACGCATCGCCCAGCCGCTCGGAATGGTCGTAGCTGAAGTAGTTGATTTCCTTTTAAAAGCTTTTCAGCGTTTCGGGGTCGCGATAGGGCAGGTAGGCATTCTTGAAAATGTCCCGGAACAGCGGCGGCACGCCGGGGTTCTCGTTCATCTTCTGAATCGCTTCGGAGTACAGCGCCAGCACTTCAAAGCCGCCCAGGCTGGGCGACATAAGTTTGGCCCAGCCAAAGCGGGCGTAGTCGCCGGCAAAAAAGTTGCGCTTGCCGCCCAGCTCTTCAGTCTCGGCGTCCATGTCGTCCATGAATTTGTAGATCAGGGCAATCGTGATTTGCTCTACCTGGGATTTCGGGTCAGGCACCTTGCCGACCAGAATGTCGCGGCAGGAATCGATACGGCGCTTGGTTTCAGCGTCGAGCATGGTTTTGTTTTTTCATGGGTTGTGAGAAAGAAGACTTCAGCAGGCTCAACCGGGAGGGGGAGCGGGGTGGGGAAGCGACTGGACGCTACATAAACTGGTTCAGAGGCACGTAGTCTTTCACGTACTCGGGTATGCGGGTGCGCCACACGGGCGGCACAGCTTTGAAGTCGCTCATGCCAAAGGCGGGGTACACATTCAAATCAGTCAGGCGTTTGGTCTCAATAATGTCGCGCAGCTTGTGGTCGGTGGCGTAGGCTTTGAAGTAGTACTGCATGGCCTGCACCGCAGAAGCGGTGGAATCGGCGCTAAAGCCGGTGGCGCTTTGCTGGTCAAGCAGGAATTTTTCAAACTCTTCTTCCAACAGGTCGTTCTTGCTTTTAAAGCCAGGAATCAGGCCAAAAGCTTTCTCAAGAATCTCGCGCAGTCCCAGACGGCGGTCAACGCCGGCAGCGCGGCGCAATTTGTCGAGATTGAAGTATTCGCTGGGTTTGTCAAACAGCTCGGTGGTGATGTAGTCGATAGCCTGGTCCCACTGGGCATCTCCCACCTGCTTTGCAATGACGGGATCGGCTTTAACCACATCTTCAAATTTCTCAAAAAACATGCGGTCAACCTTCATTCCCTGAAAACCGACTTGCTGCTCTACATGGCTGGCGATGGCGTCTGGCGCCGTGTGGGTGTAAGCACCGGGTTTTGTTTCTGCACCGCCATCACCTCCATTACCGCCGGTGTCGCCTCCCTCGCCCGTGCCGGGAGCCGTGAAGGCGGTAGATGCGGGACGGGGAAGCTTGAGTACTTCGTCGTAATTAAACTTTTCTTCGAAATATTCGCAGCTGGCAAAAAAGTCAAACAGCTTGTAGGCGGTTTTGTCTGGTGCGGTGACTTGGGCTTCAAGCGCTTTGTCCTGCAGTTGATCGCGGAAGTCATGCTTGCGCGTACCCCGCCCCTTGATCTGCACAAAGTCTGATGGCGAAAAAACCGGGCGCATCAGCGCCAGGTTGAGTAAATCAGGGCAGTCGTAGCCGGTCGTCATCATGCCCACCGTTACACAGATTCTTGCTTTGCTGGTTTTGTACGCCGGCAGCACGTTGGCGGAGCCCAGCAAGTTGTTGTTGGTGAAATTGATGTTGAACTGCTGCGCGTCAGGTATGAGTGAGGTGACCTGTAGCGCAAAGTCTGACTGATACAGCCCGGGGAATTGCTTGTGAGCCAGCTCATTGAGGATCTGCGTGAGTTTGGCTGCGTGGTTCTGGCTGACGGCAAACACAATGGTTTTGCCAAATTCACCGCTGATGGGGTCGCGCAGTCCATGGGCCAGTAAGGTTTCGCAAAACAGACGATTGGTGGGGTCTGAGAAAAAGCGTTTTTCAAAACTGCGTTGCTTGAAGCGTTGCTCGCCGTTTTGCTGCACTTCCACTTCTGCGGCGGGTGTGTCGCTGATGGCTACCGCAGCAAAGCCCTGGTCGGACAGCAGTTGGGTGGTGACTTCAGTTCGGGCATCAACCACCAGCGGGTTGATCAAAAAGCCGTCGCGAACGCCGTCAAGTAGGGAGTACCGGAAGGTCGGCTCGCCAGTTTCGCAGCCAAAGGTGCGGTAGGTGTCGAGCAGCAGGCGGCGCTCTTGCTCGCGTGGGTCTTTGGTGGTGGGTTTGGCGGTATCGAACTTCTTGAGGTAGTCCTTGGGCGTTGCAGTAAGCCCGAGTTTGTAGCCGACAAAGTACTCAAACACGGCTCTGGCATTGCCGCCAATCGAGCGATGCGCTTCGTCTGAAATCACCAGGTCAAAGTCAGTTGGTGAAAACAGGCTTTGGTACTTGTTGTTAAAAAGCAGTGACTGCACGGTGGTAACCACAATCTCTGCCTTGCGCCAATCGTCACGGCTTTCTTTGTAAATGGCCGATTTGTAGTCGTTTTTTAGCAGCGCGATAAATGCTTTGTTGGCCTGGTCTTCCAGCTCCAGCCGGTCTACCAAAAACAAAACACGGCGAGCATTACCCGTGCGCAGAAACAGTTTGACGACGGCGGCGGAAGTTAGCGTTTTACCGGTGCCGGTGGCCATTTCGAACAGGAACCGTGTTTTGTTTTCCTTGACGGCCGTCTGTATTGCCTGAGCAGCCCGCTGCTGGTAAGTCCGCATGAAACGCAGGCGGTTCCTTTTGATGAACGTCGGCTTTTCGTTAGCAGTTTTCCAGCCAGCCTCGGTGTCATACCCCGGCATTTGGGTGCGTGCGATGTAGTCAAGCGGAATGTCTTCTGATATCAGCCGCGCCGGATCAGCCTGAAAGTGGGCGTAGCCTTTGATGGAACTTGGCGCCGGAAAGCGCGTGATGATGTGCGGGTTGCCATGCGTCAAATCCCACAGGTAATGCAAGTTGCCGTTGGACAAGACTACAAAACGGCAATTTTGTGACCTCGCGTACTTGCGGGCTTGTTCCTTGCCGATCAGCGGATTCTTATCTTCTGCTTTAGCCTCCAGCACAACCAGCGGAAAGCCTTTGTCATCTATGAGCAGGAAGTCGATGAATCCTTTGCTGGTTGTTTCAAAGTCTGTGCCCATCGCATCGACCTGCGCGTGCGTTAATTTGACGTTGAGCTCTAGCGCAATATTGGCTTTGCCCTCGGCAGCGTCAAAAAAGCGCTAGCCGGCAGCTTCGAGCAGCTTGTTGATCTTGATGCGGGCTTGGGCTTCTTTGGGCATTGAGGGTGAGATGATCGGTGCATTGGCGCTACTGGAGCTTAAACGGTGTTGCTTGGCATAGCAGTTTTAGAACGGCACTTGGCGTAAATACCAAGCGATAGAGTCAGAAATAGTTTGCGTTAATTTTTTTAGATTGCCGCATTTGTTGACTGTTTACGTCTCCAGCCCCTATAAAACGTGCGTAAGCAGCTATGAAAATAGTAGCAATACGCCGACCTGCTCCAGAGTCACCCATCGTCATCCTGCGTCGCTTTCAGTCTGCCAGTTGCTGCACCGCAACAAAACCTCGAATTGTCCCCGCCGGCCTGACCAAGTGCAGCTTGTCATCGTCGGCTTTGAAGGGCTTTGGCGCACAATAGCCATCCCTTGATAACCATTCCCGCAGCGGGTGAAACGGCTTTTGCGCCGGTTTATCAGCCTAAGCCGGGAAGTTTTTGTGTCCAGTCAAAAATCATCCCTCACGGCGCTCACATTGGGCGCCATCGGTGTCGTCTACGGCGACATCGGCACCAGCGTTTTATATGCCGTCAAGGAAGTCTTCGGTGGAGGCCACGTGCCGTTCACACCCGAGAACATCTACGGCATCTTGTCGATCTTTTTCTGGACGCTGACGGTCATCGTCTCAATCAAGTACGTGGCCTTGGTGCTGCGGGCCGACAACAACGGCGAAGGCGGGCTGATCGCCATGCTGGCATTGGCGTCCAACGCGGTGAAAGACAAGCCCAAGCTGCGGCGCGTGCTGCTGATCGTCGGCATCTTCGGCACCTCGCTTTTTTACGGCGACGGCGTCATCACCCCGGCGATTTCAGTATTGTCGGCGGTGGAGGGCCTGGAAGTCGTGTCGCCCGCCTTCAAGCAAGGCGTCATTCCGATCACCCTGGCCATTCTGTTCTGTCTGTTCGTGGTGCAAAAACATGGCACTGCCGGCATCGGACGGTTTTTCGGCCCGATCACGCTGGTCTGGTTTTTGATCATCGCGCTGCTCGGCATTTCGCAGATCATGACGCACCCCGAGATTTTGCAAGCCATCAGCCCGCACCACGCGCTCGGCTTCATGTGGCGCAACCCCGGCACCACCTTCATCATTCTGGGCGCGGTGGTGCTGTGCGTGACCGGCGCCGAAGCGCTGTACGCCGACCTCGGCCACTTCGGTAAAAAGCCGATTCGCCTGGCCTGGTTTTCCGTCGTCATGCCCTGCCTGGTGCTGAATTATTTTGGCCAGGGCGCGCTGCTGCTGGCCAACCCGGCCGCCGTGACAAACCCCTTCTTTCTGATGGCGCCCGACTGGGCGCTGCTGCCGTTGGTGGGGCTGGCAACGGCGGCCACCGTGATTGCGTCGCAGGCGCTGATCACCGGGGCCTTCAGCGTCACCAAGCAGGCGATCCAGATGGGCTATTTGCCGCGCCTGAATATTCAGCACACCAGCGTGCGCGATACCGGGCAGATCTACATGCCCTTCATCAACTGGGGTCTGTTCGTCACCATCGTGCTGGCCGTGGTGATGTTCCGCTCGTCGAGCAATCTGGCCGCTGCCTACGGCATTGCGGTGTGTACCGACATGCTGATCACGACCATCTTGACGTTCTATGTCATTCGCTACGGCTGGAAATATCCGCTGTGGTTGTGCCTGGCGGCCACCGGCGTTTTCTTCGTCGTTTATTTTGCTTTTTTCGCGTCGAACCAGATTAAGCTGTTTGCCGGCGGCTGGTTCCCGCGGCTCAAAGGCGGCAACGTCTTCAAGCGGATGATGACCAGGAAGAC
>JANLYY010000070.1:0-2950 GCA_031365885.1 Polaromonas sp. | reverse complement strand
GAAGCGCTTTGTCAAGGAAGTCGGGATGGAAGTTTTCGACATGCGCGCCATCGACGAGATGGGCATGAAGCGCACGATGGAAACCGCACTCGCCGGTATCGACGACAACACGCATCTGCATGTGAGCTTCGATGTCGACTTACTTGACGCGTCGATTGCGCCCGGCGTGGGCACGGCACTGAAGGGCGGCCCGACCTATCGCGAGGCGCAGCTGTGCATGGAAATGATCGCCGACACCGGCCTGATGGCCTCGCTCGACGTGATGGAGCTGAACCCCGCACTCGACGTGCGCAACGGTACCGCCGAGGTCGCGCTGGAGCTGATTGAAAGCCTGTTCGGCAAGAGCACGCTGATGCGGCGATAGGATTTACGCTGCGTCTGTTTGCTATTGAAATAATAGCTGCTTGCGCAAGTAATTCTGGGGCTAGGAGCCATTTTTATTAAAAATAACGTGCAACACCACACTACACCATCTGATCCTTCGTCACCGCCGCCAGCCGGCGCATCAACTGCTGCACGATGTCGCTTTGCATGTCGCGGTACAGCAGCCCTTCTTCGGCCTCTTTCGCCAGCACCTGCGATTCATTGAAGTTGATCTCACGCTGCAGCAGCAGCTCGGTTTCCGGAATCAGCTCTTTGCCGCCCGGCGTGCGCAGCCTAAAACGAAAGCGCAGGCGCAACTGAAACTCGCGCACCTGGCCGGCGGAGTTCAGGCTGATCACGACTTTTTCGCGCTGGTCGCTGAGCACGTCGAGAACGACTTGCGCTTCGCTCAGCTGTCGCGCGTCGCTGATGACCCTGACCTTGCGCGTGGCATTCAACGAGCGCCGCAGTTCAACGCCGAGTGGGGACGATTCGGGTAGACCGCTGTAGAGCGTACTGAATGCAAATTCGGGCGCCTTGCGCAGCGCAAAGCCGCAGCCACTCACCGACGCGGCGGTGCCTGCGAGCAAGGACAGAAAGGTGCGACGCTGCATGGACGGCCTTGTGGTGAATGCGTTGCTCAAACGACGATGTTGACCAGACGGCCCGGCACCACAATCACTTTTTTCGGCACTGCGCCCGCTGCCTGTTTGATGAACGCTTCCGACGCGAGCGCGGCGGCTTCTATCGCCGCCTTGTCAGCGCCTGCTGGCACCGTGACCGAACCGCGCAGCTTGCCGTTGACCTGCAGCATCAATTCGATCTCGTCTTGTTGCAGTGCGCTTGCATCAACTTGCGGCCACGGTGCATCGAGCAGGTCGCCGTGTTCGCTGCGGTAGCCTAGCTTCACAAACAGCGCATGCGCCAGGTGCGGGGCCACCGGGTACAGGCAGCGCAGCAAAATGCTGAAGCCTTCGTGCAGGGCAGCGACTGCAGACTTCGATGTGTCGCCCTTGAAATCTTCCAATGCATTGAGCAACTTCATCGCGCCTGAGACGACGGTGTTGTATTGCATGCGCTGGTAGTCGTAGTCCACCTGCTTGAGCACGGTGTGAATTTCCAGTCTGAGGGCCTTGGTTTCTTTGCTTAAAGTGGCTGTAGCCCAATGAAAACGTGGGTAAGCAGCTCCTGAATTCATAGCGGTGAGCTTGACGCCAAAGTTCCACACGCGGCGCAAAAACCGGTAACTTCCCTCGACACCCGCGTCGTTCCACTCCAGCGTGGCTTCGGGTGGCGCGGTGAACATGGTGTAGAGCCGGGCCGTGTCGGCGCCGTATTTCTCGATCAGATTTTGCGGGTCAACGCCGTTGTTCTTGCTCTTGCTCATGGTGCCCACGCCTTCGTAGTTCACCATCGAACCGTCGCTGCGCAGCGTGGCGCCGGTCACCTTGCCGTGCTCGTCGTGGATGTCATCGACATCGGCCGGCCAGAAATATTCCACGCCGCCTTTGGCGCCCTTGCGCGAATAAATGTCGTTCAGCACCATGCCCTGCGTCAGCAGTTTGGTGAAGGGCTCATCGACCTTGATCAGGTCCAGGTCACGCATTACCTTGGTCCAGAAGCGCGCGTACAGCAGGTGAAGAATCGCGTGCTCGATGCCACCGATGTACTGGTCCATCGGCATCCAGTACGCCGCGCCGTCGCCGACCATTTTTTCGGCGTTGTGCGGATCGCAATAGCGCATGTAGTACCACGATGAATCGACGAAGGTGTCCATCGTGTCGGTCTCGCGGCGTGCCGCTTTGCCGCAAATCGGACACACCACGCCGGCATGAAATCCTTCGTGCTTGTTCAGCGGGTTGCCCGAACCATCGGGCACGCAGTCTTGCGGCAGCAGTACCGGCAGGTCTTTTTCGGGCACGGGTACTGCGCCGTGCTCTGTGCAATGAATGATCGGAATCGGCGTGCCCCAGTAACGCTGCCGGCTCACGCCCCAGTCGCGCAGACGCCAGGTGGTTTTTTTCTCGCCGAGGTTTTTGGCGGCTAGGTCGCTTGCAACCGCATCGCTGGCCTGTTTGAAATTCAGCCCGTCGTATTCGCCTGAGTTGATTGCCACGCCGTGCAGCTTGTCGGTGTACCAGTCGGCCCAGGTGGTGTGGCTGTACGCCTGTCCTTTGACATCGGTGACCTGCCTGATCGGCAACCCATATTTATTCGCAAATTCAAAATCCCGCTCATCATGCGCCGGCACGCCCATCACCGCGCCGTCGCCATAACTCATCAGCACGTAGTTGCCGACCCAGACTTCAACCTTGTCGCCGGTCAGCGGATGCGTGACGAACATGCCGGTGCGCTGGCCTTTTTTCTCTTGCGTGGCGAGTTCGGCTTCCGTCGTGCCGCCGGACTTGCATTCGTCGATGAAGGTCGCGAGTTCTGGATTGCTCAACGCCGCATGCAGCGCCAGCGGATGCTCGGGCGCCACGGCGCAAAACGTCACGCCCATGATGGTGTCGGCGCGCGTGGTGAAAACATACATCCGGCCATCGCCGATCAGTGCGCCCGATGCGTCCTTGATCTCATGCGTGAA
>JANLYY010000046.1:0-36977 GCA_031365885.1 Polaromonas sp. | reverse complement strand
GTTTTATTTTGAATCGGGCAAATGCGTATTGGAACAGGGTATTGAATTGTTCTCGGCGCGACGGTGATCGTTGCCTGCATTTCGGGTACAAAATAGGTTGTTGCAGATGCCTTGAATCGTCTGCAGCCCCTTGCATAACATCCATCAGAGACGAAAGAATTCATGCCCACTCAACTCTTCAGCACTGCCATTGCCGGCAGCCTGCCCAAACCCGCCTGGCTGTCAGAAACCAACAAACTCTGGCCGCAGTGGAAGGCCGAAGGCGAAGAGCTGAAGCAGGCCAAGCTCGACGCGACGCTACTGTGGATCAAGACCCAGGAAGACGCCGGGCTCGATGTGATTGGCGACGGAGAGCAGTCGCGCCAGCATTTCGTCCACGGTTTTCTGGAGCAGGTAGCAGGCATTGACTTCGATCACAAGGTGAAGATGGGCATTCGCGACAACCGCTACGACGCGATGGTGCCGCAGGTGATTTCCACGCTCGGACTCAAGGGTCGCGTCCACGCGACTGAGGCGCGGATGCTGCGGGCGCATACGAAGAAAAAAATCAAGTTCACACTGCCTGGCCCGATGACGATTGTGGATACGGTGGCCGACAAGTTCTATGGCGACCGCGTGAAGATGGCGATGGCTTTTGCCGAGCTGCTCAACGAGGAAGCGCTGGCGCTGCAGGCCGACGGCGTGGACATCGTCCAGTTTGACGAGCCGGCCTTCAATGTCTACATGAAAGATGCCGCCGACTGGGGCGTGAAAGCGTTGGAGCGCGCTGCGCAGGGGCTGACTTGCACGACTGCCGTTCACATCTGCTACGGCTTCGGCATCATGGCCAATGTCGACTGGAAGCAGACGCTGGGCGACGAATGGCGGCAGTATGAACAGATTCTTCCGGCGCTGGCCAGAAGCAGCATCCAGCAGGTCAGCCTGGAGTGCTACCAATCGCATGTGCCGCCGCATTTGATGGCGCTGCTTGAAGGCAAGGACGTGATGGTCGGCGTGATCGATGTCGCCAGCAACGTGATTGAAACGCCCGAACAGATTGCCGACACGATTGGCAGGGCGATGGAATTTGTGCCGAAGAACCGGCTGATTGCCTGCACCAACTGCGGCCTGGCGCCTATGGACCGCGAGATTGCGGTGAAAAAACTGCAAGCGCTGGGGCTGGGCGCGGCGCTGGCGCGTGAACGCTACAAATGAGCAGCGATCACGCTCACGGCCATGATCATGCATCCGGCACGCCTGAGCCAGCCTGGAAGCACGATGGCGTGCGCGTCATCGCGGCCGGGCAGCTTGACAGCAACACGGCGCAAACCCCCGGCATGGATCGCAAGGCGGCCATCAACTTTGCGCGCGTGGGCGCGCAAAAGCTGTGGGCCGGAACTGTCACCATTCATGCCGATGCCAAGACCGGCGCGCATCACCACGGCGCGCTGGAAAGTGTGATCTACGTGATTCGCGGCCGGGCGCGCATGCACTGGGGCGATCATCTCGAATTCACCGCCGAGGCCGGGCCAGGTGACTTCATCTATGTGCCGCCTTTTGTTCCGCATCAGGAAATCAACGCCAGCCCGACGGAGCTGCTCGAGTGCGTGCTGTGCCGCAGCGACGGCGAAGCGGTGGCCGTCAATCTGGACATAGCGCCGGTTGAAAAACCTGAAAACGTGCTCTGGATTGACCCGACCCATCCGCGCGGTGCTGTGTAAAGCGCCCGTCAAGCCCTGATGAATCGCGGGTAAAACCGTGATTTATGCGTGGTTTTCACGGCCGATACTAGCCGCTTTTTTACAATTGTCACGGCGTCCTACATGGCTTCCTCGCTGATCTTGATACAACCAAGACCTACGAAAAAAAGGAGTTGCATCATGAGTAACGAAAACACACAAGCTTCCAGTGCATCCGTGCAGTCACCCGGCGCCGTGATTGACCCCAGTCTGGCTGATCGCTTTCGCAGCAGCAAGGCGCTGATTCCTACCATGGCGGTTATGGGCGTAACGGTGCTGGCGCTGGCGGCCGCCCTGGTCGTCAATAAATCGGATGCGCAGCCAGGTGGTTCGGCAAGCTACACCGCAGCTCCGCAAGGCGCGCCGTCAAAAGACGCTCTGGCTGCGGTTCGCGCGCCAGCGACTGCCTTACAGCGTGCGCCTGTACTTGCACAGGCTTCCCCGAAAACACCGGTGCCACGGGCCGATGCATGCGCGACTTGCGGCACGGTTGAATCGGCGGTGGCCGTAGAGCGGCAGGGCAAGGTCAACGGTGTGGCCGTGGGCAACACCACGATTGGCATTGGCACGGTTGCTGGTGGTGTGCTGGGCGGTGTGCTGGGCAACCAGGTCGGCGGCGGCAACGGGAAGACTGCCATGACGGTACTGGGCGCTGCTGGTGGCGCCTACGCAGGCAACACCGTCGAGAAGAACATGAAAAAAGTCACGCTCTACCAAATGCGGGTGCGTATGAACAATGGTTCTGTCCGTACCATCGAGCAGTCCAGTCCGGTGGCCGCGGGATCGAGCGTGGTGGTGCAAGGCAACTCGCTTCGCCTGGCCCGATAAGTCAAGACTTCCGCGACCATCAACCGTTTGAATTTGAATTTCCCCAGCATTGACTGACAACTACAACGAAGCAATATCATGAAAAACATTTCTATCAAGACCCTCATGCATCTGGTGCTCTCCAGCGCTGTGATCGGTTTTGCGTTTTTGGCATGCGCAGCCCAGGCACAGGTTCCATACGTCAACGCCACTGTATCGGGTCAGTTGCAGCCGGGTATTTACGGTCGCATCGACATTGGCAACGCGCCGCCACCACCGCTGATTTATGCGCAGCCGATCATCATTCAGCGCCCCGCAGTGCTGGTTCAGCAGGCGCCGCTTTATCTGCACGTACCGCCGGGCCATGCCAAAAAGTGGTCCAAGCATTGCGGCAAGTACAACGCCTGTGGGCAGCAAGTCTATTTCGTCAAGGTCAGAGGCGACGATGAATACGAGCGTCGCAGCTATCAGCGCCGTGACGAATATCGCGGTGATTATGAGCACGAAGACGGTGACTCAAAGCATTCCGGCAAGGGCAAGCACAAAAACAAGAACAAGCACGACGATTGAGCATAGGGCTGCGGCGCCAACGCGCCATGAACAAAGGCACCTGATTTATTTCTGGTGCCTTTTTTTTATGCTGCCGGAGCCTGATCAATCCGGTGCATGATGTATTCCCGCAGTTCTGCAAGCCTGCATACCAGCGCCATGCGCGCACAAATCTTCAACCCCAGCAACCCGAGCAACAGGAACATCTCATGAAAGCAATCTGGAACGGCGCCGTCATCGCCGAAAGCCCTGAAACCGTGGTGGTCGAGGGCAACCATTATTTTCCGGCTGCCGCTCTCCGTCGGGAGCATGTGACCTTCAGCAACCATCACACCATGTGCTCCTGGAAAGGGCAGGCCAGTTATTACTCGCTGCTGGTCAATGGCGAAATGAACACCGACGCGGCCTGGTATTACCCAAACCCCAGGCCCGAGGCAGAAAATATCAAGGACCACGTCGCCTTCTGGAAGGGCGTGAAGATCGAGGCGTGATCCGCGCTCCTGCACGGCGCGCTGTCTGACGGTGCGTGGCAGCGCAATCTTCTATAAACAGTTGGCTACGCCTTACGTGTAATTGCACGTTGCGAAATGCGACAGCCGCTATGCCACATTTGAGTGAACTTTTTTCCACCTGACCACAAGGAGCATCCATGGATTTGCTGAACCACGATATTGCCCACGAATTTCCCGAACATCTCGACAGGATGCGCGTCCTGAAAACATCCAACAAGCATTTTTCGAGTCTGTTTTCACAGTACGACGATGACAACCACGCCATTTCAAAATACGAACTCGGCGATGGCGCAATCAGCGATGACGGATTGGAGGAATTGAAGAAAAGACGCCTGAAAACCAAGGACGAGATTTACGGAATGCTAAAGGCTGGTTGAACTCCCATATCGCCGATATTGCGCAAAGGCAGGCGACTCTTTAAGCAACCGAAACGTGAGTGAAATTTATGCATTCCGCAACCTCTTTACCCAAGCAGGAGCAGAGAGCGACCTGAAGTGCGCGAACCTGGGGCCAACGGCCGGCGCGTCGGGCCGCCCCAAGCAAGGCCAGCCCCCTTGGGGGGTAGCGAACCGCACGCAGTGGGGGAGCGTGGGCTACATTCACGCTCGTACATCTGCTACTGGCTGCGACCCAAAATCTGCACGCGCAAGGAACGCCAGCACCCGGCCAGCCGCTGTCTCCGGCGTACTCAGCATTCCCTTGCTCTTGAGACCCATGAAGGTCGGCTGGTCTGGAAAAGCAGACGCATCGGCGCCGCGCAACTGAGCCTGCATGTCGGTGTCAATCACGCCCGGCGCCAGTGAGCAGACAGCGGCGCCGTTGGGCTTGAGCGCCTCTTCCAGCGCCACGCAACGCGTGAAGTGGTCCATGCCGGCCTTGGCAGCGCAGTACACGGCTTGCGAAGCCATCGGCTGGCGCCCCAGACCGGATGAAATGTTGAGCACCTTGCGCCTGGCTGACCAGCGTTCGGTGACGCCGAGGAAAGCGGCGGTCAATTGCATCGGCGCCTCCAGGCCGACGTGCAGCGCCTCGCGCAGATCGCCCGCATCGGCTGCGCTTAAAGGGCCAATGCCCGGAACCTTGCCGGCGTTGTTGATCAACACCGCGCTGACAAAACCCGCAGCGGATTGCTCGCGCAGCCACTGGGTGAGCCGCGCGCTGGCTACCGCGCCATGGGCCAGGTCCTGCGACCACTGCAACAGCGTGGCGCCCGAGGCGTTGGCCTCACGCGTGAGTAGCTCGCTGGTTTTGCGCGAGATGCAAAGCAGCGTGTTACCCGGCTTCAATAGCTTGCTGGCCATAGCCAGACCCAGTCCCCGTGAGGCCCCCGTCAAAATAAATAGGTGTCGGCTCATAACTCCGGATAGTAAACCCGCCGGGTCAAGCTAATCAGGTTGCCACCACCAGCGGAAAATTAGCGCGCAAACCGTCAGCGCCGGGCGCAAATGGCGCGGTCAACAACTCACGGTCTGCGGCACTCAAGCCGCGCCACAAAAAGTCGCGGGCGTTGCCCGGGTCGTCCGTCACATACAACTGGGTCGTCAGCAGTTCACGGCGACCCAGCTTGACCTTCACATGAATATGCGGTGTGCGGCCGCTGTAAGCCACCGGCCGTATCGTACGAAATCGGTAGCTGCCGTCGGCGCCCACTGTAACGCGGCCGAAGCCCTGAAACCGCTGGTCGGCCTTGCCGCCGTCGCCAGCATGGTGGTAATGCCCAGCGCCATCGCACTGCCAGATTTCAACCCGCGCACCGCTGACCGGTCGCCCGGATAAATCAGTGACGCTGCCGTCAAGCCAGGTTCCCTGGCCCTCCGGATAAGTCATGTCGCCGTTGCGCAGCAGGTCGTAGTCGCTGTCTTTCGGGAACGCCACCGGATAGAACGGCCCTTCGGTTTGTGCCGGTGTGGCGCGGCGTGCGGGTGCTGGCTGCGCGCTTACGCCCAGCCACAGCGCAGGGGCGATGACCAGCGCGACAGCCACCAGGCTGCGGCGCGGAAGTTGAGTGTTTTGGTTGAAGGACGACTTGATGGCTGGCTGCATGACAATTCCCGGAATGGACGTTATCGGATCAAGCCCGGTCAGGGGAAGTTCCTGCCGGTTCATCATCTTCCTAAAAAGGGGTTTCTGCCAGAAAGTGCATCGCCGCGCCTGTCGCTGGGTGACTCAGGCGTAGTTCTCTGGAGTGCAACAGCAGGCGCGGCGAAGCGGCCTGAATTTCTGCGGGTGCATAAAGCGCATCACCCAAAATCGGATGCCCCAGCGCCAGCAGATGCACGCGAAGCTGGTGCGAGCGGCCTGTCACGGGTTCCAGCAGCAACCGCGTGGTGTTGGTTATTGGGTCATAAGCCACCACCTGCCAGCGCGTCGTGCTGGGCTTGCCACTCAGATGATTGATGACCCGAAGCGGTCTGGCCGGCCAGTCCAGCGCAATCGGCAGATCGATCACCGCCCATCCGTCTTCGGCCGGCGTCGGCATATTCAGCCGTCCCTGCACCACGGCTTCGTAGCTCTTGTGTACCTCACGCGCCGCAAAAGCAATGCTCAGGGTGCGCTGCACTTCCCGGCTGCGCGCCAGCAGCATCAGGCCCGACGTCGCCATGTCGAGCCGATGCACCACCAGCGCTTCGGGGTATTGGGCCTGCACGCGACGGCTCAGGCAGTCCTGCTTGTCCTCGCCGCGTCCCGGCACGGCCAGCAAGCCGGGCGGCTTGTCGGCTACCAGCATGCAATCGTCGGCGTAAACCAGCTTGCAGCCTGCACCAGCTGCCTCATGATCTGCCGCCCCATCCGGATTCAAAACGCGTAAAAAGCGCTGACGAGGCCGGTCACGGTGCTGCGTTTGCGCGTAAGGGGGCTGTCCTTGGCATCGCCCTGCAGGCTGCTGGCCGACAGGGCGGTGGTAATCGCTACCCGGGGCGAGATGCTGAAGGTCAGTGCAGCGCTGGCGCGCATGTCGCGCAGGCCCGCGCCGGCCGTGTAGGGTGCGTAGCCGCTTCTGGCCGATTGCGCGGGTGTCACACCAAAATAGGTCTGCATGTAGTTCGCGTTGGCGACGGTGGCCGACACACCCAGGCCCAGGCGCCACTGGGGTGCCAGCAGCACGGAATACGCGGCGCCGACATCAAGCACCATGCCGTTTTTGTCATTGCCCGAGCCATAACGCAGCGATGAAGTCAGCGCCAGCGAGGGCGACAGTGCATAGTTGTAGAAAGCGCCGATTTCAGGCCGCGCATCGACGTTACCCAGGCCGCGCAATGCCGTCGAGCGACTTTCACTGCGGCCCAGATCGGCCGTCAGGCGGACGCCATAGTCCATGTCCGGCTGCTCCGAGAAGTTGTAGCCCACGCCGTTGGTGGTGCCAGCAAACCAGCCATTTTTCCATTGGTAGTCAAGTAGCGGCACCAGCAAGATCCGGCGCTCGTCTGAGCCTTGATACTTGCGGCCCGCAATGGCGACTGCACCCACCATGCCGCCATCGCCGGGGCGTGACGCGCCGTAAAGACGAACCACATCGAATGCCTGGGCAAATACGGTGGGCGAAAAAGCAAAAGCGCTTACGGTAAAAACCGCCAGCTTCAACAATCGTTTCGTCACCGACATGAGCAATCCTTTTAAAAACAATGATGTCGACTGGATTCGAGCCGGCTTCAAGAGCGCTCCCCGCGCTTGACCTCGCGCAGCATGAACAGGTAAAGCCCTTCGACTTTTTCACGCGCCCACGGAGTTTTGCGCAAAAACTTCAGGCTCGACGCCACGCTCGGATCGCTGATGAAGCATTTGATATGGATGCGCCGCCCCAGCTCTTCCCAGCCATAGTGGTTTGACAAGGCGGTGACGATGGCTTCCAGCGTCAGCCCGTGTAGCGGGTTGCCGGCCTGCACGTTCATAAGGCCCCCACGCTCCCCGCTTCGTGTGGTTCGCTGCCCTCCGAGGGGGCGCTGCGCCTGAGGCCCGGCAAAGCCGGTTCCTCTGCCCCGACTGGTAAAGATGGAGTTTTGATCCTTCCAAGTTTACCGTGTGCACAGGGCCTTGCAGGCTTCAAGAACGGTTCTGCAGACAACCTCATCACTGGCTCAGCCATCGTCGGCCTATTTGTTTTTCAGCTTGCCCCGAATCGGCACCTGCGTCACGACCGTCGGGCGAACGGCATCGGGTGACACCAGCTTGGGTGGTGAGGTGTCTTTCTTCTGTTTCTTGACCATCTTGTTGTTGTTTTGCTGACCTTTTGCCATGGTGCTCTCCGGGTGGTTGGTTGAATGAAAGAGATGGGGATCGCTGCGATTATCGATGCAACTTCAATGCAACTTTATTCGCGGCCGGTGCGTTCGGTCAATCATTTCCGACAGCGTGATGAGAGCCGTTTTGCGGAAGCCGCCGAGCGCCAGCTGGTGTTGCTTGTGCAGCGCCCAATACATCAGTTTTGCTAGCTGCCCTTCAATGAAAAAACTGCCCCGGGTCAGGCTGCCCATCAGGCTGCCGACCGATGAATATTCAGCCAGCGACACCAGCGAGCCCTGGTCGGTGTAGACAAACGGCGCCACCGTCTTTCCCGCGATCAGATCCGGCAGCGCGCGCGTCAGGTACATGGCTTGCTGGTACGCCGCCTGGGCGCGCGGCGGCACCCAGGTGCTGTCAGGCTGCTGGCAGGCGGCGCAGTCGCCAAACGCGTAAATGCTGGCGTCGCGCGTCGTCTGCAGATTGCCGTTGACCAGCAACTGGTTGAGCCGGGTGGTTTCCAGTGGCGTTTGACCGTCAGCGCCTGCGCCCAGGGTCTGCAGAAAATCAGCCGCCTTCACGCCCGCTGCCCACACCGTGATGGTCGATGCAATGAATTTGCCGCTGGCCATCTTCAGGCCGTCTGCGTTGACCTCGACGACTTTCTCGTTCACGTGTACGTCAATGGCCAGCTTGCGTAGCTCACGTAGCGCCGATGTGCTCAGCCGCTCCGGCAATTGCGCCAGCAGGCGCGGCGCGGCTTCAACCAGCACGATCTGCAGGTCTTTTTCGGGATTGATGTTTTCAAAGCCGTAGCTGCCCAGAATGCGCGCCGCGGCGTGCAACTCGGCGGCCAGCTCAACGCCAGTGGCGCCGCCGCCGACGATGGCCACCGTCAGGCGGCCGCTGCCGGCGCTGCGCGGCACGCTCTGCGCGCGTATGCAGGCGTTGATCAGCCGGTCGTTGAAATGCCGCGCCGCCTGCGGGCTGTCGAGCTTGATGCTGTGTTCGGCCGCGCCTGGCGTGCCGAAGTCGTTGGTTTGGCTGCCGACCGCGATCACCATCGTGTCGTAGCCCAGCGATTGCGCCGGCGTGATCTCGCGCCCGGCCTCGTCATAACTGGCGGCCAGCTGCAGCGTTTTGGCAGTGCGGTCAAGTCCGACCAGGCTGCCCAGCCGGAACTTGAAATGGTTCCAGCGCGCCTGCGCCAGGTATTCGATCTCTTCGGCATGTGTGTCGAAGCTGCCGGCCGCCAGCTGGTGCAGCAGCGGCTTCCAGACATGCGTGCGCGCTGCATCGACCAGCGTGATGTCGGCCAGGCCCTTCTTGCCGAGTTGCGTGCCCAGACGGGTCGCCAGCGCCAGCCCGCCAGCGCCTCCACCGACAATGACGATACGTTGCATGCATTTGCCTTCGCGTTGTTTGAATGTGTTCCCGAATCGTAACGGCCTCGACAGCCTGAATTGCCGCCTGTGCATCAAATAAGCCAGTAGCCCTCGTAGAACCTGAGCAAGAAGCTATTAAAAAGATAGCAGCTGGTTCACTTCCCCTGATTCGCCCGAATGCGGTTCACGTCCAGCGCGGTGACGCCCGATGCCTGGTTGCCCCAGGACTGGCGCAGATGCGTCAGCAGCGCGGCAATTTCGATGTCACCCAGCACCAGCACGAAAGGCGGCATGCCGAAGGGGCGTGGGTTGCCTTGTGTGGCGGGTGCGTAGCCACCATGCAGAACGATCTGCACCAGATTGGCGGTCTGCAGCATCGTCACCGCGCGGTTGCCGGCGAGTGCGGGGTAGGCATTCGGCACACCATCGCCCTGCAGGCCGTGGCAACCAGCGCAGTGCTGTTCGTAGAGTTTGGCGCCTGCTGCAGAGCCAGCCGCATTGACCGCTTGTGGTTTGACCGTGGTCGATGGCGGCAACTCTTTCAGGTACTGCGCCATGGCGGCCAGGTCATCGGGCGTCAAATATTGCGTGCTGCCCAGCACCACGCCCGCCATCGGGCCGGCGACCGACGCGGTTTTGGATACGCCGTTTTTCAGCAGGCTGACGATGTCCTGTTTGTTCCAGTCGCCCACGCCGGCCTCGTGCGGTGAGGCCAGTGAAGGCGCGTACCAGTTCTGCACCGGAATCAAGCCGCCCGCCAGGCCTGCCCCGGCTGTGGTGGCACCGAGCGCGTTGCGTGCGGCGTGGCAGGCGCTGCAGTGGCCCAGGCCCTGCACCAGGTAGGCGCCGCGGTTCCATTCGGCATTGCGACCGGCTTCAAGCTGGTACACACCCGGTTTGAAATACAGCGCCCGCCATATTGCCAGCGCGGCTAGCGAATCGAACGGAAACTGCAGCGCGTGTGCGTGGTTGGGGCTAAACACCGCAGGCAGGCTGCGCAGGTAGGCAAAGAGCGCGTCAGAATCTTCACGCGTGACCTGGGTGTAGCTGGTATATGGAAACGCCGGGTACAGCAAGCGGCCGTCTTTGGAGCGGCCGTTGTGCATGGCGCGCCAAAAGTGCGCGGGCGACCAGCTGCCGATGCCGCTTTGGTCGTCGGGTGTCAGATTGGACGTGTAGACGGCGCCGAAGGGCGTCTCGATGGCGCGGCCACCGGCATAGGGCTCGCCGCCGCGCTGCGTGTGGCAGGCCATGCAGTTGCCGGCCCGGGCCAGGTAGGCGCCGCGCGCGATCAGTTCGCTGCTGCCGGGGCTGGCTGACACGTTCGTCATGTCGGTATCACCCTGCACATTCAGCGCCCAGACCAGCGCGGCGGCCGCCACCAAAACGAGTGTGGTGACCAGCAATAAATTAAACAGTCGCTTCATGGGCACTTCATGGCCGGTTTATTCCAGCTGCATTGCCGCAGACGATGGCGACCGCGCCTGCTGCCAATGCGGGCGGCGCTGTCGCCGGTTTGCTATTGACGGGCACCGGCTGCGCGGCCAGCCAGCTGGCGGCGGCGTTGATGTCGCCGTCGTCCAGCCGGGCCACCACGGCGCGCATGCAGTCGGGCGCGTGGGCCCGGCGCTGGCTGCTCTTCCAGGCGCCGAGTTGTGCGTTGAGATAGTCACGCGGCAAGCCCAGCAGGCCCGGCACGTCCGGCGCCACGCCGGTCATCGCGGCACCGTGGCATTGAATGCAGGCCGGCACTTTTTTATGGCTGTCACCCTGCATCACCAGGCGTTCGCCACGGCGCAGAAGCTCGGGCGACGCCGCCGTCGGCAGCGGCGCGGGGTAGGGCACGTCGAGGCTGGAAAAATACTGCGCCATTTCCAGCAGGTAGGCATCGCTGAGCGGCTCCAGCAACTGCGTCATCAGGCCGTACTGGCGGCGCCCGTCACGGAAATTGAGCAGCTGGTTGTAGAGATAGCCGGCCGGTTTGCCAGCCAGCCTGGGATAGTAGCCGTCGGGTGCGGCGCGGCCTTGCGGGCCGTGGCAGGCGGTGCAGGCCAGCGTACGCTGGGCCATGTTGTCTTCAAACGGCGCAGCCAGCGCAGTGCCGACCGATGCCCACAGACTGCCGACCAGCAGCAGCCGTGCGGCGTGTGAAGGGGTAGGGAAAAGGAAGTTTAAAAATCGGTGCATGGAGATGATGGGTCGGCGTGGCTATGACTTTTCAATATATAAAAAGTTCTCTAGCCCCGGTAATACGTGCGCAAGCAGCTATTGAAATAGTAGCAGTATTGTCACTTTGCTGCAGGCAAACCAGGCCTCTGTTGCGCCCAGCCGGCAATGCGCTGCGCCACCCAGGGGGCATCGTCATGTGGCAGATCGTGCCCGGCCCAGGGGTGGCGGTAATGCGGTGCCAGCCAGGCGGTGGCCAGCGCCGCCGAGCACTGTGCATCGACCAGCCGGTCCAGCGTGGACGACAGCACCAGCACCGGGCATCGCGGCGGCGTCGGCACGCTGCGAAAAAGCGCGGCGGCGATCAGCTGGCGCAGCGCGTTGGCAGCGGTTACTGGCGCGCTTTGGCGAATCGCCAGCCAGGTCGCCAGGTCGCCCTCGCGGTTGGCTTCCCGGTTACAGGTCAATTGATGAACGCTGCGTTCCACGCTCGGCGCGCTGCGCCAGCGCAGGGCCAGCAGGGCGACGCGCGCCCAACTGGCGGGCCGCAGCCGTTCCGTCAAGCGGCTGTACGGACGCATGCTGGTGTTGATCAACACCAGCCGTGCCACTTCATCGGGGTAGCGCTGCGCCCAGTCGGTGGCTACCATGCCGCCCAGTGACATCGCCATCAGCGCGTAAGGCGGCCTGGCGCCGTTGGCTGCCAGTTGTTGCCGCGCTGCCTCCACCATGGCGCGCACCGACCAGGGCGAGGTCTGCGATGCTGCGGCGCCGTTGCCCGGCAGGTCCAGAGTCGTCACCGCAGGCGGCGCGGATGCATCATCTGATTCAAGCTGCTGCGCCAGCAAAAGCGGCATGTCGCCCCAATGACGGGCTTCTCGCGTCAGCCCGCGCAGCAATACCCAGACCGGTGCGGACTCGCCGCTCATGCGGCCTGCGCCAGGCACTGGCGCGGCGCGGCAAAGCCGGCGCGCGTCGCAAGGTCCAGCAGGTCGGCGTGGCGCGGCATGGATGTTTTAAGGGTGATTTTCACGGTAAGCATTTCAGGCAGATGCGGTATCAGACGCCGCGTTTTGACGTAGGCAAACCAGATGCTAGCTGCAAAACCCGGGCCTGAGTGACAATGCCGCCGGAGTTCACGCGGGGCATCAAAAAACTTGAGCGGTCGGACCGGGCGCGTGCAAGCTTCATTGCACTCTGGTCGCACTGTTGTCTGGCAAGGCTGTACGCGCCCGGAAATCGTCTGTGGCCGCCTTGCCGCAGATCAGCGGCAGGGTCGTCTGTGCAATTTGGCTGCTACATAAATAATAGCTGCTTACGCAGGTATTACGCGGGCTTAAAGGTGTTTTTGCTCTTGAATCAGTTGCAGGACTGCGTCTGATACCGGGTACGCATGCAGGGTAGGATGGGACGCCATGCGTGATTGGAGGGACGCGGTGCTGTCTGCACTGATCGTGCGCTTCCTCAGCCTGAATTTGGCGCAGCAGCTCACCGCGTCGCGGTGTGGTGATAGCGGAAGGGCGCGCAGCCGATTGGATTTGCGCGACAATTCAAGCCCGGCCAGCCCCTGCGCCGACGCTCTGGCCTCTGCTGTCAGCCGCGCCACAAATCCCGCCATCCCCATCCCGACTTTTCACAAGCGATTTCTATGTCCTGCTATTCGGTTCGTCCCGCCATTGCCCGCGATGCCAAAAGCATTGCCGAAATTCACGTCGCCACCTGGCAAGCCGCCTACGCCGACCTCATGCCCGCCGACTATCTGGCATCTGTCAATGTCGAAAAGCGCTTCGCGTTCTGGCGCGAGGCGATCGAGTTCAGCGACCCGCAGCTGCTGGTGGCGCTGGACGGCGAAAAAATCGTCGGCTTTGTTGGCTTTGACCGCTCGCGCGATGCTGGCAGCAAATCATCGACAGGCGAGATCTGGGCCATGTACGTCAGCCCGGAGCACTGGGGCAAGGGTCTGGGTCTGGCGCTGTGGGACGGGGCCCGAGAGGGGCTGAAAGAAGAAGGCTGCACCCAGGTCACCTTGTGGGTGCTGCTGAAAAACGAGCGCGCGCTGCGTTTTTATGAAGACGGCGCCGGCTTCAAACGCGAGATGCCCTCGCTCAAAACGGTCGCCTTCGGCTCGGTGCGTCTGGAAGAAATTCGCCTGAAGCGGCCGCTGGACTGAACGGCCTTCAAACCTCACGACGGCACGTCGATCACGCGCTCGTCATCGGGTATCAGCGGCATGCCCTCGTCGGGGTCCACTGGCAAATCCAGCCCGTCCTCGTCGTCGGTTGATTCTTCCACCGACGGTCCGGCACGCCATCGGCTGTTGTCAATGCCGCCGGTTTTCAGTGCGCGCTTCGCAGATTTGACCATTGTGATCTCCTTGGATGGAGTCCCGAGGCTATGCTTTCCGGCGCTGCGGCGCTGCAGAAAAAGCGCCGATGCGCTGTCAGTGGCGGCTGACAGTTTTATGCCCCGATCTGACTGCAAGGCTCAAGTACCTAATCAGCCAGGCCAGTGCCGGATCAGCCCTTGAAAATTTGTTTTGTCCTACAGCCTTGATGACCGGCTGCGTACAGCGCGCAAGCAGTCGAATGTCTAAAGTGCAAGGCTGGTAGCTGTGGACCTTAAGGGTGCGCGAAACCGATCACTGCAGGCCCCAATTTTTAAAGTTTTTAAGGAACGATCATGGACAAACCAGAGGCATCGACAGCTTCAAATTCGCCATCCGGCGCTTCATCGAGTTTTGGCGCTCAGATGGACTCGGCAGGTGCTTCGCTGCACTCGTCAATCGACAAGGCGGCACGGCCAATGCACAGCACGGTTGACCGGGTGTCGACGGCAGCGCACGAGACGGTTGACAAGCTGGCCAGCAGCGCCAGCCACGTTGCCGACCGTTTTTCTGACCAGACACGCCGCGTAACCGAAGCGCCGTCTCAGGCACTGGAGTTTTCAAGGTCGTGGGTGCAGGAACGACCGCTCGAAGCCGTTGGAGCGGCGCTGGCCGTCGGCTTCATTCTGGGTCGGCTTACTTCGCGTTGAGTCTGGGCGGTGGGCCGCTGCGCTATAGCGGCCGCCCCATTTCCATAACCCAGTAAATGCGATAGGTTGATGCTTCATTGCGCACACAGGCCACCGCGATGTCCTTGAAATCAGGCGTCATCATGTTCTGGCAGTGGCTGGGGCTTCCGATCCAGGCGGCCATGGCCGACTCGACACTGGTTTGGCCGGCCGCAATGTTTTCGCCCATGTGGCTGTAGCTGTAGCCAGCTGCCAGCACGCGCCGATCCGGCGTGCGTCCGTCTTGTCCGGTGTGCGAGAAATAGTTGTTGGTCGCCATGTCGGTCGCATGACCCTTGGCAGCCTGCAGCAAATTAGTGTTCCAGTTCAATGCGCTCGCCGCCGGGTAGGTGACGCCGCCGCAGATCGCGCCGGATGCGCGAAAGGCGTTGACTCGCTGCAATACCTCGGCCTGAATGCCGGCGGGTGGGTTCAGACCACAGCTGACATCGCCGCTGACGGCCGAAGCGGACGACGGCGTCGCAGTCGCTGAGCTTGCCACGACCGCTGCATTGGGCAAAGGAGCGGCTGCCGGGGTTGATGGAGCGTTGTCCGAGCCGCCGCCGCCGCCGCAGGCAGCCAGAATCGAGAGCAGGCTGAGACTAAAAAGCCGCGCCGCCAGGGGTTTGGGTTTTTCGACCCGAACGAGATTGGGTTTGAAAGTAGAGTGCATGAATAAATTGTCAGTGGACGCTGGCAGGTCGCGCACTGTGGGTTGCAACCAAACGAAAGCTGGTGTGTAGGTTCAGGCCGCAAAAGCGGTTCGCAGCGGCTGAAATCCCGGTTGTTTTACAAAACAGTGTGCCTCATTGAACCATCACTTTGGCTTCGCCGAAGCCTTTGAAAGTTTTTATGGCCAGCAGTCTTTTTTTGTTAATTGACGACATCGCATCGGTGCTGGACGACGTGGCGCTGCTGTCAAAGGTGGCGGCCAAAAAAACTGCGGGCGTTCTGGGCGATGACCTGGCGCTTAACGCGCAGCAAGTTGCGGGCGTCATGGCAGACCGCGAGTTGCCGGTGGTGTGGGCGGTGGCGCGTGGCTCGATGATCAATAAAGCCATCTTGGTGCCGGCTGCACTGGCCATCAGCGCATTCATACCCTGGGCGGTCACGCCGCTGTTGATGGTTGGCGGCGCCTTTTTGTGCTACGAAGGCTTTGAGAAACTGGCCCATCGATACCTGCGCAGCCCGGCCGAGCGCGCCAAGGACCATGAAGCGATGGTGAAGACTTTTTCTGATCCCGCCGCTGACGTGATGGCCGTGGAAAAAGACAAGATCAAGGGCGCCGTGCGGACAGACTTTATTTTGTCGGCAGAGATCATTGCCATCACGCTGGGGACGGTGCAGGGCTCGCCTCTCATCACGCAGTTGACGGTTCTTACGGCGATTGCGGTGGCGATGACGGTCGGCGTCTATGGGCTGGTCGCGGGCATCGTCAAGCTCGACGACGGCGGTCTGTATTTAAGCCAGCGCGGTGGCGATGGTGCCGCGGCAGGATTTCAGCGCCGTGTGGGGCGCGGCGTTTTACGGGCGGCGCCGTGGATGATGAAAGGACTGTCGATTGCGGGCACTGTCGCCATGTTTCTGGTTGGCGGCGGTATCCTGACGCACGGGCTTGCGCCCCTTCGTCGCCTCATTGAAGCCATTAAAGAGCGCGCACTTGAGATCAACGGCATCCTGGGCGAGGCAACACCCTTGCTGCTTGACGGACTGACGGGACTTGTCGCTGGCGCAATGGTGTTTGTTGCGGTGACGCTGGCGCAACGCAGCTTTCGCAAACCGGGCAAAACCGTCAGCCCGTTAAAAGCTGATCACTGATCGGCCTGGCTGCTCTGCGCCGACTGGTCGTCACCGCTGCGCCTGCTGCCATGACGATGGTCGCCTGCGTTGTGGACCTGCGGCGGCTCATTGGCAGCGTTGGCGCCATCCTGGTCTTCGATGGGAAAAGGCCACTGGCCTTTTTTTTCTGGCGCAAAAGGCAAAGCAGCATCACGGGCCCGTTGCTCAATGGCTTTGCGGTCTTCAGTGGCACTGCTTGCAGGGCGGGGACCGCGGGGTAATCTTGGCATCGCTGATTCCGAAAGAGGTATGGTTAAACCATATCGCCCTGGCGCCGCAGACGCTGTAGTCTGCCAATGATGCGCAATGTAAGGAAATCCTGTCGGGAAAATGGGCGGACAGCTTCGGATTTGTGAGCGCCGGCTGCCCACGGCATCTGTTAAAACACGGGCTGCCTTTTCCGTTTGTGTTTTTTTAAAGCCCGCCCATGCCGACTCCCTCCTCCGCGCCTGCGTCTTCTTTGTCCGGCTTGCCTGCTGTGTCTTCGGCGTCCTGGTCCTCCATCGCCTGGACCGAGGCAGGCGAGAGCTGCCAGGCGCGGTGGCGTTCGGAGCGCGCCGCGCCGCCGCCTAAACGCGTGCTGCTGGCCAACGACACCCTCAGCGCCGATGCCGCCTACCGGCTGGCTTGCGAGGGCACCGCGCTGCTGTGGCGTGGCGATTTTCAAAACGCACGCCAGTTGCTGCAAGCGCTGGCGCGGCGTGTTGACAAGCCGGCCAAGCCGGGCAAATCGGCCAGATTAAAAAAAGCTGCAAGTGCATCGGGTAAAAAAGCGTTGTCCGCTGATGCGGCGCCGGCAGTTGCGCCGGCCGAAGCCTTTCACCTGCATCGCCAGGCGCAGGCGCAGCGCGCGCGGGTGCTGGGCATGCTGCTGGTCGAGTTCGACGCGAACTATGGTGTGGCGCTTCGCCGGGCGCCTGACGTGCAGCAAGCCTGCAGCGAAGCCTGGGGCACGCCTGAAGGGCAGGGCACATCGGTTGCCTCTTTGCGCGAACTGCTCGGCCTGATCAGCGCGCATGAGTGGCGCAAAAAGGGTATCGAAATCGCCGCGCTTGGCGCGCCGCCCAACAACCGCATTCATCCGCATTACGGCGTGTTTTCCCCCGTGCGCGGCGAGTATGTGCGTCTGGTGGCCGAGGCGGCGTTGCCGGTAACCGGCCAGGCGCCGTTGGTGGCTTTTGACATTGGAACCGGCACCGGTGTGCTGGCTGCGGTGCTGGCACGCCGCGGCATCAAGCGCGTGGTAGCGACTGACCAGGATCCGCGCGCACTGGCCTGCGCCCAGGCCAACCTTACGCGGCTGGGTTTGCAGGCGCAGGTGGAAGTCATTGCGGCTGATCTGTTCCCCGACGGTCAGGCGTCACTGATTGTCTGCAATCCGCCGTGGCTGCCGGCCCGGCCCGGCTCCCCGATTGAGGGCGCGGTGTATGACGAAGGCAGCCGCATGCTGCTGGGCTTTTTGAAGGGGCTGGCCGCGCACTTGGCGCCGGGTGGGGAAGGCTGGCTGGTGCTGTCTGACTTTGCCGAGCATCTGGGGCTGCGCAGCCGTGGCGAGTTGCTGGTGGCTTTTGATGTCGCCGGGCTGAAAGTGCTGGGCCGGCTCGATACCAGGCCGGATCATCCCAAAGCGCAGGATGAGACTGACCCGCTGCACCGGGCGCGCGCGGCCGAGCTGACATCGCTCTGGCGTCTCGGTATCGCGGCAGGAGTTCAGGGCTCGTGACCATTCTTCTCGCGCCCATGGAGGGCCTGCTTGATTTTGTGCTGCGTGACATCCTGACGCGGGTTGGGGGCATTGATCGCTGCGTGTCCGAATTCATCCGCATCACTGACCAGCTCTTGCCAGAACGCGTCTTCACGCGCATCGTGCCCGAGCTGCACACCGGCGGGCGCACGCTTGCGGGCGTGCCGGTTCGCGCGCAGCTGCTGGGCTCGGACCCGGTCTGTCTGGCCGACAATGCCGCGCGGCTGGCCAGCCTGGGGCCAGCCGGTATTGACCTGAACTTCGGTTGCCCGGCCAACGTCGTCAACCGCCACGGCGGTGGTGCGGCGCTGCTGGACGAGCCCGAGACCATCTTCGCCATCGTCTCCAGCGTTCGCCGCGCAGTGCCGGCGCATTTGCCGGTGTCGGCCAAGATGCGACTCGGCTACCACGACGATGCGCGCGCGCTGGACTGCGCACGAGCGATTGCCAGTGGTGGCGCCTGCGAGCTGGTGGTGCATGCCCGTACCAAGGCGCAGGCCTACCGGCCACCGGCTTACTGGGAGCGCATTGCCGACATTCGTGCCGTGGTGAGCATTCCGGTGGTGGCCAACGGCGAAATATGGACCGTACACGACGCCCGCCGCTGCATCGAGGCGTCAGGTTGCGACATGCTGATGCTGGGCCGGGGCGCGGTCGCCGACCCACGGCTGGCGTTGGCCATCAAGCGCTCTACCCGGTCAATGGTTGACCCCGCTGGCGGCATCGCCTGGCCCGCGCTGCTGCCCTTCCTGGCCGAGTTCTGGTGGCTGGTGTGCGGCCGCATTGATCCCCGTGCGCGCGCCGGGCGACTCAAGCAATGGCTGAATTTTTTACGTCGCCGGTTTCCGGAAGCCGAGGCCGCGTACCAGGCGCTGAAAACCGTCAATGATCCGGCTTTGGTCGATGCGTGGGTCACCGAAGCCGTCAAGCGCCAACACGGCGCGCGCCTACAGCCGCATTAAAGCCTTCGCGGTAAATTAAGAATTCTGCGTTCCCGCATCGACGGCCTCATTTTTACCCCGGACTACTTGACATGGATCGACGTGAATTTTCGCGCCTGGGCGCCGCCGTGGCGCTTGCGCCCCCCGTGCTGCTGCTGAGCGGCGCTGCCAATGGCGCACTGGAGGGCAAATCACCGGGCAAGCCGCTGGCAGGCCCGGTGGCCATGGGCACCAACCTGTCGGGCATGGAGTGGGCCCGACCCGGTCTGCGTTACAACACCAGCTCGCTGCCCAATCTTCACTTCAGCGTGCCGCGAAAAGCCGACATTGCTTATCTGGCCGCTTGCGGATACACCAAGAGTCGCCTGCCGATTCAGTGGGAATTGTTGCAACCGATGTTGCACGACACGCCTGCCAACGACACTGCAGAAAAGCTGATTGGCAAGCCGGGTGCGTTTCATGCGGTTTATGCGTCCTATATCACCGGTGTGCTCGATGCCCATGCGGCAGTGGGCATGCGCTGCATCATCGACAACCACAACTACTGCCGCTACCAGGATTTCAGATTCCAGCCCGATGGTTCTGTCACCGGCCTGGTGCCTGCGCCGCAGACTTTGATGCGGCCCTACACCACCGACCGCAGCCAGGTGCAGATCCGTATTTTTTCCCTGGCCGAAGGCGCCACGCTGACGCAGGCCAATTTCACCGATTTCTGGCGCCGTGCTGCTCTGCAATGGAAAGACCACCCCGGTTTTGGCGGCTATGGCCTGATGAACGAGCCGCACGAAATGCCTGCTTCGGGCAGCATCGTGGGCACCGAAGAAAAACCCGGCAGTGGCGAAGAAGACCTGCGCATCTGGCCCGCCTACGCACAGGCGGCGATTGATGCGATCCGAAAGATCGACACGGCCAACCCTATTTATGTGGCTGGCAACGAGTGGAGTGCGGCAGTGTCGATGGGAACAAAAAACCCGGGCTTCCCGTTGCAGGGTTCCAAGTTGATCTACGAGGTGCATCTCTACCTCGACGCGCGCAACACCGGCGCTGCATTCGACTATGACACCGAGGCCGGGCGGAACTTCACCGCCGGTCTGGGCCGGGGCGGCATCAAGGCTTCAACCGGCTTTGATCGCCTGAAGGCTGCAACGCAATGGGCCAAAGCCAAAGGCGTGACGGTTGCGTTGACCGAGATCGGCATGCCGATTGACGACGCGCGCTGGCAGCCGCTGTTCTTACGCACCGTCGACCATGCAGTTGAATCCGGCTGTGAGATTTACACCTGGATGGGTGGCAATCACTGGCCGATGCGCAACTATCCGATCAATCACGCGCCAGGCTGGCACCAAAACAAGACCCTGGAGCCGCTGGTGTCCGGCCCGCTGAAGGCTGCAGCGGGCAGGGCGCAGGCAGCACTGTTTGACGACGGCCCCGGCTATGCTGCGGGCGGAAAGCCGCTCAGCCTCACTGTGTATGCACGCGGCAATTTGGCAGCGCCGCTGACTATATTGGTAGCTGCCAGCGGTGCCGGCAAGCTGGACAAAACGCTCCTGACGATTCCTGCCGGGCCGAATGGGCAAGACAGCTATACCTACACGCCTGCGGCCAACGAGGTGGCTGCGCTGCGTTACGCGCTGGCAGGCACAACGGGCGGGCAGGTGGCCATGGCGCTACCGCCGCCGCGCCAGATTTACGCGCTGGCAGACCCGGTGGCGCACGCAGACAAAAATTTGTCGGAAGCGGCGCTGGCGATCATTGCCAGATACGCTGCGTGCAAATGGAACCTGGCTGATGGCTATACCGACTATGTGCTGGGCGCCCCGGCCCGGGCGGGCGAGGCGGTCAGGGCAGTGTCGGACTCCGGCTTTGGCTCCACCCCGGGCAATGCGATGGAAATGCTCAACGCCTTCAACCACGACAGCCCTGCCATGGGCCGGATGGCGCTGCCTGTCATGCGGGTGACGAAGGGCAAAAAAAATGTCGACTTTGGCGCAGACAACACCTTCGGCCTGTGGTGCAAAAAATCAGCCAGCGTGCCGGGCATTCAACCGATGCCGAAAAACCGCGTGCCCTACCACATCGAAGACGCGCACTTTGCCATCGCTGCGGTAAGCATTGCGGGACCAGCCAGCACAGGCGTGGTGTTTCAGGCTTCGAAAGCCGAAGATGCCTATGCGTCCGAGCTGGGCTTTGACAAGGGCCGGCCATCGGCCCGCTGGATCGATGCCAAAGGCAAAACCGTGCAGCTTCTCAGCCCGGAACGCCTGCCGCAGCAAGTGCCCGCCGTGCTAGTCATCACGTCCGCAGCCGGGGCGCAAAAGCTGCGAGTGAACTCGAAGGAAGTGGCTAGCGCAGGCGCCACCTTCGCTGCCAGTGCCTGCACGCAAATGTTGATCGGCTGGGGTTTCCTCAACCATTACCCCGTGCCAGGTTTCGGTGGAAACGTGTACGCCGTCATCGCAGGAAAGGGCGCGCCTTCCCTTGCCGAGCTTGCAGTGCTTGAGCGCTATCTCTTGTCAATGGCCGGGGACTGACGCCTCCACAACGGCCTTGAGGTTGACAAGAAAGATTACATCGGCAGATGTTGACTGTGGACTGCTCTGCAGCGCGTGTTGGGAACAAAATCATGCTGTGGCCCCCGTAATACGTGCGTAAGAAGCTATGAAAATAGTAGCGCTGTGTTTATCGGTCTGCGACTCTGAAAGCCCGGCATCAGCCACGCTCAAATCAATTTCAGGCGCGGCTGAAATATGAGAACGTGCTGCGCGGATACACGTGCCGGTACAGCGGCCGCAGCAGCGTTCGGGCAACGGTTTTTGGCGCCATCAGGCCCGAAGCGCTGTTGTACAGCTGGCGAAATTTCGGCCGTACCAGCTTCAGGCCCATCGACTTGCCAAACGCCTCCAGCGAGCCGGCGTTGAAGGAGTTGATGTGTTCCAGCGGCGCAATCGGCATTTGATCGTCGGGCGCCAGCGCGCCAAAGCCGACACCCCGCGTGATTTTTTTCAAGGCGCCGCCGGCGTCGGGCACGCTGATCTTGATCAATCCGTCGGGTGCCAGCGACTCGATCAGCCGGGCCAGCACCTCACGCGGTTCGGTTAAATGTTCGAACACCTGCTCGGTGTTGATGAAACGGTATTTCTGCGGCGGCAGACTCTCCAGCTCAACCAGCGTGATGCCGACGGATTGCCCGTAGGCCTGCCGCTCTTCGGACAACTCGGCGCCCGACACATCGCAGCCGTAGCCCATGGCCATTTTGGAAAAATGCGCCCAGCCGAAGCCGAAATCCAGCAGCTTGAGCTGACTTGGCTGCAGGCCAAAATATTCGATGATGAACTGAACCTGCTCGGACAAATAGCGGTACTCGTCGAGGCTGTAGTCGCGGTGTTCGCGGTCCAGCTCCGTTTTGGGAACCCAGCCGTTGTAGATTTCGCCCAGCATGTCGTCGTCAGGCACTTGCTGCTGAAACGCCAGGCCGCAGCCGGCGCATGCGCACAACTCAAACGTGTAGTGGTCAGCCGCGTGGCTGGCGCGCCCCTCGTAATGTCGCCTGAGGTAGTTCTGGATGCTGTCGGCCCGGTACGGTTCCCGGTAGATCGTCGTCAGCGAAGCGGACAGGCACGCCGGGCATTTCAATCTGAATTTGATGCCTTGCCGCAGGTCGTTGGCAGTCGGCTCAGCCACAGGCAGTGGTACGGGCCCGGCGACAAATGAAGACATGTTCGGCGCCAGCATTTAACAGCCCCTGTGGCACATGCCACGAGCGCTTGCCTGACGCGGCGCATCTGGCGCAGCTTCAAGTAAGTAATTGCGGAGAAAAAGACCTACAGCCCCCGAATTACGTGCGCAAGCAGCTACTGAATCGATAGCGTTTGACTGCGGCTTGACTGCAGCGCGCCTCATGTCATTCGGCTCCGGTTTTCCAGCACAGAGCAACCGGTGATGCGCCAGGCGCCGTTTTTCTGCTGCGCCAGGCTGTAGGTGGCCAGCCAGGGAACGCCTGCCTGATCGGTCATTTGCACGCGCTGAAACGCCAGCTTGTTTTTGCCCTCGACCTTCAAAAATGCCACGCTGGCCGGCCGATATACCACCGGGTAGCCGCGCTGCACCATGTCGAGGAAGCGCGGCGCGGTGACAAAGGCATTGCGCACGTTGGGCGCAGCAAACGAGAAGGCTGTGGCCGCGTCGTCTTTGGCCAGCGCGTCGAGCTGCCCCTGCACCACGCTGCGAATATTTTTCTCATCCTCAGCGCTCAGCGCACCGGCCGGCAGTGCGACCCGGATAAGGAATGGCGACGCAAGCGCGGATGTCGTGATCAAAGACGGTAGAGTCACCGCAGCGCTGGCCACGGGACGATCCGGCAGCAGCCATGACACGCCCAGCTGGGAGAAAAAAAGCAGCGAAAAGACCGTTTTCAGCATGTGTGCTTCCCAATGACCCAACCGTTATTCAGACCGTATTTGCCTGCATTCTGCTTTTTTATGCGCCGGGTGGCTACTGCTTTGCAACAGCTTGCGCCAACGTCCTACCCCACATTCAGCAGCCTGGCCGCAAGCGCAGCCCGACCAATGCTACAAACACAACATGAAAATTTTGCTGACTGACGCGGCGGATGAACACAATCAACAGCGCCATGAATAGCACCATAAATAGCGCACTGGACAGCGCCACCAACGCCAACAACGCGGCTGACTGGTACGCCCAGCTGGCCAAACCGTTTTTTGCGCCACCGTCCTGGGTCTTCGGGCCGGTCTGGGCCGTGCTGTATGTGGTTATCGCCATCAGCTTTGGCTATGTGCTGGTGCAGTGCCTGAGGCGCAAGTTGCCACCGGGCTTGCTGTGGCCGTTTTTGCTGAACCTGGTTTTTAATGCGGCCTATTCGCCGATCCAGTTTGGGCTGCGCAACAACCTGCTGGCCAGCGTCGACATTTTGCTGATACTGGGCACGCTGCTATGGTCGCTCGTCGCGATCTGGCGGCCTGCGCGCTGGGTCGCCATCGTCAATATTCCGTATCTGCTGTGGGTGGCTTTCGCAACAATTTTGCAGCTAAGCATCACGGGGCTGAACCGGTAATTCAAATACTAAAATCGGTAGGGGTTCAAAGCCCCATCAACCTGCATTCCCAACCTGCGTTCCCAACGTACATTTACCCTAACCGGCCATCCATGTCCCTCCAAGTCATCGAAGCTCAAACTGGCGAGAACCCGCTTGCCACCATTGTCATCATGCACGGCCTGGGCGCTGATGGCCGCGACTTTTTGCCGATTGCCGAGCAACTTGATTTGTCCAGCGTCGGTGATGTGCGCTTTCTTTTCCCCAGCGCACCTAGCATGCCAGTGACCATCAACGGTGGTTTTGTTATGCCAGCCTGGTATGACATTCTGGGCGCCGATCTGGTTAAGCGCGAAGACGAAGCCGGACTGCGTCAGTCGCAGGCGTCCATCGAAGCCTTGATTGCCAACGAAAAGTCGCGCGGTATACCGGCCAGCCGCATCGTCATTGCCGGCTTTTCGCAGGGCTGCGCGATGGCGCTGATGATCGGACTGCGCCACACCGAGCGGCTGGCGGGCATCGTGGGTTTGTCAGGCTACCTGCCGCTGGCCGCCACCACCGCCGGCGAGCGCGCTGCGGCAAACCACGACACGCCGATATTTCTGGCCCACGGAACGCGTGACGGTGTGGTCGCGTTGCCGCGCGCCGAAGCTTCCCGCGACGCCCTTCAGGCGCTCGGCCATGACGTCGAGTGGCATGCCTACCCGATGGAGCATTCGGTCTGCCCGCAGGAAATCACCGATCTGCAGCAATGGCTGCGCCGGGTGCTGGCCTGACCTGCGCGCCTGCCTGCCGGCAGCCAGACCTGAATTTTACCGATGAAATCGGCCTGTAGCCCTTATAAATCGTGCCTAAGCAGCTATTAAAAAAGTAGCGGCGTTGGTGGCAGCAGCTGCCCGATAAACGGGTTGTTCAGTTGCCTGACTACGGCTTCCAGGGCTGCGTTTTTGCGAATTCAGCCCGCGTTACGCCGAAGTCAGTCTGGCGCGCCAGTTCCCGGTCGCGGATCGCGAAGAGCCGGTCAAGGTCTTCTTCCTCTTCGCTTTTTCTGGTGTCTTCCGTCGTCTCGCGCAGCGGCATCAGGTCGGTCGCGGCGCCGGGGTCAGTGGCTGCATCGTAGATTGGCGGGGGTTCGACATGCGCCATGGCCGCACGTCTGGCGGCATTGGCAAGCAGGGCCGCAGTAGCCAGCTCGGCAGCCGTAAGTATGGAGGTCTTCTCATCAGAATTTCCTGCCGAAGGGCTTTGCGCTGCAGCTGCTGTGACTGCGCCCGTCGATGCTGCCTGCGGCGCTGGCGCCTGCCAGAACGTTTTGTCAGGCAGCTCTGAATAAGGGCACGATTGGCCGAACTCGAATTGCCAGGAGATACCGTGCAGCCATTCGTTGGCCTGCGGCTCAAAGCGCAGAATGTCGGCCTTCAGCGCTTTCTGAAAAGCAAAGGCATAGCGAACCAGTCGCTCGTCCCACTGCTTGAGCACCAGCCTCACATACATGCCCGGGCCCCGGCTGCGGCTGGAAACCACCAGCATCTGGCACTCAATCAGCGGCCCTGGGATGCCGTGGCGGCGCAGCACGTCGCGCAGCAGCACATGCACCAGCTGACGCCTGAGCGCGTTGTCCGATCCATCCTCGATCGTCATCGGGCTTTCTTCGACCATGCGGCTGACCGCGAAGTCAGGCTGACTCGCACGCTCAAGCGGCGATGGAGGACGAAAACCAAACAGTTTGCTTATCAGTTTTCTCATTTTTTCAGGGTTCCAGGCGGCTGAAATCAACAGTGTTTTCCAGGATGTGCTTGATGCTGGCATTGCTCATCTGCCAAACAGGCGGTGAGTCGCTTGAAATTGTAAGCGAATGATAGCTGCAGAGCGCCTTTCGGCGGCTGCGCTGCAACCAACGCACCGATTAGCGTCTATATTTTTTTGGCTCTCGCAGAGTCCACGATGCGATGCTGACAACCCGCCGTCCAAAGCGGAAAAGGTGCGCCTGTGATAACTTCCACGCCAATTGAAGGAATCAGAGGGAATGAAAAATACCAAGCATTCGGTGGCGTCAGCAGGCAGCTCCACCCGCAACACGGCAATCACTGCCGGCCGCGATTTGTCTGCCGATCATCTGCCGGCGTGGGATCAATTGTCGGCGGCGCGGCTGAGCGGCATGCGCTGCGGCATTGAAAAAGAAAGCCTGCGTGCCCAGCCGGGCGGGGCGCTGGCGCTGACGCCACATCCTGCAGCGCTGGGCTCGGCGCTGACGCATCCCAGCATCACCACGGACTTCAGCGAGTCGCAGGTAGAGCTGGTTACCGGCGTTCACAAAACCGTTGACGCAGCGCTGGACGAATTGACGCAAGTCCACCAGTTCACCTACCGGGCGATGAAGAGCCTGGGCGATGAAATGCTGTGGGTGTCAAGCATGCCTTGCGGCCTGCCGACCGATGAAACCATTCCGGTGGCGCGCTTCGGCTCGTCCAACGTCGGCCGTGCAAAGAGCGTCTACCGGCTCGGTCTGTCGCACCGCTACGGCCGGCGCATGCAGACCATCTCGGGCATTCACTACAACTGGTCGTTCCCGGATGTGACAAGCGACGACTACTTCGGCCAGATCCGCAATTTTCGGCGCCAGGCTTTTCTGCTGCTGTACCTGTTCGGTGCCTCGCCGGCGGTGTGTTCAAGCTTTGTCGCCGGGCGCCAGCACCAGCTGCAAAAGCTCAGCAGCAGCACCATGTACATGCCCTACGGCACGTCGCTGCGCATGGGCCGCCTGGGTTACCAGAGTGATGCGCAGGCCTCGCTGGCTGTCAGCTACAACAGCCTCGATGGTTACGCGGCCTCGCTGCACGAAGCCCTCACGCGCGGCTATCCGGCGTATGAAAAGGTCGGCATACAAAACCCCGGCGGTGACTACAACCAGCTCGGCACCACGCTGCTGCAGATCGAAAACGAGTTTTACGGCACGATTCGCCCGAAACGCGTGATCTTCCCCGGCGAGCGTCCGCTGCATGCGCTGCGCGAGCGCGGCGTCGAATACATCGAAGTGCGGCTGATGGACCTGGACCCGTTCGAGCCGGTCGGCATCAACACGCAAACCATGCGTTTTCTCGATGTGTTTTTGCTTCATTGCCTGCTCGCTGACAGCCCCCCCGACACGCCAGCCGAGATCGCCGCGCTGGCGCGCAACCAGCACAACACCGCAGCGCGGGGACGTGAACCCGGCTTGACGCTGGAGCGTGACGGGCACCCCGTGGCACTTCGCGATTGGGGCCTGGAGATCGTGGCGCAATGCGCGCCGATTGCCGCTGCGCTCGATGCAACGCACGGCCACCGGCTCTACAGCGATGCGCTGGCCGCAGCCGTCACAGGTTTAAAAAATCCGGACACGCTGCCATCGGCCCGCGTGCTGGCCGCGATGGCGCAGGACCATGACAATTCGTTTGTCGAATTTGCCCGTGCGCAGTCTGAAAAAACCCGCACCGCACTGCTGGCGCTGCCTTTCCCGCAAGAGCAGCAAACGAAGTTTGAGGCGCTCACCCGCCAGTCGATAGCCGAACAAAAGAAGATTGAAGCCGCAGACAACCTGCCGTTTGAGTTGTACCGCGAGGCGTATTTGTCGCCAGAGCGCCTCGGACAGCCCAAAGCGCAGCTGGCTCACGCCTGATTGCCGGTTCGAATCAGCCCTGGCTCGGGCTGGCTGTGGGCGGGTCAGCCAAAGGCCTCACCCGACATCTTCCCATAGAAAAAGGCCTTTAGCCTCCGTAAAACGAGCGTAAGCAGCTATTGAAAAAATAGCGTTCGCAAATTCGAAGGGATTTGCCAGCGGCTTCAGCCGGCTCAGCGGCGGCGCAGATAGACACCGGTGAGCGCCACTCCAAGCACCAGCGCAAACCATCCCACCCAGCCCGAATTGGCCACGATGCCCTGCATGCCGGGCGACGTGATGAAGCGCGGCGACAGCAGCACCGCCAGGCCGATCAGCATGCACAGCACGCCTTTGAAAAGCAGTTCGTTATTGGCTCGCGCGGTGCTGCTGTTTTCAAGTTTGCGGGTGGGGGCGTTCGGTAAAGGCATGAGGCTTCCGGTAGAGATTGCGACGAATGGCTGCAGCGACAAAAGCCGGGTGGGATTTCTGCTGCGTCTTCAATTGAAGCACAAGCTGGTGCCACCGCTCCCCCGCATCGGGTCGACGCATCAATAGTGCCTGCAGCCCAATATATGCGTGCGCAAGACGCTATCAAAATAGTAGTAACTAATTTGCGTTGATCAATTCCTTGACAATGCACCCCACCGCGAAACAATCGCGCCAGCAACCTGAAAGAATTTTCTCCGATGGCCATTCAATGGTTCCCAGGTCACATGCACCTGACCAAAAAAGCGATCTCCGAGCGCATCAAGGAAATCGATGTGGTGATTGAACTGCTGGACGCGCGCCTGCCCGGCTCGAGCGCCAACCCGATGCTGGCCGAGCTCACCAGCCGACGCCCGGCGCTCAAGGTCATCAACAAACAGGACCTGGCCGACCCGGCGCGCACCGCGCTGTGGCTGGCGCATTACAACGCGCTGCCGAACACTCGGGCCATCGAGCTTGACGCCAGCGAGACGGCTCCGGCACGCCGCCTGATCAAAGCCGCGCGCGAACTGGCTCCGCTGCGCGGCGGCATGGTCAAGCCGATGCGGGTGTTGATCTGCGGCATTCCGAATGTCGGCAAATCAACACTCATCAATACACTGACCGGCAAACGCGCCACCAAGACCGGCGACGAAGCCGGCATCACCAAGGCCGAGCAGCGCATTTCGCTGGCCGATGATTTTTATTTGTACGACACACCCGGCATGCTGTGGCCGCGCATCATCGTTGCCAAAAGCGGCTACAACCTGGCCGCCAGCGGCGCGATTGGCCGTAATGCGTTCGACGAAGAAGAAGTGGCGCTGGAGCTGCTGGATTACCTGATCAAAAACTATCCCGATTTTTTGAAAGCGCGCTACCAGGTTGAGCTGCCCCAAGGCATCACCGACGAACAGCTGCTAGAAGACATCGGCCGTAAACGCGGTGCTGTATTAAGCAAAGGCCGGGTCAATCTGCAGAAAGCTGCAGAAATCGTGATCTACGAATTTCGCGCTGCCACGCTGGGCCGCATCACGCTGGAAACGCCCGATGAATTTGCGCACTGGCTGGCGGCGGGGCAGTTGATCGACGCCGAGCGACAGGTTAAAAAAGACACGATTGAAACGGCTCGGCTGGTCAAGCTCAAGAAAATTCCGCGCCCGGCAAAGCAGCCGTCCTGAGCGAATATGCTTGCCCGGGAAGTCGCAATGGAGCTAGCGCCGCATGGCTACGGGTTTTGTATCAAATACGGCTATAGCCCCCGTAATACGTGCGCAAGCAGCTACTAAAATAATAGCGTAAGTGAAACTTGACGTGACGGACTGACTGACTGCTTGCTTGCTTGCTTAATGGCGCGCACGCAGCAGTGCCTGCACCAGCGGATGCAGCACTTTTTTCTGTGCCGCAATGCCGAAAAAATGTTCTTCCACGCCTTCGCACGGGCCAATTGGCGTGACCTGGTAGCGTGCAACCAGTTCATCGTGTACCCACCCGGCAACAGGGAACACACCCATGCCGGCCGCACCAAAAGTCTTGAGCAACGCGCTGTCTTCAAACTCGCCCACCACATTCGGCCGGACTCCGATGCGCTCGAACCATTGATCAAGCCTGCCGCGCACGGCTGCTTGTGAGGTAGGCAATAGCACGGGCACCGTTGCCAGCGACGCGGGGAAGTCCTGCAGCGCCAGCGCGTGCAGCTGCGGCGGTGCATACCAGGCCAACGCGGACGACCCCAGCGCGTGGCTGTACAGCTTGAGGTTCGGGTTGGCGGGCGCGGCGCGGTCGGCCAGCACCACGTCGAGCCGGTGCAGCGCCAACTCGCCCAGCAGATCATCGAAACGGTCTTCGTGGCACAGCAGCCGCAGGCGGGGCGCCTGCATCACCGGCTGCATCAGGCGGCGCACCGCCAGTTTTGCCAGGCCGTCTGAAATGCCGACTGTCAGGCGCACCGTGGGCGCCCCAACGGCATCGCGAATTGCCGCAGGCAGGGCATCGCCGAGCTGAAAAATCTGCTCCGCCTGGTGCAGCGTGGCCAGCCCCGCATCTGTCAGCCGCAGCCCGCGCCCTGCCGGGCTGAGCAGGGTGTGGCCGAGCGCGCGCTCGAGTTCCCGCACCTGCGTGCTGACCGTCTGCACCGCCATGCCCAGCCGCTCGGCGGCACGCGCCATGCCGCCTTCCTTGGCAACGACCCAGAAGTAGTACAGGTGGCGGTAGTTGAAAGCCTGGCTCATGTTCAGTTTTTTCAGAAGCGTCGATTCACTATTCTCTGCTTTTTTATGTGGCGTTAACTGATTACCGTGGTGCCATGTCCACCCCAAGGCGCTGCATCATGCAAGTAATTTTTGAAACCCGCGATACCGAAGCTGCCCAATTGCGGCCACTGGCCGAACGCCGTGTTCGCAACGCGCTGCGCCGCCTGAGTTGGCTGGCACCGCGCGCCCGCGTCCATCTGTCTGACGCGAACGGCCCACGCGGCGGCATCGACAAGCGCTGCCAGGTCGAGCTGGTCAGCGACAGCACCGGCCCGGTCGTCATCACGTCGATGGCGCGCGACTGGCTGTCCGCGCTGCACAGCGCGCTGACACGCGCCACGCAGGCCCTGCTGCATACCTGGCAATGCGCCCGCAAGGCCAGGCGCATGCCATGCCCGGCGCTGGCGATTGACAGTTAAAGACCTGCTAACCCAACGAAAAAAAGACCATGGACCGCATTCACCCCACCGTATTGCAACCGACTCGCGCAAGCGCTTCGGTCGCGCTGGCCAGTTCGTCTCTTGACCCCATCGACCGGCAACGCGACTGGCGTGCTGGCCAGGGCGACGCAGGCCAGTCGCAGGCGCCACCGATTGCGCCAGAGGCCATTCGCGTCCTGCGCAATACTTACGCACTGCTCAGCCTGACGCTGCTATTCAGCGCCGGCGTGGCGGCCACCAGCGTCGCGCTGGCACTGCCCGCGCCCGGCATCATGCTGACGCTGGCGGGGTATTTCGGTTTGCTGTTAGCGGTCTTCAAGCTCAAGAACAGTGCGTGGGCGCTGCCCGCAGTTTTTGGTCTGACCGGCTTCCTGGGCTACACGCTGGGCCCGCTGCTGACGCATTCGCTGGCATTGCCCGGCGGCGGGCAGGTGGTGACGATGGCGCTGGCCGCCACCGGCGTGACGTTCACGGCGCTCTCGGGCTGGGTCTTGAGCACACGGCGCGATTTCAGCTTCATGGGCGGCTTTCTTTTCGCTGGCATGGTGATTGCGTTGCTCTGCGCACTGGCCGCCATCTTCTTTGAGATTCCGGCGCTCGGTCTGGCGGTGTCTGGCATGGTCGCGCTGCTGTCGGCCGGCCTCATCCTGCACGACACCAGCCGGATCATCCACGGTGGCGAAACCAATTATGTGCTCGCCACCGTCGGCCTGTACGTGTCGATTTTCAACCTGTTCACCAGTCTGCTCAGCCTGTTCGGGCTGGGTGGCGGCGATGAGTAAACAGCTATCAAGGACAAGCTGATGAAGTGCCCAACCTGTACCGATATTTCCCTGGTAATGAGCGAGCGCCAAGGCGTCGAGATTGACTACTGCCCGACCTGTCGGGGCGTCTGGCTGGACCGGGGCGAGCTCGACAAACTCATCGAGCGCGCCGCAGCGCCTGAGCCAGCGGCCCGGCCTGTCGCCGCGTCCCGGCCAGACTTTGAAGACTCGGACCGCTATGCAGGCGGTGGGCGTGACGGCGGCCACTACCCGAGGCGCAAGAAGTCTTGGATGAGCGAGATCTTTGATTGATTGCCCCCGACCCGTGATGCCCTGAACCTGAAACCAGAGCCACGAGAAGCACTTTTTAATACGAGCATCAGCCGGTCGCGCGGCAACGCTGGCGCTTGTGGCCTTACCTGCATCCAACCGGTTCATTCGGAAATTCAATAACAAAACCGTACTGGAGCACCGCGTCTTGGAATCCCTGCCTGCATTCATGTACGCCGATTTTTTGGGCCGGGCGGTCTGGCTCTGGCTGCTCTTTGCTGGAGTGGTCATCACGCTGCTGGCGCTGGACCTGGGCGTGCTGCACAAGGACGACCACGAGATCGGCGTGCGCGAAAATCTCTTCCTTTCCGGCGGCTACATCAGCATGGCGGCGCTTTTTGGCGGCTGGGTCTGGTGGTATCCGGGTTTGCAGAGCAGTACCGAGTATTTCACCGGCTTTCTGATCGAAAAATCGCTGTCGATGGACAGCGTGTTTGTCATCGCGGCATCATCGGCAAGATTCCAGCGTCAATTCACTGACCGTGACGTTCGGTCTGATCGCTGGCGGAGTGGTGGTTTCGCTGTGGAAGCCACGTGGCAAGGTGGCGGTCTAGGGACCCAGCCTTTTAAAATATAAACCGTTCGTCTCGAGTCTGTCGAAGCCGAGTTTCGTTCAGCGCGACCCGCGACAGACGCTGGGCGTGCTGGTGTCATTAAAACAAAGCGCGATTGACCTTTGACGGCGCGCAAAACGAGGTTCCCCGTGCAAAATCTTCTCGACCCGGCCATCCTTTTCTTTGTCTTCGGCATCCTCGCTGGCGCGCTGAAGTCGAACCTGGAAATTCCGCCGCAGATATCGCGATTTTTGTCGCTCTACCTGCTGATGGCACTGGGCCTGAAGGGCGGCTTTGCATTGGCCCGGTCGGGCTTGACGTCCGAGGTGGCGGTGAGCCTGCTGTCTGCAGTTGCGCTCGCGGTGATCGTCCCGGTCATTGGTTACGCGCTGCTCCGGCGAGTGCTCAATGGCTACGACGCGGCTGCGGTGGCCGCCACCTACGGCTCGGTCAGCGCCGTCACCTTCATCACGGCTACCACCTACCTTGACAGCCAGGGCGTAGCCTACGGCGGGCACATGGCCGCTGCCATGGCGCTGATGGAATCACCAGCGATTGTGCTGGCCGTGTTGCTGGCCAATCGCACGCGTCAAGGCGAAGGCGCTGCCGTGCTGGCTGGCGTTACCAGCCGCCGCGTGCTGCAAAAAATGCCCGTTGCAGGTGCTCTAGCCAGCGCGCCACTGGGGCGCATCATGCGTGAGTCACTGACCGATGGCAGCCAGCTGCTGTTGCTGGGTGCCATGCTGATCGGCATCCTCACCGGCGCACCGGGTGAGTCAGCCATGAAGCCGTTTACCGGCGACCTGTTCAAGGGCATGCTGTGCTTTTTCCTGCTCGACATGGGCCTGATGGCAGCGCGCAATATGGGCGAGCTCAAAGGCAAATCGGCGTGGCTGCTGGCCTACGCGATTGGCGGGCCGCTGGCGCATGCGACGCTCGCGCTGGCGATGGGCGTAGTGCTGGGCATGTCGGCGGGCAACACGGCGCTGTTGATGGTGCTGGCCGCGAGTGCTTCGTACATCGCCGTGCCGGCGGTCATCCGGCATGCCATTCCAGAGGCCAGTGCGTCGCTGTACTTCGGCATGTCGCTGGGGCTGACGTTTCCATTCAATATTCTTTTGGGTCTGCCGCTGTATGTGTTTGTGGCCCAGCGCGTGGTTTGATGCCGCCGTCTTGCAGCGCTGACTACAGCGCAGGCTTTCCTTCATTCCTTGCGCTACATCAAAGCAGTGCAGCCAAGCCGCTGCCAAACTGCCTTTGGCAGCTCCTGAAAGGCGCTGGTTTTGCGTTCGGGCGCTACGTCTCCAGTACAGCGACCACCGCGCAGCACGGCGAAACAGAATTCATCAGCGCAAGTCGCGTAGAGGCTGCCGCCCATTTTTCTGGACGACAACCCACCGCCGGACAAACCGCTCACGTTGGAACAAGTTATGACCTCGCAATCAAAGGGCACCTCACCTGCCGCCTCTGCCACTGATAACAGTCGCCCCGCGTCCGCCAGTACTTTTGTACTGACGCTCAATGCGGGTTCGTCCAGCCTGAAATTCGCACTGTTTGATGCTGACACGCCTGTATCTGCAGTCGTTTCCGGAGCCATCAACGGCATTGGCTCGACGCTCGCGACTTTCACCCTGAAGGGCAGGCAGGGCGAGGTGCTGGAGCGTGCGGCCATGGCGGCTCCTGACCCGGTGGTTGGTCTGGCTTACTTGCTGGATCGACTCAATCAGCCGGATTCGGCGGTGGGCTCGAATGGCTTTGCGGCGGTAGGTCATCGCGTGGTGAATGGCGGCCCGCACTATCGAGACCCGCAGCGCGTGGATGGCGCGATGCTGGCAGAGCTCAGGCGCATCAGTACGTTCAATCCGGTGCATCTTCCGTGCGAGATTGCGTTGATGGAGATGATCGCTGCGAGATTTCCGCAGACGGTGCAGGTGGCCTGCTTCGACACCGCATTTCACAGCCAGATGCCGCGCGTCGCCAAAATGCTGGCGATTCCGCGCCGCTATGAAGCGATGGGTGTGCAGCGATATGGTTTCCATGGCCTGTCGTATGCGGGTTTGATGGAAGAACTTCGACACCTGGCGGGTGCTGATGCATCAGAGGGACGCGTGATTCTGGCCCACCTGGGCCAGGGTTCGAGCATGGCCGCCGTGCGCGGCGGGCAAGGGATAGACACCAGCATGGGCTTCACGCCGGCTGCCGGCCTGATGATGGGCACCCGGTCCGGTGACCTGGATCCGGGACTGATTTCTTTTCTGGCGCACACGGAACGGATGAGCCCGGCAGAGTTTGACCACATGATCAACCGCGAATCTGGGCTTCTTGGTGTGTCAGAAACCAGCCCGGATATGCAGGAACTCATCGCGAGTGAAACGCATGACCACCGTGCGGCAGAAGCCGTGGCGCTGTTTTGCTACCAGGCGAAAAAGTTGATCGGAGCCTACGCTGCCGCACTCGGCGGACTCGATACGCTTGTCTTCGCCGGCGGTATTGGAGAAAACGCGCCGGTGGTTCGTGCGCGAATTTGCCAGGGGCTTGAATTCCTTGGCCTGGCGCTTGATGAGTCGTGCAACGCGGCTAACGAGGCCGTCATATCTTCAGACGCCAGTCGCGTCGTCGTGCGGGTCATTGCTGCCAATGAGGAGAAGGCGATTGCACGATCAGTCTGCAGCGTTCTTGGCCTCGGCACCCGAACCAGAAACGGAGAGGTTCCCGCATGACAGCTATACCCGACACCGGGGCATCCGGCACCCAGGCTTCCGACACGCTGACGCCAGAGCTGCTGCGCAAGATGGACGCCTACTGGCGCGCCGCAAACTACCTGTCGGTCGGACAGATTTACCTGCTCGACAACCCGCTGTTAAAGCGCCCGCTCACCCTGGCGCACGTCAAGCCGCGTCTGGTCGGTCACTGGGGCACCACGCCCGGACTCAACTTCATCTACGTTCATCTGAATCGCGTGATCAAAGAACGCGACCTGCGTGTTTTGTACATCACCGGGCCGGGCCATGGCGGCCCTGCCATCGTGGCGAATGTCTATCTGGAGCAGACCTACAGCGAGGTGTTTCCGCACATCTCGCAAGACGAAGAAGGCATGAAGCGGCTCTTCAAGCAGTTCTCATTTCCCGGCGGCATTCCGAGCCACGTCGCGGCAGAAACGCCGGGCTCGATCCACGAGGGCGGTGAGTTGGGTTACGCGTTGTCGCATGCCTTCGGCGCGGCCTTCGACAACCCCGACTTGCTGGTTGCCTGCGTCATCGGCGATGGTGAGGCCGAAACCGGGCCGCTCGCCACCAGCTGGCACTCGAATAAATTTCTGAACCCGGTGCATGACGGCGCGGTGCTGCCCATCCTGCACCTCAACGGCTACAAGATCGCCGGCCCGACCGTGCTGGCGCGCATTCCACACGATGAGCTCCATGCGCTGCTGCGCGGTTACGGCTACGCGCCGTACTTCGTCGAGGGCGACGACCCGGCGCAGATGCATCGCCTGATGGCTGCTGCGCTAGACACTGCCGTCGCCGAGATCGCCCGTATTCAGCAAAACGCGCGAGTTAACGGATTCACGCAACGCCCCCGCTGGCCGATGATTGTCTTGCGCTCGCCCAAGGGCTGGACCGGGCCGAAAGAAGTTGATGGCAAGCAGACCGAGGGCACGTTTCGCTCGCATCAGGTGCCAATGGGCGACATGAGCCGGCCGGGGCATGTGAAGATTCTGGAGGATTGGCTCCAAAGCTACCGTCCGCAGGAATTGTTCGACGAAACCGGTCGCCTGATGCCTGAGCTCGCCGCACTGGCGCCACAGGGGGAGCGGCGCATGGGTGCCAACCCGAACGCCAACGGTGGCCTGCTGTTGCGTGATCTTGAGTTGCCGGACTTTCGCAGCTATGCCGTGACCGTGACACAGCCGGGCGCCGTCGATGCCGAAGCCACTCGCATCCAGGGCGAACTGATTCGCGACGTGATCGAGCTCAACCCAAAAAATTTCCGCGTCTTCAGCCCCGACGAGGCAGCGTCAAACCGGTGGGGCGCGATGTTTGAAGTCACCAACCGATGCTCCACCGCCGAAATTTCTGCGACTGACGAGCACGTCGCACCCGATGGTCGTGTCATGGAGATGCTGAGTGAGCACCAGTGCGAAGGCTGGCTCGAAGGCTATCTGCTGACCGGGCGGCACGGATTTTTCTCCTGCTACGAAGCCTTTATCCACATTGTCGATTCCATGCTCAACCAGCATGCCAAGTGGTTGAAGGTCTGCAATCAAATTGCGTGGCGCAGGCCGATTGCATCGCTCAATTACCTGCTGACATCGCATGTCTGGCGGCAGGACCACAACGGCTTCAGCCACCAGGACCCCGGCTTTCTAGACCATGTCGCCAACAAGAAAGCCGACATCATCCGCGTCTATCTGCCGCCCGACGCCAACACCTTGCTGTCGATCACCGACCACTGTCTGCGCAGCCGCAATTACGTCAACGTCATCGTCGCTGGCAAGCAGCCCGCGCCGCAATGGCTGGACATGGATGCCGCAGTCAAGCATTGCACCGCCGGGCTCGGT
>JANLYY010000022.1:0-9730 GCA_031365885.1 Polaromonas sp. | reverse complement strand
CGCTTGCTGGTCGCGCGCGCGCTCGAACCCCTGCGCCAGCGCATCACCGAACTGCAATTGAAGGAGCAGGCCGCGCGGCTGGGCTGTGAGCAGTACCAGCAGCTGCTGGCCGACGCCCATGCGGACCTGGACGCGCTCCAGGCTTCCATTGTGCAAGGCAATGTGCGCAGCGCCGGTCTGCAGAGCGCCATCGACCGGCTCCATGCCGATGTGGCGTCACTTGGCGCTGTCAATCTGGCGGCGCTGGATGAGTTGACCGTCGCGCGCGAGCGCAAGCAGTTTTTGGACGCGCAGTCGGCCGACCTGAACGAGGCCATGACGACACTGGAAGACGCGATCCGCAAGATCGACATTGAAACCCGGGCCCTGTTGTCGTCCACCTTTGACACCGTGAACGTGCATTTCGGGAAGATGTTTCCCGAGTTGTTTGGCGGCGGCAATGCGCGGCTGGTCATCACCGGCGACGAAATTCTCGATTCGGGTGTGCAGGTCATTGCGCAGCCCCCGGGCAAGAAGAACCAGACGATTCATCTGCTTTCCGGCGGCGAGAAGGCGCTCACGGCGATCGCGCTGGTGTTCGCGATTTTCCAGCTGAACCCGGCGCCGTTTTGTTTGCTGGACGAGGTCGATGCGCCGCTGGACGATGCGAACACCGAGCGCTATGCCAAACTGGTGACTTCCATGAGCAAAGAAACCCAGTTCCTCTTCATCAGCCACAACAAGATCGCCATGGAAATGGCCGGGCAATTGATCGGCGTGACGATGCAGGAGCAGGGTGTTTCGCGCATCGTCGCGGTGGATATGGAATCGGCGGTTGGAATGGTGGAGGCAGCGTGAGCACATTGCAGATCGGTCTGGCCGTGGCTGGCGGTTTGGTGTTGGCTGGTGTGGTGGCGCATGGCGCGTGGTCGGCGCGCCGCAGCCTGCCCAGGCGCGCCGAGCCCGAATCTGCCGCCGTGCGCGATGCGACGGTTGCCGGGTCGCTGGAATCAGTAGTTGGACCAAGCAGCGCGGCACGGACTGGACCCACGGACAACTCAAACGACGCACTGGAACGCTTCGAGCCCAGTTTTGACAGAGAAGTGGAGGCTGGCGCCGGCGCCAATCTCGGCGGTGAAGGCAATTTCGATCTGCCGCCCGTGCACAGTCTCTCGACTCTGGAACGAAAGGCCGGGCTTGACCCGCTGATCGACGCCATGGCACCTGTCATGGTCGACTCGCTTGTCTCTGGCGATGCCGCACTGGCCGCCATGCCAAGCACGCGACGCGCTGGCAGCAAACCCTTCGGTGTTGAAGGCCTGTGTGCGGCCTCTGGCGAATGGGAATTTCCGGGCGCGGGTAAGCGCTACCGTGCGTTTCAGTGCGGTGTGCAACTGGCCAACCGCACCGGCGCGCTGAACCAGATCGAATACTCGGAGTTCGTCATGAAGGCGCAGGCCTTTGCCGATGCGATTGGCGGCGAGCCGGAGTTTCCGGAAATGCTGGACGAGGTGGCGCAGGCACGCGAACTCGACCACTTCGCCAGCGCCCACGACGCGCAACTGAGCTTCACGCTGCGTGCCCGGCAGACCGCCTGGAGCCCAGGGTATGTGCAGCAGAGCGCCGCCCGAATCGGATTTGTTCATGGCATGATTCCGGGCCGCATGGTGCTGCCGGCCCGCGAATCGGGGCAGCCCTCCATCGTCGGCCTGGCCTTCGACACGCAAGCCGCCATGGCCGAAGACCCCGAGCAGACCGCGCTGCGCGAAATCACGCTGTCGCTCGACGTGCCGCAGGTGCTGCGCACCGAGCAGCCCTTCGCCCGCATGTACGAAGCCGCGCTGGCGCTGGCCAAAAGCATGGACGGCGTCATCATCGATGACAACGGCAGCCCGATTCGCCCCGAGGCGATGGAAGGCATCCACGCCGACCTGGAGCAGCTCTACGACACGCTGGACGCGCGGGATTTGTCGGCCGGGTCGGTGCTGGCGCGGCGGCTTTTTTCCTGATTTGGGCTGCGCCACGTTGAAATACCAAGTCTGGCACCTCAGTTCCGACTTTAATGCACAACGTTTACAGAAAGTCGCGACTTTTTGGAAATAGTGGTTAAAATAGTCGCATGCAACGCTATCTCGACGCTCGGGTTCAGGCCGATCTTCAAAAAAAGATGGTGATCCTGACCGGACCGCGTCAGGTCGGAAAAACCACGCTCAGCCGCCAGCTGCTGACTGATTTTGAAGATGCCCAGTACCTTAACTACGACATTCCAGAGCACCGGCGCGTTCTGACCGCAAGAACCTGGAACAAGAAAGCGCGGCTGCTGGTGATTGACGAAATCCACAAGATGAGCGGCTGGAAGCCGTGGCTGAAAGGCGTGTTCGACGGCCGCGCTGAAGGGCAGGCATTGCTGATAACAGGCAGCGCGCGAATGGACACCTTCCGGCAAGCCGGCGAGTCATTGGCGGGCCGTTATTTCAAACTGCGGCTGCATCCGATTTCGGTGCGCGAGTGGTGCGAACAGACTGGCGCCGCGCCACATGATGCCCTTGCCCATCTGCTCAAACGCGGCGGCTTTCCCGAGCCTTGCCTGGCCGCCACCGACGAGGAAGCCGACCGCTGGCGCAGCGAGTATTTTTCAGATCTGGTGCGTGAAGACGTGCTTGAATTTTCACGCCTGCAGGAGATCACCACCATGCGCCTTTTTGCCGAACTGCTGCGCGAACGGGTGGGCTCGCCGCTGTCGCTTGCCTCCATGGGTCGCGACTTGGCGATTTCGCCCAACACGCTGCGAAAGTACCTTGAGATTCTGGAAGCGCTGTTCATTGTTTTTATTGTGCGTCCGTGGCATCGCAATATTGCCCGGGCCACGCTGCAAGCCCCCAAGGTCTATTTTTATGACACGGGCCTGGTCAGGGGAGATGCCGGCGTGCAATTTGAAAACTTCATGGCCTGCTCGATGCTTAAACACGTGGAATGGCAGCAGGATGCCCTGGGAAAAGAGATCGGACTGCATTACATCCGCACCAAAGACGGCGCTGAAGTCGACTTTGCCGTCAGTGAAGGCAAGCAATTGATTGATCTGGTGGAATGCAAATTGGGCGATGACAAACCGCACCGAGCGCTGATGCGTTTTGCCAGCGAATGGCCTGATGCACGCGCCAGCAAGGTGCTGCGTGATCTGGACACGCCCATGGACATTGGGCCCATTCAAATCCGCGCTGCAGCCGGCTGGCTGATGGGACTTTCAGCATGAACAAGCCCAGCCCTGTCGAGACGCTGCGCATGCAGCTGCGAAAATACGCGCACCAGTATTACGTGCTCGATGAGCCGACGATTCCTGATGCCGAATACGACCGGCTGTTCAGGGAACTGCAGGCGCTGGAGACCGCGCATCCCGAGCTGCGCACGGCCGATTCGCCGACGCAGCGTGTCGGCGGAAAACCGCTGGGTCAATTCGTCAGTGTGCGGCACAAGATTGCCATGCTCAGCATTCGCACGGAGACGGATACCGAATCGACCGGTGCGAAAAATTTCGATGTCCGAGTTCGCAAGGAACTGGGCTTAACGCCGAATGACACGCCGGTCGAATATGTGGCCGAACTGAAATTCGATGGCCTGGCGATGAGCCTGCGTTACGAGAACGGTGTGCTGGTGCAGGCCGCTACGCGGGGCGACGGTGAAGTGGGTGAAGACGTGACGCAGAACATTCGCACGATCAACCAGATACCTCTCAGACTGCCCGCAGATGCACCTCAGGTGATGGAAGTACGCGGCGAGGTCTATATGCGCCGGGCCGACTTCGAGGCGCTTAATGAAAAGCAGCGCGAGCTGATCGCGCAGGGCGCCAAAGGCGAGAAAACGTTTGTCAATCCGCGCAACGCGGCAGCCGGTGGTGTGCGGCAACTGGACCCGGCGATTGCCGCGCGGCGGCGCCTGAGTTTTTTTGCCTACGGCATCGGCGACATCACACCGCTAGAGAACGGCGGGCCTGATTTCAAAACCCACTTTGAACTGCTTGAAACCTTGAAATCATGGGGTTTTCCGGTTGCAGCCCAGGTAGAACGTGCGCAAGGCGCTACTGAATTGATAGCTTATCATCAGCGCATGGGCAAGGCGCGTGACGCGCTGCCCTATGACATTGATGGCGTGGTCTACAAGGTCAACAGCCTGGCGCTGCAGAAAAAACTCGGTTTTGTCACGCGCGAGCCGCGCTGGGCCGTGGCGCACAAATACCCGGCGCAGGAACAGATGACGACGGTGCTGGCGATCGACGTGCAGGTCGGCCGTACAGGCAAGCTGACGCCGGTAGCCAAGCTGGCGCCGGTGTTTGTCGGCGGCGTGACGGTGACCAACGCGACACTGCACAACGAGGACGAGGCGCGCCGCAAGGATGTGCGCGTCGGTGACACGGTAGTGGTGCGGCGCGCCGGTGATGTGATTCCGGAAGTCGTCAGCGTGGTGCTCCCCGCCGTTCGCCCTGAGCCTGTCGAAGGGGCTGCGGTTGAGGAAGGGTTGCTGCAAGCTCAGCCCAAACGGGGGTTGCAGTTCACCATGCCGCGCCAGTGTCCGGTCTGCGGCTCGGACGCGGTGCGGCTCGAAGGCGAGGCAGATTACCGCTGCACCGGCGGGCTGTTTTGCGGCGCGCAGCGCAAGGAAGCCATTCTCCATTTTGCGCACCGGCGCGCGGTCGAGGTCGATGGACTGGGCGACAAGCTGGTCGAGCAGCTGGTCGATGCGAATGTAATTCGCACGCTGCCCGATTTGTACAGGCTGGGTTGGACGGCGCTCGCCGGTCTGGACCGCATGGCCGACAAGTCGGCAAAAAATCTGCTAGCCGCGCTAGAGACATCGAAGCAAACTACGTTGCCACGCTTTCTTTTTGGCCTCGGCATTCGCCATGTCGGCGAGGCGACGGCGAAAGAATTGGCTCGGCATTTCGGCCAGCTCGACATGATCATGGGCGCTAGCGAAGAACAGCTGCTGGCTGTGTCCGATGTCGGACCCATCGTGGCCAAAAGCCTTCACACATTTTTTGCGCAGGATCACAACCGCGAGGTGGTCGAACAACTGCGCGCCTGCGGCGTGACGTGGGAAGAGGGCGAACCGGCAGCGGTCGCTCCGAAGCCCCTGTCAGGCAAGACCTTTGTCATCACCGGCACGCTGCCCACGCTGGGCCGCGACGATGCCAAAGACCGGCTGGAAGCGGCTGGCGCCAAGGTGGCTGGCTCGGTGAGCAAAAAGACCGACTATGTAGTGGCAGGTGCCGAGGCTGGCAGCAAGCTGGTCAAGGCGCAGGCGCTGGGAATTGCGGTCATTGACGAGGCCGAATTGCTGGCACTTCTTGGCTAGTGCCTGGCTGGTGTTTGATCTGAAACACTCTGTAAATTAGCGCCGGTTTTCCGCGCCCGGGTGATGTACTGACGCGGCTCCAAGCGTTTCATCAAGCCGTCATGTCGGACAAGCAAGCTCGGGGCTCCACCAACAACAAAGTGAGGCGCTCATGAACAAATCCTTTTCCCTGCAACTTCGCCTGTCTGGTCGCAAAAAGCTGGCTCCGGCGTTCGCAGTCCTTGCAGTCATTTCGGCCTGCTTCTCCATGCCCACAGCAGCGCTGGCAGACAACGCAGTCAGCCGCAGCCGGGCCGATGACCACCGGACCGACCGCAACAAGCTGTCGATTCCCATCCTCATCGGGCATCGCGGCGCTGCGGGCTACCTGCCCGAGCACACGCTTGAAGGCTATGCGCTGGCCATCGAGCTGGGTGCCGACTATGTTGAGCCGGATCTGGTCGCCACGCGTGACGGTGTGCTGATTGCGCGGCACGAGCCGAACATGATTGGCACCACCGACGTAAAAACCCGGCCCGAGTTTGCCAATCGCAAACGCATTGCGAAGGTCGATGGCGTGAATGAGGAAGGCTTTTTCGCCAGCGACTTCACGCTGGCTGAAATCAAGACCCTGCGTGCGATTCAGCCCGTCGGCGTGCGCGACCAGAGCTTTAACGGCAAGTTCCAGATTCCAACGCTGGAAGAAATTTTGCAATTGGTGCGCCGCAAGTCGGGCGAAGAAAAGCGCGAGATCGGCGTCTATCCGGAAACCAAGCACCCGACGTATCACCGCAATCTGGGTTTGCCGCTGGAAGATCGTCTGCTGGAGGTGCTGGGCCGTTACGGCTACAACGAACGCAAGTCGCCGGTTTTTATTCAGAGCTTTGAAGTGGGCAACCTGAAATACCTGCGCAGCCGTACGAAGCTGAAACTGGTGCAGTTGATTGACGGTGACGACGTGGCGCCCGACGGCACGGTGACGCTGGCCGCGCCCTTCGACAAGCCCTATGACTTCGCCGTGGCGGGTGATGCGCGTACCTTCAAGGACTTGCTGACGCCCGCCGGGCTGCGCGAAGTCGCGACGTATGCAGACGGCATCGGCCCGTGGAAGCCGTATTTGATTTCCGCCAAGTGCATCGCGCTGGACACAGCCGGCAAGTGCGCGGATTCGAATGGCGATGGCGCCATCGACGAACGCGACCGCACCTTGCTGCCGCCGACCACTGTCGTGGCTGACGCCAAACGCGAAGGCCTGCTGGTGCATCCGTTTACGCAGCGCAACGAGCCCGGCCGTCTGGCAAAAGACTACCTGGGCAATCCGGTCAATGAATTCATCAAGTTTTATGAATTGGGTGTGGACGGCATGTTTTCGGACTTTACAGACACCGCGCGCACGGCCCGCATGCTGTTTTTGCTGCGCAGTTATCCGAACGCGTCGCAGTGCCTGACTGGCGGTCGCACGCAGGTTGACCCGTCGATTTGCCGGGTGCTACGCGGCCCGCGCGACTGAGCGTCTGGAGCGCAATCGGGCCTGCGCAAGTGCAGGCCCGCCCTTACATGCGGTTACGCTGGTTTGCACGGCATACGTCACGCCGAAAGGCGGGCGGCGCGTTAAATAGCTCTGACTCACAGATCACAGGAGCTATCGATGAACATCCAACGCAATTTCAAACGTATGGCTGGCTGGCTGGCGTTCGGTGGTGTGGCCTTGCTGCTGTCCGGTTGTGTGGTCGCGCCTTTGGGCTACGACAGCTATAGTGGCTACCCGTCGGCTCAGGTATATGTCGCGCCACCGGCACCGCCTGTCGTGGTGTCGCCTGGTTTTTACGGCTACCGTGGTCACCCAGGCTACCGTGGCTATGGTGGTTATGGCGGATATCGCGGGAATGGTTACTGGCGTTGAAATTGACCTGACCAGCGCTGTCGGTACCCAACCGATGATCAAATAAGCGTCCAGCCCAGGTAATACGTGCGCAGGCAGCTATCAAATTAATAGCTACCAACTTTTGTGCGAGGGTAGTTTTGCGCACCGTGCAGCGCCATAATGCGCCATGACCATTCGAGAAATTCTGAAAATGGGCGACGAGCGTCTGCTGCGCGTAGCCCCGCCTGTCACCGGGTTCGACACCGATGCGCTGCATCTGTTGATCACTGACATGTTCGACACCATGCGTGCCGTCAATGGCGCCGGGCTGGCCGCGCCGCAGATCGGCGTTGACCTGCAGCTGGTGATATTCGGCACCGACGAGGTCAACCCGCGTTACCCCAACGCGCCACTGGTGCCGCGCACGGTGCTCCTCAATCCGGTCATCACGCCGCTTCGCGCCGGGCAAGAAGAAGACTGGGAAGGCTGTCTGTCCGTGCCCGGCCTGCGCGGGATGGTGCCCCGCTACACCCACATCAACTACACCGGGTTTGACCAATACGGCGACGCGATCGACCGCACCGTGGAAGGCTTTCACGCCCGCGTGGTGCAGCATGAATGCGACCATCTGATCGGCAAGCTCTACCCGATGCGCATCCGCGATTTCACGCAGTTCGGTTTTACGTCGGTGCTGTTTCCCGGACTGGATCCCAGCGATGACTGATTTGGATCAAAAAGCCCGCTAGCCCAGGTAACATATGCGTAAAAAGCTCCTGAAATAATAGCAAAAGAAATTACTCCCCAGACCTATGCTGTACCGCACCCAGCCTCTGTCCGTCGGCGAACCCGCCCCGTGGTTTGTTTGCCGGTCGCCGTCCAACCTGCGCTATAACTTCAACACCGTAGCCGGTCGCTATGTGGTGTTGTGTTTTCTGGGCTCCGCCAAAGATGCCGACAGCCAGACCGTGCTGCGAGCGCTGGAAGAACAACGCGCCCTGTTCGATGCCGCGCACCTGATGCTGTTCCATGTATCGAGCGATGCGGAAGACGAGTCAAAAAATCGCCTCGGCGATACGGCCCGGGGCATACGCGTGTTCTGGGACCTTGACCGATCCGTGGCGCGGCAGTTTGGCCTGTGCTCCGACGCTGCTGATGCACCGAAAGGCGCGCTGCAAAAGATGATTTACGTGCTCGACCGGCGCCTTTGCGTGCTGGCGGCGATCCCGTTTGAGGCAGACGCGGCTGCCAGCGCCGCCCGCCTCGAACAGGTGCTGAAGTCACTGCCCGGTTCTGGCCCGCTGCGCATGGCCAGCATGCAGGCGCCGGTGCTGGTGGTGCCGCGCGTGTTCAGCCCCGAACTGTGCCGTACGCTGATTCGGACCTATGAAGCGCAGGGCGGGCAGCCGTCGGGCTTCATGCGTGACGTGCAAGGCAAGACAACGCTGATTGACAACGAAAGCCACAAAAAACGCAGTGACTGTCTGCTGCAGGATGCCACGCTGCAGGGTCTCTGCATGACCGCCATCCGCGCCCGGCTGCTGCCGCAGTTGCTCAATGCCTTCCAGTTTCAGGCCACCCGCATGGAGCGCCATCTGGTGTCGTGCTACGACGCCAGCGAAGGCGGTCACTTCAAGCCGCACCGCGACAACACTACACTCGGCACGGCGCATCGGCGCTTTGCGGTGTCGCTGTTTCTCAACACCGGCGAATACGAAGGCGGTCTGTTGCGCTTTCCCGAATACGGGCAGTCATTGTTCAGCATGCCCCCTGGCGGCGCGGCGGTGTTTTCATGCTCGCTGCAGCACGAAGCCACATCCGTGACCAGCGGCCGTCGCTATATGTACCTGCCATTTCTGTACGACGAGGCGGCCGCACAAGTGCTGCTGCGAAACCGCCAGTACATGGAAGGCGCCAGCGCCAGCGAGGTGCCAGCAGGTCCCGATTCGGCACTGGACGAGCTGGAGGGAGCCGGCCGGCGTGGAACGCTGCATTAAGCTGTCGAACAACCGCATTTTTTGTTAAATAGCTCTGTAGCCCCTGTAATACGTGCGCGAGCAGCTATTAAAAACGTAGCAATGTGTTTTTCGTTCATGGCGGCAGCCGCTTAGTCACCCGTCAAAATATCGATGCCGGTTACCCGGGAGAGGTCCCGGTCATGCGTGACAAACGCGCTGGCGCCGATGTCGAGTGCCGCTGCCAGCTGGATCGCGTCCGGCAGTCTCAACCGGTAGTCGGCCAGCAACGGCGAAAACCGCTATAGCCCAGGTAAAACTTGCGTAAGCAACTATTAAAAATATAGCGGCCTGCTGATCCATCAACGCTGGGCATCAAGCCTTCAACGCCTCCAGCAGCTCCGTCTCAATCGCAATCTGCGCCTTGTTGTGCTGCAGCTCCGGCCCGTCGACCAGAAAGGTGTCCTCGACGCGCTCGCCCAGTGTGGTGACTTTGGCGAGTTGCAGGTTGATGCGGTGGCGGGCCAGCACACGGGCGATCAGGTAGAGCAGGCCGGTGCGGTCGCTGGCCGATACGGTGAGCAGCCAGCGCTGGGCTTTTTCGTCG
>JANLYY010000271.1:0-42621 GCA_031365885.1 Polaromonas sp. | reverse complement strand
CAACCGCAAGGTCTATGGCTCGGCGTTTTTGCCGCGTGTGGACCACCTGCGTTTCATTCATGACCCGGTCAATCACGCCTACATCAACGGCGTAGAACCGGTCTGGCAGGAAGACCTTTTGCTGGAGCTGGAGCAGCGCATCTTGCCGCTGCACGACCCAAGCAATATCGCCGCCGTGATCGTTGAGCCGGTGGCCGGCAGTGCGGGCTGGTACCTGCCGCCGCAGGGTTACCTGAAACGCTTGCGCGAGATTTGCGACAAGCACGGCATCCTGCTGATTTTTGACGAAGTCATCACCGGCTTCGGCCGCCTGGGCGTCAATTTCGGCGCCGACTACTACGGCGTGGTGCCCGACATGCTGAATTTCGCCAAGGGCGTGACGAACGGCGTGATTCCACTCGGCGGCGTGATCTGCAGCGACCGCATTTACGACGCGATGATGCACGCCCACAGCAGCGCGCCCGAGCACGCCATCGAGTTCTTCCACGGCTACACCTATTCGGGCCACCCGGTCGCCTGCGCTGCCGCGATTGCGACGTTGAACCTGTTCAAGGAACAGCAGCTGTTCGAGCGCGCCGGCCAGATGGGCAAGGTGCTGGGTGATGCAATGCACAGCGGTTTGAAGGGTTTGCCAAATGTGATTGGTATTCGCACGCTGGGTCTGGCCGGCGCGGTGGAACTCACGCCGATGATTGGCTCACCCGGCAAGCGCGCCTACGACATCTTCATGCACTGCTACCACGCCGGTGTGCTGGTGCGGCCCGCCGCCGAGAACATCGTGGTGTGCCCGCCGTACACGATTGAAAAAGAGCACATCGACAGGATTGTGAATGTGGTGGGGGAGGCGATACGAAAGTTTGCCTGACGAGCGACGTCTGCTTGGCTGTCACAAGCATGGATCAGGACGTTTTCAAGCATTGAATCGCTTGTTTATATACGTGCTTCCGTTGAACTATCGGTCTTCCCCGCGAAGGCGGGGATCCAGCTGCTACCCAAGTTTGCGCGGCTATGAACTGGATTCCCGCCTTCGCGGGAATGACAGGTCTTCACGTTTTGAAACAAGCATTTAATCGGGTCTAATCGGCCTCTAGCCCTGAAGATACGTGCGCAAGCAGCTATCAAAAAAATAGCGAAACTCAAGTCAATCGAGCAACGCCCAGGCGCCGTCACGGCTTGGCGGCAGCCCCGCCTTTGTTCTCGAGCTGCTCTTTTAGCCCCATGCAGTAATCTTTGTCCGGCAATGCAGGCGTCGGCCAGGTGCTGTCGAAAGCGCTGTCACTGCCGGTTGCATCCCCGGCACGCAGATGAACCGCTTTGGCATGCAGCGTGGCCGGTAGATGTTGCGGCACGCCAAGTTGCCGGTTGACGTGGCCGTTGCCGGCCAGCAGCACCACGACTTTGCCGGGCAAGGCGACATCCTCAATGGTTTGCGCCATGGCCCTGTCTTTCGCGATCTGGACGCGCGTCATCGGCGTGATCTGGCTTTCGGGCAGCAAGTTGCAGTGGCCAAGGCGAATCAGTTGCTGCTGTGCCTTCAGCGCCGGGCCGGGCAGCTGCGTGTCGAGTTTGGCATCGCCCATGCTGCTTCGGATCTGCATCGTCGGCAGGTTGGCGCCCAGCACCGGCACGCCGGCGCGCACGGCGGTCATCACGGCCGGGCCATACGCGGCCCAAGGCCAGCCCTTGTCGTTCCACTTCAAGGAGTTTTGCACCTGTTGCTCGGTCGATGTCGGTTTGAGTTTCGCGGTGCTGGCGCCCGCATCGGCCATCTCCAGTGCAAGTGCCGCCAGCAAGCCGCTGCCAGCCAGATGCGCCACCACCTGCTGCTCGATCTGCTGATGCTCGGCGGCATCATGCTGCTCGCCGATTAGCAGCGCATCGGCGGGCAGCAGCGCGTCAACCCGCGCTGCTGTGACTGTAGCGGCGGCGATGGTGCCGCCCGCAGGCTGAAGAATCGGTGACACCGGACGGCCGATGCAGCCGCTGATGAGCGCCAGTGCGCTTATGGCAATCGCGTAGCGTGCAAGGAACGGGTGGGCTGGCTTCAAGCAGGGCAGGGCGAAATAGTGCATCGCTCATCCTAGTGCTTCCTGACCCGACACGCCGCGTTTTGTCTGCATATCCCCGTCGGCACTGCTCGCGTAGTCCAGTTCGCGTTGCCCCACACCGCCTTCAAGCGCGCCGTTTCGCAGCGTATTGACACTGCTGCTCGCGCTGGCCGCAGCCGGTTTGTGCCTGCTTCTTCACACCCCCCTGCGCTGGATGATCGGCCCCTCGCTGGCGACGGCCGTGCTGTCGATGCTGGGCGGCCCGGCTCAAGGCTGGACGCCTTTGCGCAACACCGGGCAGTGGATTATTGGCGCCGCGCTGGGGCTCTGTTTCACGCCGCCGATGGTGGCGCTGGTGGCCGTGTTGTAGTGGGCGATTGCGCTCAATATTCTTTGAGCGCTGGCGCTCGGTCTGCTGTCCGGTGCGTGGCTGTACCGGGTGCATCACGGTCCCGGCGTGTTTCATGTCAAAGGGTAGTCGCGCGTCACGACTTATTTTTCGGCACCCGTAGGCGCGGCTTCAGAGATGACATTGCTTGGCGAGCGCCACGGCGCGCAAACTGAGCTGGTGGCCTTGGCGGACAGCTCGGGCGTGCGGCTGGTGACGCTGATCATACCGTTCGGTTTTCAATGGGCGGGGCTGTGCGGGCTGGATGTGTCAGTGCCTGGCGCGCGATGTTTACTGGCCGAAACTGGCCTTGCTGGCGCTGCGGGGCATGTCACCCGGCGATATCGCCGAAATGGCAATCACCGCCAAGGTGCTGCAGCTCGGCGCGCCGGTGGTGACGGCATTTCATGTTACGCGGCTGGCCGCTGTGCTGCTGCTGGCCGAGCCGCTGTACCGCTGGTTGTATCGGGACCGCTATCGGGACAGCGATCGGGACAATATCGGGACGACGGCGCCGCCTGTCCCCTCTGGCGCTGGATCAGTGTCTGAATTTCAAATCGCGTGTGACCAGTGACAGTTCGACGAAAAGCATGCCCTGATGGTTGGTCTTTTCATTAACCACCGGCAGGTCGTTGATGTCCAGCATGGCGATTTGCAAGGCGCTGACAAGGCCTTCGCGCGTCGGACTCGGCCGGGCAAGTTTCAGGGCCGCGACCAGCGCCTTGGCCGTGATGCAGCCTTCGAGGCTGGCGTACGAGAAGTCCTGGCCCGGCTTGTAGCGCGAAAATTCTTCCCGGTATTCGCGGGTGATCGATGTCTTGCGCTCCCAGGGGTTGGGCACGACTTTGGCAAAGATCATGCCGTGCGACAACTTGCCCATCTTTTTAACCATCTGCGCCGAGCTGGAGTTAACGCCGTAAAAAGCAGTTTCCACACCCTTGGCACGTGCCGCTCGAATGACTTTTCGTAGCGGCCGATGCCGCCGTGGTTAAACATCATCTGTGCGCCGGTTTTCTGCACCTCGTCGGCCATTTTTTCAAACTGGGCGTCGGTGCTGTCAGGCTTGAACGGGAATTCAATCGCCAGTTCCATATCAAGCTCCTTGCAAATGGCCTTCAGGTTGGCCAGGTGGAGCAAACCGGTGTCCGTATCGACCCGCAAACAGGGGACTTTTTTGATCCCAGCGTTTTCGCGTGCGCAATCAGGGCCCGAAATTCGTCGCGCTGCTCGGCGCGCACGGGAAATACCATCGGCGGAAAAGGCTTGCGAAACCCGTACCCAGGCTGGCAACAATCTGCTCCATTTTTATATTTCCCTGACAGATGCCAACCCGTAGCGGGGTTTGCGTAACGCAGGTAAAGCTACCATTAAAGTATTCGTTTGCGTTTGGTTACGCGATCTGCAAGAGCGTGAATTGTGACTTTGCTACGCGCAAAAAACAACACGCAAATCCCAAAATCTTATATCGCGACCGATTGGAGTCAATCCTTTCGTGGCAATCCGAACAAATGCCGAACAACCGCCTAGTGAAGCGAAACCGGTGTGTTGGCCAGCCCGCTGTAGCCTTCCAGCGTGTCTTCGATTTCTTCCTGCGTCGGCGTGTTTTGCGCCCAGGCGCTCAGGCGCTGTTGAAACATCTCGGCCCAGGAGCCGTCCAGATAGACCTCTTTGCCAGAGCGCTTGTCGACAATTTCAAAGCCGTGCCGCGCCAGCTGCGGAATGGTGGGCGCGGGTGCAGATTGTTCCGGCGCGTTGGCGTGAATCTGTACCACCGCAAAAGATTCCGAGTCGTAGAGCATTTGCATTGAAATATCCTTTGAATCTATATAGCAACGCTCGTGCCGACTTCAAGGCCGACAGGAAAAACGGCAGTTGGTATAGCTGTGTAGTCGCGGCGCCGGTTTAAAACCGCTTCACGTCGCTCAGCTGCTGGTCAACAAAGGCGCCGTCGGCCTGCGTGACTTTGCTGCGCACCGGCAAATAGCCCAGCGACGGGGCCAGCCAGAGTTCGACTTTATTGTCATATTCATCGCGCGGTTTGCGCACCAGCTTGAGGGCTGGCATGTCGCCGGCGGGCAGATTCACGACTTCGACCGGCTCGACCACGAAAGTCCAGACATCGGCGCTGCGGGGCCCGACGGTGTAAAGCGACAGGCTGGAGCCGGTCGGAAATGCCGACGGGTCACCGGCGAGCATGCCAGCTATCTGGATAAACACCGTCGCCCGATCCTGCGCACCCTGGATCCACGGCGCGCTGGGCGTGTTGGCGCTGAAAATAATCTGGCCCTTGTCGGGCTCGAAATGGGCCGCAACTTCCGAGCGTTTTTTTTCGGCAAAGCGCGTCGGCGCCAGCCCCAGCGCGCCTATCTGCCCGGCACTGGACCAGACAAAGGAGCCGACGAGGAAGGCCGACAGCGTCATGCGGACGTTGTAGCTGGTAGCGTCGTGGAACCAGGCCAGCTCGGTGTTGGCGTGGTAAGTCAGGCCCTTGAACAAGCCGGTCGCCTTGTATTTCAACTCCGCGCTGTCCGGCACGGCCATGGCGGTCACGGCGGTGGTTTGCGGCAGAGCGGGCAGAGCGGGCAGGGCGGCGCTGGATGGCGTGATGGGGCTGCTGGCGGCAGCAGTGGCCGCCAGTGCGGCACTGCTTGCTGCGGCCTCGTCTTTGTCGGCCTGACGCGCGTCGGCAAGCCCTTGTGCGTCGGCTGCCGGTTCGGGTGGCGCCTCTGGCAGCGGATCTTGCGGCGCCGGTTCTGCTATTAATCCAGGAGCTGCTTGCGCAGTTGTTTCGGGGGCTACGGGCCGTTTTGGCTTGGGAATAAGCTTGCGGAGTGGTTTCGGGGCCGGTGCGACAACCTTGATTTCAGGCGCTGGCGGGGTGGGCGGCGGTAGGGGCTCGATGCGGCGTGTTTCCATCGCAGCTGTGAACTGTGGAAGGGTCGACGAACGGGTCGCCGCGCCGGTTGACGGGCTGATGTGGCTCGGCGTTGTGGTCAACAGCCAGGCGTGAACCGCCAGCACCGCCAGCGTCAGCATCGCCAGCCCGCCAATTGCCCGCCGCTGGTCTGCAGATGCCGCAGGAGATGCAAGCGATGCAGGCGATGACATCACGAGTGGACTCATGCGCTTGTGAATCCTGCATCGCCGTTAAGTTGCCGCGCAGCTGCCTTGACCGACGGGCTGCCGGAGCGTCCGAGAGGTTCTGCGGTCACGGTCATCGAGGGCATAAAGGTTCCGGATTACAGTTGGATGAAACCATTTCACCCACTTTGATTCGCACTGTAACGCAGGAAAACTGATGAAACTCGCCACCTACAAAGACAGCTCGCGCGACGGCCAGCTGGTCGTCGTCTCGCGCGACCTCTCGAGGGCGCACTATGCGACCGGCATCGCCACCCGGCTGCAGCAGGTGCTCGACGACTGGGGCTTTTTGTCGCCGCAACTGCAGGACTTGTATGACGCGCTCAATCGTGTTGCAGACGGCACCTCCACAGCCAACAAGGCCCGCCACGCCTTCCCGTTCGAGCCCGCCCGCTGCATGGCGCCGCTGCCGCGCGCCTACCAGTGGGCCGACGGCTCGGCCTTCATCAACCATGTCGAGCTGGTGCGCAAGGCGCGCAACTCCGAAGTGCCCGCTACCTTCTACACCGACCCGCTGATGTACCAGGGCGGCAGCGACGACTTCATCGGCCCGTGTGACGACGTGGTGGCGGCCAGCGAAGCTTTCGGCATCGACTTCGAGGCCGAAATCGCCGTCATCACCGCCGACGTACCCATGGGCAGCACGCCCGAGCAGGCCATCGACGGCATTCGCCTGTTGATGCTGGCCAACGATGTATCGCTGCGCAACCTGATTCCCGACGAGCTGGCCAAGGGCTTTGGCTTTGTGCAGAGCAAACCGGCCACTGCGTTCAGCCCGGTGGCGGTCACGCCAGACGAAGTCGGCGATGCCTGGCAGGGCGGGCGCCTGCACCTGACGCTGCAAAGCAGCTGGAACGGCCGCAAGGTTGGTGTGTGCGAAGCCGGCCCGGAGATGACGTTTCACTTTGGCCAGCTGATTGCGCACCTGTGCAAAACCCGCAATGTGCGCGCCGGCAGCGTCATCGGCTCAGGCACGGTGAGCAACAAGGACTGGACCCACGGCTACAGCTGCATCGCCGAAAAACGCGCGATTGAAACCATTGAAGACGGCCAGCCGAAAACCGGATTCATGAAGTTCGGCGACACCATCCGGATCGAGGTCAAGGGCAAGGATGGGCAGTCGGTGTTTGGCGCCATTGAGCAGAAAATCGTGGCGCTGGACAAACCGGATTCGGGCAGGAAAGCAGCAAAAGAAACGGCAAAAACAGCTGTGAAAGACGACGAGCGGGAAGACTGAAACCAGCTGACGACCCTCAGGCGCCCGACAGTTGCCCGGCAAAGGTCTTGATGCCGCGCAGCATCATCTCGATGGACACCGCCACCAGCACCAGGCCCATCAGCCGTTCCAGCGCCACCACAAAACGGTCGCCGGCCACGCGCTGGATGCGTTCTGCCAGCACCAGCACCACCGCGCTCACCAGCATCGTCACGCACAGCGCGGCAATCCATTCCATGCGCTTGTCGGGTTGCTGCGACACCAGCAGCAGCACGGTTGCCAGTGCGGTAGGCCCGGCAATTGCCGGCACCGCCAGCGGCACGATCAGCGGCTCGCGTACCTCGTCGGCCACCTGCGCGGCGGGTGGCGGAAAAATCATGCGCAGCGCGATTAAAAACAGAATCACGCCGCCGCCGATCTGCAGCGCCAGCGCGCTCAAATTCATCACCCGCAGGAAGCCCTCGCCGATGAACATGAAGGTCAGCAGCAGCACAAAAGCAATCAGAATTTCGCGCAGGATGACTAGCGGCCTCCGGGCTGGCGCCACATGCTTGAGCGCATTGGCAAAAATCGGAATATTGCCGACCGGGTCGGTGATCAGGATCAGCAAAATCGTGGCAGACAAAAAGGTGTAGTTCATGCGGCAGGCCTCACCATGCAAACCCTGGCGCGGCCGCGCCGATACGGGGCAGGTTGATAAAGGCGGTTCATGCTGCGAGCTTATCAGGCACAGCGCAGGCGTCCGGCAGCCTGGCGAGCAGCTCGACAGGGCCCGAATTTGCTATATTAATAATAGCTGCTTGCGCAAGTAACATAGGGGCTAGAGGCTTGTTTGACTAAAATATGGAGTGAAAATCACCACTTGAAGGCGCTGGCCGCGCACTGGCGTCAGCAGGGCACGCACCAGCATCAATATGCATTGACGTAGCGCGGTGACGTTGCACAATGATGCTGCGCTTTTTAACTTGACGTCAACGTACACCAACAGCCAGGAGACCACCATGAGTGATGCAGACAATTCTTCCTTCGCCGGTTTCGGCAAACTCGTGCCCGGGTTTGACTTTCTGCAAAACCTGGCCAAGCAAGCCGCTGGCAGCGCCGCGCAAAGCATTCCGCAGCTGCCCAATCTGGGCAACTGGGTGGCGCCGACGCTGAACGTCGAAGAGCTGGACAAACGCATTCAGGAACTCAAGGCGGTGCAGTTCTGGCTCGACCAGAATGCCGCTGCGCTGAAGGCCACGATCCAGGCACTCGAGGTGCAAAAAATGACGCTGGCAACCCTCAAGGGCATGAATTTCAATATGGGCGATGTCGCCAACGCCTTCAAGCTCAAAGTGGCCGACACCGTAGCCGGCGGTGTGCAAAAGGTGGCTGACAAGGCCAAAACGTTTTCAGGCCTGGAAGTGCCTGAAACGACTTTTGGCACCGACAAGGCAGCCAGTGCCCCGGCAGACAAGCCCAAGCCCAAAGCCAGACCCGCTGCAACCGAGGCCGCAGCCGCTGGCGTGGTGGACCCGATGCAGTGGTGGGGCGCCCTGACGCAGCAGTTTCAGACCATCGCAGCCGACGCGATGAAAGACGTGGCCCGTAAAACCGTCATCGACACCGGCAAAAGCATGGCCACCGGCATGGCCAAGGACGCGATGAAAAGCGCCACCGGCATGGCAAAAAATATGGCGGAAAGCGCCAGCAAAACTGTGGCCGATGGCGCGCGTTCGGCCATGAGCACTGCGCTTCGAAGTACCCAGGCGTGGCCGTCGCCAGCCGCTGCCAAAGCAACTCGGGCGGCACCGGCCAGGTCAAAGCCCGCCGCCGCAAAAAAGACCCCGCGCAAGACAGCCGCCAAAACGGCTGGTAAAACTCTGAGGTAGCTCCCAACCTCCGCCAATTTGCAAACGCAAAAAGCCCAAGACGACCCATGAAGCTTTTCCCCTATGGTCATGCCACGCACCCCCAGTGGCAGATGGCAGCCGGCCTGGTGCTGGCACAGCTGCGTGCGCACCGGGCGCTGCCTGGCTATTCCAAAGCGCCCACGCTGGGGCTGCTCTACATCACCGATCACTACGCCAAACAGGCGCAGGACATTCTCGACCACATCAGCGCCGAGCTGCCCGACATCACCGACTGGAGCGGCACCGTCGGCGTCGGCATCGCGTCGAACAATGTCGAGTATTTCGACGAGCCGGCGCTGGCCGTGATGCTGTGCGAATTGCCGCACGACCAGTACCGTGTGTTCTCGGGCGTGTCGCCGCTGCCGTCAGCCGCCAGCGGTCGTTTCAACGCGCACACGGCACTGGTGCATGCGGATGCGAGCACGCCCGACGTGGCCGAACTCATCGACGAAATGGCGCAGCGCACCGACAGTGGCTATGTCTTCGGCGGCCTGGCTTCCAGCCGGTCTGACACGGTGCAGTTCGCGCTCAGCGGCCACGGCAACGTCAAGGGCCAGGGCGCAGCCAGCGGTGTGTTTCATGGCGGCCTGAGCGGTGTCGCTTTTGCGCGTGACCCGGCCGGCGGCATGACGCTGATGTCACGCGTCACACAGGGCTGCCAGCCCGTGTCTGGCCAGCACGAAATCACCGCCTGCGAAGGCAATGTGGTGACGGAGCTGGATGGCGAGCCGGCGCTGGATGTGATGCTGGCCGAGCTGGAGGTGTCGCTGGACCAGCCGCGTGAAGCGCTGGCCAAGGTGCGCACCACGCTGGTCGGCCTGAGCCGCCCGGAAGATCGCCCGAACGATGCGAATTTGACGCGCATTCACCATGTCGGCCAGTTCGGCGCTGATGTGCTGGTGCGCCATGTGATCGGACTTGACCCGGTGCGTAAAGGCATTGCGATTGCCGACATGCCCGCAGTCGGCATGCAGCTGGCTTTTTGCGAGCGCAATGCGAAGGCCGCGCGCGCTGACCTGATCCGCATCTGCGCCGAGATTCGTGAAGAGCTTGAGCCCGAAGAAATGACGCTGCAAACGGCTACCTCGTTAAATGCGCCCGAGGCTGAATCAGCACCGCATCCAGCGCGGCGAATCGCCGGGGCGATTTACGTCAGCTGCTCGGGTCGCGGCGGTCCGCACTTTGGCGCGCCGAGCGCCGAGCTGCAAATCGTGCGGCGCGCATTGGGTGACGTGCCGCTGGTTGGCTTCTTCGCGGGCGGTGAGATCGCGCGGCATCATGTGTATGGCTACACCGGTGTCTTGACGGTGTTCACCGCGCCCGGGTGACGCGCCACCTGGCTTCATTCCGGTGGACCGGCGGGTGGGCGCTGCTGGTCGCGTTAGCCGTAGTCGCTGGCTGCGCGGGGCCCGCAGCGATCCGACCCGCCACACCGTTAAGCGAAGCAGCATTCTGCGCAGACTGGTACAACAAGCTCGATGCCGTGACGCGGCAGGCAAGTGTTAGCGATGGCGGCTCGCACCGCTTGCCGGGCTATCCCTTTCTCCGCTCCGACCGGTTCCTGGCCTCTTTCGGTGACGAAGCCGCAGACAACATCGCAGCCTTCGAGGCCTGGGTCGGTCGGCTGGCCGAACTTGACCGTGACGCCAGAGCTGCGGAGTTGCGCAATCTGCCGCTGCAGTTTCTGCCAGATCTGATTACTGGTGGCGCGCCTGACAAACAACGCATTCAGGCGACCACGCAAGCCTGCGCCGGTCAGTCAGTTCAGGCCTTGCTGCAGTCCGCCCCGATGGCAAGCACGCCAGGTCGCCGCCTGCTGGCCGCGCAGGCCCAGGTGCCTGACGACTACAGCACAGGCAAACGCGCGCTCGGGCTGTATCCGTTGACGCGCGTGCCTTTTTTCGCCGGGGTTCAGCGCTGGCAGCAAGGCACGACCGGTAAATTCGCAGCAAAAGATTTGCCCGACGCCGCGCTCGTCAAACGCTACACGCCCGCAGGCGAGGCAGTGCCTGCCGCGCAGATTGCCGACGCTTACGCACGGCGCAATACTGATGCACTGGGTATCGCGCGCCTCAGCCCGCCCGACGCGGCCCTGCTGCTGCGCGCCTATGCGCCTGATATTCATATCGAAACGCGCGGCTCCTATGACCGCTTTGGCGCCTTGCAGTGGAGCGCAGAGTCAATGCCACCCAACGCCGTGCCACGCGGATCCGCGCAGGCCCCGTCGGTGCTGGTAGATCAGCCGGTGATGTATCAGCGCCTGGCTTACACGCGTTATCAGGGCCAGACTTTGCTGCAACTGGTCTATAGCGTCTGGTTTCCCGAGCGGCCGCGCGCCAGCGCCATCGACCTGCTCAGCGGCCAGCTCGACAGCGTGGTGCTGCGCCTGACGCTGGCGCCCGACGGCACGCCGTGGCTTTACGACTCGATTCATTCCTGCGGTTGTTATCACCTGTTTTTCCCGACGTCTGGCGCGAAGGCGTTGCCGCCGCCTTCAGCGGATAACGAGTCAACGCCGCCGCAAATCGAATGGGCCTTTGTTCCAGCAACACTGCCCGTATTGAAGGCCGGTCAGCGCATGACGCTGCATCTGGAAAGCCAGACGCACTACGTCAAAGGGCTGCGGCCAGTCTCGACTCCGAAAGATCAGTCGCCAATACCGTACACGTTGCAGGCCGATGACGAGTTGCGCACGCTGCCGGTGTCAGGCGCTTCAAACGGCAACACCCGCAGCGCGTTCTGGCCCCACGGCATCGTGCCCGGCACCGAACGCGGCGAACGCGCGCTGTTCTGGCCGATGGGCATAGACAGCCCCGGCGCGATGCGGCAGTGGGGGCGGCAACCAACGGCGTTTGTCGGGCGGCGTCATTTTGACGATGCGCGGTTGCTGGAGCTGCGGTTTGAGATGACGACGCCTTGAAACCCAGCTCCCGCGTTCGCCATTCAGGCCAACAGCCCAAGTAATACGTGCGTAAGAAGCTATAAATTAAATAGCAACTTTGCCGTCTCCAGTTGGCTGAATCAGCCCGTGCTGACGACAGACCGCCGCATTAAATCGGCTGCGCCACCAGCTTCACACCCAGCGCCTTGCAAACACGGCTGATGGTGTCAAAGCGCGGGTGCGCGTCAGCCCGCAACGCCTTGTACAGGCTCTCTCGTCCGATACCGGCGTCTTTCGCGATCTGCGCCATGCCGCGCGCCTTGGCAATATGGCCCAGCGCAAAAGCCAGTTCGCCGTCGTCACCGTCGGTCAGCACCTGAGACAGATACTCGGCGACGGCTTCATCGCTGTCCAGATAATCCGCCATATCGAAAACGGGCAAGCTGTCGATCTTCAGTTTTTTGGTCATGGTGCCTTAGTCCTCAAAAGTTGCGGCCAGCGCTTTGGCGGCGGTAATGTCGGCGCGCTGGCTACTTTTGTCGCCACCACCCATCATCACAATGACCGTACCGCCGCGCTCGATGAAATGCAGGCGCCAGCCCGAGCCGACAAACTCGCGCATCTCAAAAGACGCCATCGCCGACCGGTTTCACGTCGCCCAGATTGCCGCGCTGCGCCTTCTCCAGCCGGCGCGCCAACCTGATGCGCGTTGCTCCATCGCGCAAACCGGTTAGCCACTTATCGAACTCTGGCAATCGGCGAATGGTGAATATGATAAATCGTATTCGAACGAATACAGATGTCAATTGCTCCCGCGCCGATAGAGGGCAATCCCAATTGGTTGAATCGGCGTGTTGTAGACGTGCATGCGGATGCTGCGCTCGTTGGAGAAACGACGGCGCCGGCCTGAGGCCGATTGGAGTTGCCTCCCTTCGTCTACTGACTGGATTTGACCATCAAATCTGCCTGTAGCCCAGTTAAAACGTGCGCAAACAGCTACTAATTCAATAGCAAATAGCTACATGCACCCGACAAAGTGCGCACTCAAGTCCCAATCACCCCGCCATCATTCTTGCGCACCACCACCGTTGCCGAACGCGGGCGACCGGTTGCGTTCTGATCGGGCCAGTTGCTGAACTTGCGGGGTGCGGCGGCTTCGCTGCGTTCGCTGGGGCTTTCGCCGGGGTGCTGGATGTTGAGGAACATCGTGCGGCCATCGGGGGTGCCGGTGGCGCCGGTAATTTCGCAGCCGACCGGGCCGACCAGAAAGCGCCTGATCTCGCCGGTGCGCGGGTCGGCGGCCAGCATGGCGTTGTTGCCCATGCGCTGCAGGTCGCCCTTGCCCATGGCGCTGGTGGACATGTCGGTCTGCACCCACAGCACGCCGCGCCCATCGACCCACAAGCCGTCAGGGCAGCCGAATAGGTCGCCCTTAATGTTGCCTTTGGCCTCGGCGCGCGCATTGGCCGGGTCGCCAGCCAGGACGAAATGGTTCCATTGAAAAACGGTGTTGTCGAAGTCGCCGTCTTCCTTCCAGCGAATGATGTGGCCCATGGTGTTGTTGGCGCGCGGGTTGGCGGCGTCTACGGCGGGCTGCTTGTCGTTGCCGCGGCTGCTGTTGTTGGTCAGCGTTGCATAGACCCAGCCCTGCCTGTCCACGGTGATCCACTCGGGGCGGTCCATCTTGGTGGCGCCCAGCACGTCGCTGGCCTGGCGCGTCTTGATCAGCACCTCGCCCTGGTCGGCAAAACCGTTGGCGGCGCTCAGGGGCCCCTGGCCGTGCGTCAGCGCAATCCATCGGCCCCGGCTCTCGGCGTCAAAACGCGCCACGTACAACGTGCCGTGGTCCAGCAGCGTGGCATTCGCCGCCGCGCCGCCGGGTTTGATCGCGTCGCGGCTGACGAATTTGTAGATGTATTCAAAGCGCGCGTCTTCGCCGGAATACACCACCGCGCGCCCGCTTTTGGTCACGGCTACTGTCGCGCCCTCGTGCGCGGCGCGGCCCAGCGCGGTGCGCTTGACGGGTGTGCTGCTCGGGTTGAACGGGTCGATCTCGACGACCCAGCCGAAGCGGTTCGGCTCGTTCGGGTTTTTCACCGCGTCGAAGCGCTCGTCATGTTCGTGCCAGCGGTAGCCGGCGGGCGCGCCCTTGCGCAGGCCCCAGCGCGCCTCGTGCGGGCTGGGCTGGTCGGGGCCATTGAAGTAGTTGATGAAATTTTCTTCGCTGGTCAGGTAGGTGCCCCACGGCGTGATGCCGCTGGCGCAGTTGTTCAGCGTGCCGAGCGGGCGCATGCCGGCGCTGTCCGCACCGGTTTTCAGCATCGCGTGGCCGGCGGCCGGGCCGGCAAAGGCCATCGGCGTGTTGGCCGTGATGCGGCGCGCCCACGGCGACGGCTTGACCATCTGCCATTGCCCGCCTTTTTGCTCGACTTCGATCACCGACACGCCATGCGCCGCCTGCGCCTTGCGCACTTTTTCCGCCGTCCAGGTGCTCATGCCGTCGGTGTGCAGCAGGCCGTCGTCGGCATACTCATGGTTCATCACCAGCAAGCCCGACGTGCTGCCGTTCTGCGAATAAAAGTGGATGCCGTCATGATGCATGCCCATCTGCACTTCCTGCTCGGCGGCGGTGTTGCTGGCGTCCATTTTGAAAGCCGGGTTTTCGCCCGACACGCCAACGGCTTCGCCCCATGGCGCGATGACCTGGTAGCTGTAGCCTTCGGGAACGGTGACGGTGTCGGCTGTTGAAAGCGCCACGCTTTTAAAGCCCAGGCCGGTGCCTGCCGCGCCCACCGTCGCGCAGCCGGTGAGTGAGCCGACGGCCAGCGGTGCAAACAACCCGCCGATCAGCGCGCCCAGCCCACCGCGCAGCACGGTGCGGCGCCCAGGGTTAGACACCTCGTGAATGCTCCGGTTCAGGGAGTCATTGCTGTCTTCCATCTGAGAGAAATCTTTGGCCATGTTCGTCCTTCAAAGTCATTTGCAACAGCGGGTATCGTCACCGCAGATTGTGACGATTTGGTGACGACGTCGTTTTGGGCTTTCGGGGCTGGTGGATATTGTCTCTCTCTCACCGGATTTGGCATCAACTCGGCTTTTAGCCCCCGTTAAACCTGAGTAATTAGCTATAAAAATAATAGCATGAATTGACGCGATTCACCTGCGTAATCGGCACGGCCGAATTGCCGGAACCCAGAAACGCCCGTTTTCTTGGATCTTCATCTGGCGTACTATTGTTCTAAGCATCAAGTCCTACATTTTGAGGTTGCCAACGCTGACAAGTCACCACCGTACGCCCCCTGTGGGCACTTTGCCGCGAGGCGCGGAGTTAAGTCCCCATGACCACCAGCTTTGACTCGCCACTCGAACTGCACCGGGTCGTCGACCACGCCGCCGGGTTGGGCACTATGACCGCCCCTGACCAGCCCGAAACCCGTGCCGCTGCTTTGCCGGGGGTGATGATGATCTTTAAACGCCATCTGGCGCCAGCCCTGCTGGTGCTCATTTTGGGCTGTCTGGCCGTCGTCGGCTGGCTCGTCTATAGCAATCAGCGCGCCGAGATGGAGTCCGAGCGCGGGGAGAGGCATACCCGTGAGGTGATCCAGCAATTGGGCGATCTGCTGTCCGGTCTGAAGGATGCGGAGACCGGGCAGCGCGGCTTCATCATCACCGGCAAGCCCGACTATCTGGCGCCGTATCAGGCCAGTCTGGCCGAGATCGCTACTGGACTGGCCAACCTGCGCCGCCTGACTGCCGACAACCCCCGGCAACAGCAGCGGCTGGACGCCCTCGCGCCGCTGGTCGCGGCCAGACTCGCGATTCTCAAAGAGATCATCGCGCTGCGTGAGACCCAGGGTTTCCCGGCCGCCAGCGCGGCGCTCATGGCGCTGCCGGGCAAGACCATCATGGATGAGATCCGCGCGCTAGTGGCCGAGGCGCAGGCGCAGGAGGCGCAGATCCTGAAAGAGCGCGTCGCCACCCATGCGGCGGACAACCGCAAGACGATGCAATCGGTCACGCTGGGCAGCGCCTTGGGTGGCCTCGCCTTGCTGCTGCTGTTTATCCGCCTCAGGTGGGAGCTGGCCAGTCGCCAACGGGCCGAGACGGCGTCGCGGGCCAGCGAGCAGCGGTTGCGCGTGGCCACCGACGCCGCCGAGCTGGGCATCTGGACCTGGCAACCCGACGGCGACCGCATCCGCTGGGAAAACGACAAACCTTACGACATCTTCTCTATGCCCCGGACCGATGCGCCGCTGACCGCCGCCCGCTTCGCAAGCGAATTCGTCCACGCCGAAGACCTCGCGGCCTTCGAGCGGGCCATCGCGGACACGGTGCAGAACGGCGCACGGCTCTTCTACCAGGGCCGCTTCCAATGCCCCGATGGGGCGCTGCGCTGGGTCGAGTTCACCGGCCAACCGGTTGCGGGGACACAGGGGCCATCGCTGCGCGTGATCGGCACTGCGCAGGACATCACCAGACGCAAGCAGGCCGAAGAAGCGCAGGCACGGTTGGCGAAGATCGTCGAAACTTCCGACGACGCCATCATCTCCAAGTCCCTCGACGGCATCATCGAGACCTGGAACGCCGGTGCCGATCGCATGTTTGGCTACCTTGCCAAAGAAGTCGTCGGCAAGCCGATCACCTTGTTGGTACCGCCGGAGCGCTTGCCCGAGGAAGAACAAATCCTGCGACAACTGCAGCGCGGCAAGGCGGTCGAGCATTACGAGACGCTGCGGCTCACCAGGGACGGCCGCCTTATCGACGTTTCGCTGACGATCTCACCGCTGAAAAATGCCGACGGCAAGGTCGTCGGCGCATCGAAGATCGTCCGCAACATCACCGAAAGCAAGCGGGTCGAAGCCGCCTTGCGCGAAAGCGAAGCCTTCAGCCGCAGCATCATCAAAAGCAGCCCGGACTGCATCAAGGTGCTCGACCTGGAAGGGAATTTGCTCTCGATGGAAAGTGGGCAGGAACTGCTGGGCATCGAAGACATTCAGCCCTTCCTGAATAAGTGGTGGATTGATTTTTGGGAAGGCCAGACGGACAAACAGGCGGCGCAAGCGGCGATCGCTTCGGCAGCGGCGGGCGGGGCGGGCGCCTTCGTTGGTTTTTTCCGCACGCTGCGCGGCGAGCCCAAGTGGTGGGACGTGGCGATTTCGCCGATTCTTGATGCAAACGGCCAGCCTGCGCGCCTGCTCGCGGTGTCGCGCGATGTGACCGGGCGCCAGCAGGCCGAGGATGTGCTGCGCAAAAGCGAGCAGCGATTCCGCGCGCTGGTGCTGGCCAGCTCGGATTTGATGTGTCGCATGAGCCCGGACTGGGGCGAGATGCGCCAGATCTACGACAAGAACTTCGTCGTCGAAATTGAAGCACCAAACAGCAACTGGCTTCAGCATTACGTTCATCGGGACGATCAGCCCCGCCTGATGGCGGCCGTCAGGGAAGCCATCCGGAGCAAGAGTCTTTTTGCAATGGAACATCGGGTGCGGCGCGCGGACGGCAGCTGGGGCTGGATGTTGTCTCGTGCGGTTCCACTGCTCGATACCAGAGGTGAAATCTTCGAATGGTTTGGCACCGGCAGTGACGTGACCGACAAGAAGCGGGCGGAGCAAGCCTTGCGTGAATCAGAACGCTTTTTGCGGTCATCGCTGGACGCGTTGTCGGGCCACATCGCCGTGCTGGATGAATCAGGCACGATTCTGGAAACCAACGCGGCCTGGCAGCGGTTCGGCCATGAAAATCACGCTACGGCTTCGGGTATCGGGGTCGGTGTCAATTACCTCCAGTATTGCAAGCAGTCCTTGTCGCAAGATGACCGGACCCAGGCTTATTCCAGAGGAATTAGCGACGTCATCGCCGGACGGCAAACGCATTTTGAGGTGGAGTATCCCTGTCACTCCCCGACGGAACAACGCTGGTTTGTCATGCGGGTCACCCGGTTCCAGACTCCGGGGCCAGTCCGTATCGTCATCGTGCATGACAACTGCACTGAACGAAGGCTGGCTGAGGAAGCCCTGCGTCAAAGCGAAGAACGTTTTCGCGCCTTGTTTGATAGGGGGCCCATCGCGATCTATGCTTGTGACGCGACTGGAGCTGCCCTGGAGTTCAACCCCTGCGCGGTGCAACTATGGGGGCGGGAACCCAAACGCGGCGATAGCGACGAACGGTTTAGCGGCTCGCACAAGCTGTATCGTCCCGACGGCACGTTTGTTCCACGCGCGCAAAGCCCGATGGCCGCAGTGCTCAGCGGTGACAACGCAGGGTTGTATGACGAGGAATTCATCATCGAGCGGCCGGACGGCTCACGAATCTCCATCATTTCCAATACGGTTTCGTTAAAAAATGAGCAGGGAAAAATTACCGGCGGCATGTGCTGCTTTTATGACATCAGCGAACGCAAGCGCCTGGAACGCGAGGCGCTGAAGCAATCCCAGGCACTGGCGGACCTGGATCGGCGCAAGGACGAATTCCTGGCGATGCTCAGCCATGAGCTGCGCAATCCGCTGGCCGCCATGTCGAACGCCGTGCATCTGCTGCGACTGCAGAAGGAAGAAGGGCCGATACTGACCCAGGCCCGCAGCATCATCGAGCGTCAGGTCGGGCAACTTACAAATCTGGTAGACGACCTGCTGGAGGTCTCCCGCATCAACACCGGCCGGGTTCGGCTTCGCCAGGAGCCCGTCAGCGTGGGCGGCATCGTCGAGCGAGCGGTGGAAACGGCCCAGCCGATGATGGCCCAACGCGGGCATCAACTCGATGTGTTGCTGCCGCCGCAAGCGGTCTTCCTGCATGCAGACGCCGCCCGGCTGGAGCAAGTGCTGGTGAACCTGCTCACCAACGCCGCCAAGTACACCGACAAAGGCGGCCGCATCTGGCTCAGCGTTGAGGCGGCGGACGCTGCTGAGGCGGCGGCGAATGGCAAGGCGGCGGTGCCGATGGTGGTGATCAAAGTGCGCGATACGGGCATGGGCATTGCGCCCGAATTGCTGCCGCACATCTTTGACCTTTTCACGCAGGCAGACCGCTCGCTGGACCGCTCACAGGGCGGCCTGGGCATAGGCCTGTGCCTGGTGCAACGGCTGGTCGAACTGCACGGCGGCACGGTAGAGGCGCACAGTGTTCTGGGGCAGGGCAGCGAGTTTGTGGTTCGGCTCCCGGTCGTGCAGCCGACGCTGCCGACGGTGTCCCGACCCGTCCTTGATAACGCTTCGCCGCCAGCGATAGCAGCAAAAGGCTGCCGGGTGCTGGTCGTTGACGACAACGTCGATGCGGCCCAGGGCATGGCCAGGCTGCTTGAAATCACCGGACATGAATTCAGGCTGGCTTACGATGGGCCGAGCGCCCTGGAAGCGGTCATGGATTACCAGCCAGACGTGGTGCTGCTGGACATCGGCCTGCCGGGTCTTGACGGTTTTGAGGTCGCGCAGCGGATTCGTCAGCAGGCTGCTCTTGGCAACATCGTACTGGTCGCCCTGACGGGCTATGGACAGGATGCTGACCGGCGGCTCGCGAAAGATGCCGGCTTCGACTACCACCTGGTCAAGCCCGCCAGCTTCAGCCAGATAGAAAAAATATTGCTGAGCGTTTCGGAACGGATGACGTGATGGCCGCGACCTTTTCGCCCATTTCCATTTCCCAGCGCCCATTGCCGCTTGTGCGGGTTGCGGGAATTCAACGCTGCGATGCATTGATTCAGGGCATAGTTACAAAAGAAAGCGAAATGAGGCGGGCGTCTTGGCGAATTTTCGATGCGCATGGCTTGAAATTGGTTCAAGATATCGAAACCAAAGTAAACATAACCTTTTCCTGTAACGATGTCCGGCTATTCCTACACTGTCCCCTGGAACTTTAAAGCAGACCAAAAAACTGCGGTTGCTCCGGAGGCATCAAGCGCGCTTTGCGTGGAGGGGTCCGAAAGAGAAGATGCGGCAAGATACCGGCTCTTGCGGCGCCTGGCACCGGTTATCCGTCATGATCTTCTCGGGGCTCTTCAAGTCCCCGAAATGATAACTGGGATGATTGAAATGCGGCTTCGGTCCGCAACTCCTGACCTTGACAAGATGCGAGAAGATTTGGCCTTGTTACGCACCGCGTCGGAAAAGGCCTTGAGTTCCAGCATGAGTGTCATGCATTGGATTGAACCCGAGGGCAAGCAGACTTCAGACCTGGACACAGCAGTGCTCGACTGCATTGCGATGTTGTCCTCGCCGCTCAAACTCAAGGGTTTTGATCTGGTCAATGGCGTAGCGGGCATCGAAGCCCGGCTTTCCGTGACCGCCGTTCGCCAGGTGTTGAGCGCTGCGTTGATCGCCTTGAGCGACCACTCTGAGGCACCGGCCGCCTTGCTGGTCGAGGCGCAAGCCATGCCAGGCTGCATTGAGATATCCATTTTTCTGAGTCCTACCGACAAGACCCGCACATTTTTCGCAGCTAACGCAGACCGACCGCTGGAATGGCACGAAGTCGAGGTGCTGGCGATGGCGCATGCTGTCGAATTGACCCTGACCCCCACCAGAGCGCACCTGACATTCAATCGCGCCGCGTGAGCTGAACTCGTTGTAGTGTCTTTTCAACTAAAAAAATAACCGGAGGCCTGCGGTGGTTCGCCGGAAAAATTCATGACCCTGCGCGTATTTATGGTGGAAGACAGCGCGGCCTTGCGCGCACATCTGACCGACAAGCTGGTCGCGGGCGCTGACGTGGCGGTGGTCGGTGTTGCGGCTACAGAAAGCCAGGCAAAACACTGGATGGAATCAAACCCGGGCCAGTGGGATGTTGCGGTGGTTGATCTTTTTCTCCGGGAAGGCTCAGGCGCTGGTGTGGTCGAGCACTGCCGAAAGTTGCATCCAGGCCAGGTCGTTCTGGTCATCACCAACCACGTCAAGAACGAACGCCTGCTGCAAGACTGCAAACGGCTGGGGGCGGATGCGGTGTACCACAAGGCCACGGAACTCGATGATCTGGTGGCGTACTGCGCTCGACGCGCCACCCCAAGTCCAGCCCCTATCCACTAGCGACGGCCGCCTGACTGCGGCCTGGTGTTGCCGCGCAAAGTCTTGCTCGACGCGCGACATGTGTTCGAGAATGACGGCTCCAGGCTGTGACTGATGGAGTCTGTTCAATCCGCTTTCTGCCTACGTTTGGGCATCAAATCGGCCTCTAGCCCAGGAAAAACGTGCGCAAGCAGCTATTAAAGTAATAGCGTCACAACCCAATGCCTTGCACGGTGGCAAGGTCTTCCCGGCAAAATAACGCTATTTTCTTTGACAAAAGAAGCTTTGATCAAAGGTTTCTGGGTACACTCTGCCGCAAATATCCCTCCATGCCCAAAACCAAGTCCACACCTGCCGCCAGCCTGTTCCTGGACAACCAGTTGTGCTTTGCGCTCTACGCCGCATCGCTGGCCATGACCAAGACTTACCGCCCTTTGCTCGCGCCGCTGGGGCTGACCTATCCGCAGTACGTGGTCATGCTGGCGCTGTGGCAGCAGCGCGAACTCACCGCCGGCGCGCTGGCGCAGGCTGTGGCGCTGGACGCCGGCACGCTGGTGCCCCTGGTTCGCAAGCTGGTGGCGCAAGGGCTGCTGGCACGCCGCCGCAGCGACGAAGACGACCGCGTGGTGTTGATTTCCGTTACGCCTGCAGGGCAAGCACTGCAGCAACGCGCGCATGCGGTGCATGCGCAGGTCGGCTGCAGCACAAAGAGCTCAGCGTCTGAGCGCAACGCCCTCACTGCCTCGCTGCAGGCCTTGCGTAGCGCCTTGAGCGAATAAGGCTGCGCTTTAGAAATTGGACTCATGCCCACAGCCGCATTTCTTTTTCTCTTATTCACTATCACTGTTCCCCCAAGCGTGTTTCTTTCTTAACTACCAGGAGATTTTTTATGAAACTGATGGACTACGGCCTCAAGCCACTTGACTTCCAGAACCCCGCCATCGCGCCCGAACGGTCTGATTCCGGCTTCTCGCGCCGAGGCTTTGTGATGACTTCACTGGCCTCCGGCTTCGCAGTTGCTTCGAACCCGGTTTTGGCGCAAGCCATTGCGACCGACAGCACCGGGCTGGTGGCGGGCGAAGTGAGCGTGCCCGTGACCGACGGAAAAATTCCGGCGTACCGCGCCATGCCCGCCAAGCCCGGTAAGTACCCGGTGCTATTGGTGGTGCAGGAAATTTTCGGTGTCCACGAGCACATCAAGGACATGTGCCGCCGCTTTGCCAAGCTGGGCTACTACGCCATCGCGCCAGAAATGTACGCCCGCCAGGGAGACGTGTCGAAGATGACCGACATCGGCACCATCTTGTCCACCGTGGTGGCCAAGGTGCCTGACGCGCAGGTCAATGCTGACCTTGACGCAGCTGTCGCGTTTGCGGCTGCCAGTGGCAATGCTGACACCGCCCGCCTGGGGCTGGTGGGCTACTGCTGGGGTGGCCGTGCCGCGTGGGTCTATGCCCTGCACAACCCCAAACTGAAAGCTGTCGTGTCGTATTACGGTTTGCTCGACGGCATGAAGTCGCCGATCAAGCCGCAAGACCCGGTCGACTTCGCTGCCACGCTGAAGGTGCCAGTGCTGGGGCTGTATGCCGGCATCGACGGCTTCGTCAAGCCCGCTGTCATCGACCAGATGCGCGCCGGATTAGTCAAGTCGGGCAGCGGCTCCGAGATCGTCATCTTCCCGAACGTCAATCATGGATTCAACGCCGACTACCGGCCGACCTACGACAAAGCTGCGGCCACCTATGCGCAGAAATTGACAACCGACTGGTTGAAAGAGCGCGGCGTCTAAATCGGCGCTGCAATTTATGGTTCGTACACACAGGAGACACCCATGAGATCAAACACTTCTTTTTTCGCCCAACGCGCTGCATTGTCAGCAGTAGCCTGCGCCGCCGCTGCACTGGCCGTGCCCGCAGCCGCCCAGGTTGACCCGAACCAGATGGTCAACGCCTTCGAGGGCGCGGGCGGCAAACACGAGGGCTTCCGGCGATCGGGCGCCAAGGGTCTTTGCGCGGTAGCCGAATTCGTCGGCAACGCAGAAGGCCGCGCACTGTCGGTGTCGTCAGCCTTCAGCGGCAAGCCGGTGCCCGTGGTGGCCCGCTTTTCCATCGGCGGCGGCAACCCCAAGGCGCCGGACAACGCGAAAAGCCAGCGCAACATGGCTCTGCAATTCGATTTGCCTGCAGGCGAAACCTGGCAGATGGGCAACATCTCGGCGCCGATATTCGGCGCTTCGTCCCCGCAGCAGTTGCTCAGCCGGCTGACCGCCCTGACGCCGGATGCGGAAACGAAAAAGGTCGATGCAGACAAGGTCAAGGCCTTTAACGACGCCAACCCCGAGACTTTGTTGCAGGGCAAGTATTTCGCCAGCCAGCCGGTACCGGCCAGCTTCGGCAAAGTCAACTACTGGGGTGTGCATGCCTTCGGCTTCACCGATGCCGCTGGCAAGAAGCAATTTGCCAAGTGGGTGTTCGAGCCGGTTGGCGGCACGCAGGGCCTTAGCGACGATGAAGCCAAGGCCAAGGGCGCGGAGTTTTTGTTTGATGACCTGCGCCAGCGCGTAGCCGCAGGCCCGGTGGCCTTCGACTTCATGGTGCAACTGGCCCAGCCGGGCGACAAGATCGACAGTGCCGTGACGCCGCTGCCAGATGATCGCAAGAAAGTCTCGCTCGGCCGCCTGACCATCAAGTCCGTGTCAGCTGACTCTGCCGGCCCCTGCGTGACCATCAACTACAACCCGATGGTTCTGCCCAAGGGCGTCGAAGCCTCTGCCGACCCGATGCTCTCCGGTCGCGCAGCGCCCTACGCGATATCTTTGAGCCGCCGGCTGGTTGAAGGCGCGAAGCAGTAGGCTCAATAAGGCGCTTAAATAACGCGCTTGAATAACGCACTACTTCAAAATGTTTCGCGCCAAACCATGGCCGGCCTGAGCCAGACGGTCATCGTTGGTCCATAGCGCCGCGCAGCCGTGGTGCTGCGCGCAAGCCAGGTGCAGTGCATCTGGCGTTTTCAATCCGAAGCGCGCACGTAGCTGTGCCGCTTGCAGGAACACGGTCTCGGGCAGCGGCAACTGGATGAATTCGTTCAATCCGGATTCATACCGATGCTGCAAACCCATGTCGCCGGTTTTCAATGGCTTGACCAGACATTCCAGCTTGATGAGTGGCGACACGGCAAAACGCTCGCCGGGTTCATTCGCCAGCGCAGCCCTGACCTTGCCCGCCCAGACAGGGTGATTTTCAATCGCGTAGATCAGCAGGCAAGCGTCAAGATAAATCAGTCCCATGCGTTGCGCTCTTCTTCAATGCCTGCTTCGATTTCCGGCGCGTTACGTTGGGCGTGGGCGGGCAGCGGATTTTTTTCAAGCCACTTCAAAAAATCTGGCGTAGCGCCTGCAGCGTCTGGTACTTTGGCGGGCACCAGTCGTGCCACGGGGTAGCCCCGATTCGCGATAACAACTTCATCCCCAGCCTGGGCGTATTTGATGAGCTGTGAGAGCCGATTTTTGGCCTCCAGAATGTTGACTTGCATGGCAGTTCTCCGGCTGAATGTCTAGTCCACCAAGATTAGCACAAATGGCCAAATATAGCCAAATATGGACAAATATAGCCAGTTCAGGCCAGATTGAGGTATTTGTCTTGAGTTATTTGGCGGGCGCGGTAGTTGTGCGTTTTCATCCCAGCTTGTGTATCAAATCAGTCTTTAGCCTAGGTAATACGTGCGTAAGCAGCTATTACTTTAATAGCAAATAGCCGCTGTATTTGCACGCACGCCCTTACCGCCGCAACGCCGTAAACGCCTCAAACTCCCAGCTCCGCATCGCCAGCAGCAGCGTGTAGCCTTCGCGGTCTTTGGCGGCGAGTTTTTGGTCGGCCTGGTGTTGCTGCGCAAAGTCTTGCGCCACGCGCTGCATGCGTTCCAGAAACGACGGGGCCAGGCTGCGACTGATCGAGCCGTGGACCAGCAACAGGCCTTCGCCGTCGCCTTCAAAGCCACCTGAAAAATAATCTAGCAAGGCGTTGTCCCTGAAGTAATGCATCACCGCACCGTGTGGTCGCCAGCGAAAGGTTTTGGCGAGTTTTAAGCGGTAGCGGTTCAAAGGTTTGAGTTCAATGATGCCGATGCGGTCGAGCTGTGCCAGGTATTTGATGCACTCGGCGTTTGTCAGCCGGTAGCTGCTGGTGATCTGCTCCAGCGTCCACTGCGACAGCACGCAAATCGCGCACAGCAATAACTTCTTGTCGGCGACCACGGCTTTTTCCTGCGCCTGCGTCAGCTCGGCCAGCAGCGGCTGCATGTCGGCCACGCGGCGCGCCAGCTCGGAAAAGTCGATCTTCAGCGCGCGGCAGATCGCATCGATACGCGACAGCGGCATGTCGCCTTTGGCCAGCATGCGTTTCACGCTCGATTCGGCCATGCCGAGCGCACGCGCCAGGTCGGCGTAGGTCATTTGCGCCGCTTTGAGTTCGCGTTTGAGCGTGGTCACCAGGTCTGCGCTTGTACTCATGAACTTTTCCAATCAACAGGCAATAAAAGTATTAATTATCAATACTTTGAGCGGCACAGAACCAGCTTTTACCAAAATGCGGCTGGTTTTTGAGTGCGCGAAACAAGAATCTGCGCATCAAAACAAAAGGAGTTGCCGTGAAACTGAAATTTGAAAAATTCGAGCTGGCCTTGCTGGCCGCAATTCTGGCTTTACTGGCTGTGGCCCTCGTGGCGCCGGCGGTAGCGCAGAGCGCGTATCACCATCACTTTGCAGACCAGCGTGCGTGGGGCTGGGTTCCCTTTGCCGCCGATGTACTCAGCAACCTGCCTTTCCTGCTGTGGGGCGGCTTGGGTTTGACCCTGCTGGCGCTGCAGGCTCGGGGGGTGGGGCATCGCACTGTGGCTGCGTCGCGCGGCCTGATGAGCCTGTTTTTTGCCGGCCTGGTGGTCACCGCGTTCATGTCGGCCCGCTATCACTGGCAGCCCGATAACGCGGGGCTGGTCCTCGACCGTTTGGGCATGGTGGTGGCGTTTGCCGGCCTGATCGGGCTGGCCGCCGCTGGCCGGGTGAGTGCGCGCGCCGGTGAGCTGCTCGCGCTGGCGGTGTTGCTGCTCGGGCCGCTGAGCATCTGGGTCTGGTCGGCGTCAGGCAATGTGCTGCCGTGGGCCGTGCTGCAGTTTGGCGGCATGGCACTGGTGCTGGGGCTGGCCCGCCTCAAGCTGCGGCCGGGCGCGCCCGCCATCCGGTGGGACTGGGTGATCGTGATTTATGCGCTGGCGAAATGCTTTGAGCTGGCTGATGAAGCGGTGTTCACGGCAACATCGCAGTTGGTGTCGGGCCACAGCCTGAAGCATGTGGTGGCCAGTTTTGCGGCATGGCCTGTTGTTTTTGCGTTGCTGAGGCATCGCAAAAGCAGGGCAGAATTCGCCACAACGCCGCGTGCCGCAAGGCCAGCGAGCGAGTCGAAAAAGCTCGCCGCATGAACACGCGAAACCACGCAGACAAAAAGAGGAGTGAGGCATGAGTGTCAACCAGGCCGCAGCTGAAGCCGCAGCAGCATCGTCAGGCGCATCGCCAGCAGCAACGCCCGCGCACGAGCATCCGAACCAGTTCGCGCTGTTGAAGCAGCGCCGCTTCGCACCGTTTTTCTGGACGCAATTCTCGGGCGCGGCCAATGACAACCTGTTCAAGTTCGCCTTCACCGTGATGGTCACGTACCAGCTCAGCGTGAGCTGGCTACCGCCCGCGATGGCGGGGCTGGTGATCGGTGCGCTGTTCATCGTGCCGTTTTTATTGTTCTCGGCCACCAGTGGGCAAATGACCGACAAGTTCGAAAAAACGCGCGTGATCCGCTTCGTGAAGAATCTCGAAATCGTCATCATGCTGATCGCAGCGGCCGGCTTCATGAGCGGCAACGTCAACGTGCAGGTGCCAGTATTGCTCGGCTGCACTTTTTTGATGGGCCTGCATTCCACGCTGTTTGGCCCGGTCAAGTTTGCCTACCTGCCGCAAGCACTCACTGAACGCGAGCTGACCGGTGGCAACGGCATGGTCGAGATGGGCACCTTCGTCGCGATTTTGCTCGGCAATATCGTCGGCGGGCTGATCGTGGCGATACCGGCTGTCGGCCCGCACTATGTGGCATTGGGCTGTGTGCTGCTGGCTGTTGCGGGCCGTGTCGTTGCGCAGTTCATTCCGCTGGCGCCCGCGACAGACCCCGATCTGAAAATCAACTGGAACCCGGTCACGGAAACCTGGCGCAACCTCAAACTCGCCAGTACCAACCTGGTGGTGTTCCGCTCCATGCTCGGCATCAGCTGGATGTGGTTTTTTGGCGCGGTGTTTTTAAGCCAGTTCCCCAGCTTTGCCAAAGAGGTGATGCACGGCAACGAACAGGTCGCGTCCTTGCTGCTGGTCGTTTTTTCGATCGGCATCGCTACCGGCTCGCTGCTGTGTGAAGTGCTGAGCAAGCGCCATGTCGAGATCGGCCTGGTGCCGCTGGGTGCGATTGGCATGAGCGTGTTCGCGATTGATTTGTACTTCGCTTCACGCGGCTTGCCCACGTCGGCCATCATGGGCGTGGGTGCGTTCATGGCGCAGCCCGCACACTGGCGCGTGATGATGGACCTGGCGCTGCTCAGCCTGTTTGCCGGCCTGTACAGCGTGCCGATGTACGCGCTGATCCAGCTGCGCAGCCAGCCGACGCACCGCGCGCGCATCATCGCCGCCAACAATATTTTGAATGCGCTGTTCATGATCGTCAGCGCCATCCTCGCGGGTGCCTTGCTCAAGGCCGAGTACACGATTCCGCAGATTTTTCTGTTCACCGGCCTGGCCAACGCGGTCGTCGCGTTCTACATCTTCATGCTGGTGCCCGAGTATTTGCTGCGCTTCATCGCCTTCATCGCATCACGCATCGTCTATCGCTTCAAGATCACCGGCGACGAAAACATTCCGACGCAAGGCGCCGCAATTCTGACCTGCAACCACGTCAGCTTCGTCGACCCGGTGCTGCTGATGGCCGCCAGCCCGCGCCCGATCTACTTCGTGATGGACTACCGCATCTTCAAAATGCCGGTGCTGGGCTGGCTGTTCAAGCTCGCCAAGGCCATTCCGATTGCGCCACGCAGCGAAGACCCCGCAGCCTACGAAGCCGCATTCGAAGCCGCAGCCAAAGTGCTGCGCAACGGCGACCTGCTCGCCATCTTCCCCGAGGGCGGCATCACCAAAGACGGCACGCTGCAAGCCTTCAAAGGCGGCATCATGAAGATTCTGGAGAATGCCGAACGGGATGGGCTGACGGTGCCGGTGGTGCCGATGGCGCTGACGAATTTGTGGGGGTCGTTTTTTAGCCGTGCTGAAAAGGGCGCGGCGATGGTGAAGCCGTTCAGGCGCGGGTTGATGAGCCGGGTGGGGTTGAATGTGGGGGCTGCGCTGGCGCCTGCGGCTGTGCAGCCTAAGGTGTTGCAGGGGCGGGTGGGGGAGTTGATGAGGCGGTGAGGGATTTTTGGTTTTGCGGAAGCACTGCGGCTCCATCAGGCTTTTTCTGGGCGCCAAGCTAGGACCCCTTCCGTCCGCGCACGCACCTCAGGCATAGCTAGGCAGGTGGCGACGGCCTCATATCCGCAAGCTCCCGGATAAGGGGCAACAAGAGTTGGCGGACTGTGATTAGCTGGGCAAAGGATGATTGATTCACCGGTGCCAACGGCCGCCAGGTCAAGAATCACACACGAGCGCGTCAGCAGGAAAAGTGGTCGGCTCTCGGCGGTACGGTGGCGCAGAAGGGCGATCACGGCCTGCTGAGTGACCTGGTCCAGCCCCTGCTCAAACATATCGACGACAAAGATGGCGGGTCCATCCTCCTCCAGTCCAGCAATCAAAGCTATCAACGCTTCGGATACCGTGGCGCCCTCTTCCTTTAGCCATCCCAGCGCTTTATCGATGCGTCGCTTTACTGCGGGATTGCCGTTTCCCTGCGTCGTTGCGCCGCTGTTTTTTAACCGATCTAAACCCAGAAATGCTGCGCCCGGGAGGATTTCCGATAAGCGCAAGGCTAGCCGGGTCTTGCCACTGCCTAGTGGGCCGACGATGTAGTTCAAGGGGCGGATGGCCGGCAACTTAAATAGTTCTCCACCCCAAGGCCAGGGAAGTTCAAATTCGACACTGGGTTCAACGGACGACATTAGCAAGTGCGTTAATTCTCCGATTGTGGGCGCCTGCCCCTGGAGGAGATCGGCCCGAAGACGACGAACTTTATCAATGGTGCCGGCAAGTTGAAGAGCGCGGCTTTCAAGTGCCGTCTGGTGCGCCGCCAGAGCGGGTTCCAGACCTTGAGCATCGCCTTCCATAACTCGCGCCACGTGGATAAGGTTAAGGCCAAGTGCGCGTAAAGCCACTATTTCGGCACCACGAGCCATCTCCCTCGGTCCGTAGGAACGCCATTGGGCAGGACTGCGAACTGGGGTGAGCAGGCCACGCTGCTCATAAAGGCGTAGTGCCTTTGCAGAGACCCCAAGCCGTTTGGCAGCCTCGGATGGGCTTAAGTATCGATTGGCAATGATCAAGATTCACCTCGCTCTTGGACAGAAGCTACCTTTATAAAGGTGGCCGTAGGGGCCGGGTCAAGCGAATTCCTGCGCTAATTTTTTTGGTTCCGTCTTGTACAACTGACCCTGGCTCGTTCGGGAATTCTGTGTTACTCGAAGCGCGCTGGAGTATGTCCACCTTTGCGCCCCAATTAAATAGTTGTATGCCGTCAACCAGTCATCAGCCGCCCCCATCTTCGCGATGTTCGTGTTTTTTGTAGAGTTGGTGCCCTACCTGCCGAGCTATGGCGGCTATGTGCGCTACATCGTCGGCATCATCGTGACCTTGCTGGTCGGGCGGCAGGCAATTTTGTCGTTGAACCGCTACCTTGAAAAACAAAGACTCGCCGAGCAGTTGCCCAGTGCGCAGCGCCGCGACGAGCTGAATTACGACACCGCGCTGACGCGGCTGTCAAAGGGCGTCTGCCCCGGTTGCGAGCGCGCGGTCGATCTGAAGAATACGGAGATCGATTTCTGTCCGCACTGCGGCATTGGTTTGTTTGACCACTGCAATCAATGCAGCACACGCAAAAGCGCCTACGCCAGGTTTTGTCACGCGTGCGGCGCGACTGGAAACGTTACCGCGTCAACACACGGCGGGGCGGTGCAGGGCGAAGTGGCGGCCTGATGCCGGGCGTACGCACGAAGACATCTTATGGTAGATTCCGAATAAAAAAGTGCTGTAACCCAGCAAATACGTGCGTAAACAGCTATTAAAATAATAGCAACTGGTTTTCGTTGTTCACACCGGCCGACCAAAAAACGGATAAGCCGGATCGTTGTAACCCGCACTTGACGCATGGCCGGGCACCACCAGCGCATTGATGAAGGCTTCGTCGTCCAGGTCCAGCACCAGATCGACCGCGCCATACACGTCTTCCAGATGCGCCAGCGTGCGCGGGCCGACGATGACCGAGCTGACCAGCGGATTGGCCAGCACCCAGGCGGCGGCGAACTGGCCGGGGTTGATGCCTTTGGCGTCGCAGCGCGCCTTGATTTTTTGCGCGATGACGAGTGACTCTTCGCGGAACTCGGTTTCCAGAATCCGCTTGTCGCCGCTGCCGGCGCGCGTGCCCTCGGCGGGCGGTTGGCCAGGCGGGTACTTTCCCGTCAGCACGCCGCGCGCCAGCGGGCTGTAGGGCACGACGCCGATGCCGTAGTGGCGGCAGGCCGGCAAAATTTCAACTTCGGGCATGCGATTGAGAAGGTTGTAATACGGCTGGCAGACCACTGGCTGCGGCACATTGAGCACACGGCACAGGTGAACCACTTCCGCAATGCGCCAGCTGCGAAAGTTCGACAGGCCGAAGCTGCGAATCTTGCCGGCGCGAATCAAATCACCCAGCGCGCGAACCGCCTCTTCCAGGTTTTCGCCTTCGAAGTCGCGGTGCAGATAAAGAATGTCGAGGTAGTCGGTTTGCAGTCGGCCCAGAATGGAGTCGGTTTGCTGAATCAACCAGCGCCGTGAGTAATTGCTTTCATTGACTGCCTCGCTGACCGGATTGCCGAGCTTGCTCGCCAGCACCCAGTGCTGGCGCTGGCCGGCCAGCAGTTTGCCGAGGTCTTTTTCGGACTCGCCCTTGTTGTACACATCGGCAGTGTCGATGAAATTGATGCCGTGGTCGCGCGCCGAGGCGACGATGCGCGCCGCCTCGTCAAACGGCGTCTGCTTGCCGAACATCATGGTGCCGACGCAAAGCGCGGACACTTTCAGGTTGCTGGTGCCAAGGCGACGGTACTGCATAACGAATCCTTTAAAAAGTCTTTGGTTCAAGCCATCAGCGGGCCAGCCGCTCGACCAGATATTCCTGGGCGTAAAAATAGGTTTCTGGCGTTTGGAGCGCGGCTTTCATGCTGTCTTTTTCGTTCTGGCGCGAACGCAAATCCCATCGCATGTCGATGATGCGGCACTGCGTGCAGGGCGCTTGCCCGACGCGGCGCTGTACCAGGGCGTAGCGGTTGGTTTTGAGCAGCTCGTCGACCTTGTCATAGTCAACCGGTTGCGCGGCAAAGTAGAACACGATTGCCGCGCCAGTGATGATGAATTCGTAGCGCTCGAAGTGACCATTGAAGTTGCTGGGCACGGCAACGGTCTGGCCCTGCAGCAAGGCATCAGTTTCTGGTTTGAAGTGCCCAAGCCGCCCATTGAATGGCGCTGTGGCCCAGGCCAGCGCAAACAGCACGGCAAACCCTGCAAGCACGGTGACAGGGCGCGTCCATTCCTTTTTAAGCAAGCCCGCCACGCAGGCAAGGACGACAGCAACAAGAAAAATCCAGAAAGCCGGTGCATACAACCCCTGGTCCATCGTTGCGCGCACGGCTGCGAAGGCGACCCAGCCTATCGCCAGCGCGCCGGCCGCGCACAGCAGCAGTGAGAGGCCAAACCAGATGCGCCCGGTGCGGTGCCAATAGAGCGCCATCAGCACCGCCAGCGCCGGCATGGCAGGGATCAGATAACGCGTTGAGCGCTGGTTCGGAAACAAAAAGACGAAAGCCAGGCCCAGCATCCACAGCCACATGATTTTTTCCGCGTCGCTGGTCGGCGTTTTTTTGCGGTAGGCCTTCCAGGCTGCCACCATGCAGCCCATCGATACCGGCAGCAGAAAAAGCGCGTTCGTGAAGTAACCGCTCAGGATGGTGATGAAACCGCTGCCGCTGAACGCCACCTTGAGGTAGCCCGGTGACGACTGAAATTTGCCGACGTTTTCGCCGACGACAAATTCGCGCCAGACTTCGCTCGGCTGCGGGTCGAGTGCAAACCACAGGCCGAACAACCCAAGCCCCAGCGCACAGATGGCGAAGACCTTCAGGCCGTCGGTGAAAACGCCGGGCCGGAACGGATTCCACAACGGTTTTTTGGCGCCGACGCTCTGGTAGCAAAGCGCCAACGCAAAACCGGCAGGCACCACCATTGCGAACGATTTATAAAGGCTGCCGATGCCGAGCGCGAGACCGGCCAGCAACGGAAACTTCCAGCGCGACGCCAACAATTTCGCGGGCGACCAGGCCAGCGCGAAGAAAACACCGAATAGCCAAAAAGTTTCGGGCGCGCTCGTCATGTACGGGCGACCGTAGCGGTAGCTGGTGAAAAACGACAGATAAACAATGGCTGCAATGGCGCCGACTGATATCGCGCGGTGACGACTTTCTTCGCTTGTTGCTGCGGGCGCTCCGGCGTTCGAAGCGATTGAATTGTTGCGGATGATCTTCCAGGTCAGCAGCCCCGCCATCAGTGCAATTGCCCAGGTGTAGGCGATGCTGGGCAGCCGCAAGCGCAGCAGCGTCCAGTGCGCGCCCCAGTCGCCTGCCACCATGGCCTGCCAGAACAGCAGCGGTGGTTTGGTGTTGCGCATGAAATCGAATGATGAAACCAGCGGCAGCCAGTGTCCGCTGGCTGCCGTCAGGCGTGCAATGTGCGCGTAGACCAGCTCGTCGCCATTGCGTGGGATATGGTCGCCGCCCAGGCCGAACAGGTAGCCCAGCGCTACGACCAGCGCAAGGGCCAGCCAAAGGGAGTGATTGGGTAGCCGTGCACGCGTCAATTCAGGGCGAGTCATGGTTCTTTGGGGTATGGGAGGAGACTTTGGATGGGGCGCGTTGGCGGCGAAACGTAAGCCGGTCGTTGGCGACAAAACTGAACAGACTCGCCAGCCCGATAGCCACCAGGTTAGCGACGAGGTAGTGCATGTGCAGAGCGAACCATTTGGTCAGCAGCGACTGCAGGGCGATGGCCAGGCCGGCCGCCATGACGTATTTTGAAAATAAAACAAGCACCGAATGATGGACGTCTTGCCGACGGTCGCGCCAGGTCAAGCGCCGGTTCCAGTAAAAATTGCTGATCGTGGCCAGAGTGATTGCCATCGCAATGGAAAAATTCAGCCGCGTGTGAAAGTCGGTAATGCTCCGCAGAAAATACTCTTGTGCCGCATACAGCACGGCGATATTGATGACGGTGCCGCTGGCGCCGACCAGGCCAAACTTGATGAAGCGCCAGCGCGCCATCGGCTGCAGGCAGGCCGGCAGGCGGCCGACCAGGTTTTCGGCGAGGGTGCGAAGACGGCTCATCAGGCGCTCGCCAGACATTTGCGTGCCTTGGCCAGCACAGCCTCGGGTGCGATGACCTTCAGGCACTGGTTGTCGCCATCGCAAAACGATGAGCGGTGGTTGTAGGCTGTCAGGCAGGGCGAGCACGGCCACTGGCTGTAAAACGAATAGCACCTTGGCGTGAGCGGCGCATACAGGCTGGGCGTTTCAGGGCCGAACAGCATCACTGTCCAGATTGGCGTCAGCGCCGCAAACTGGCCCGGTCCGCCGTCGTTGGTGACCAGCAGGCTGGCCTTGTGAAACAGCGCCAGCAATTCGGCCACCGAACGGGTGTAGCCCGTCAGGTCAATCACCGGGCTGGCCGCGGCGGCATCCAGCGTTGTGGCCTTGACGCTGGCCACCATCTCGCGGGCCAGGGCTTGGTCATCCTTCAGGCCAATCACCGCCACCGCGCAGCCATCGGCGACCAAGCCGTTGCACAGCGCGGTGTAAGACGCCAGTGGCCAGGCGCGAATCGGCAAAATGCCGCCGCCGGGGTAGACCAGCACCAGCGGCTTGCCCGCAATCGCTGGAAAGTCGCGTGCCAGACGCTCTTCGATGCCTCGCAGCAGCGCCGCATCGAGTTGCACATGCGGCGGCGCCTTGCTTTGCACCATCACCGGCAGTTTTGACCTGGGCACCGCCGCCGAATCGATGGCGCGTGCCAGCGTCAAAAACTGCGCGCTGATGTGTTGATACGGGTTGTAGGGAACGGCCCGGTTGATGTGCGAACCGCGGTACAGGCCTTCCTGCGTATGGCGGTGAAAGCCGACGCGCACCGAAGCACCACTGGCATAAGACAGCAAGCTGCTGATGCGGGAAAAAAGCTCGCAATCAATCGCGACATCAATGTTGGCACTGCGCAGGTCGGCCAGCGCCTTCCACAAACTGCGCAGCAAAGCGGGCAGCGATCTGTCGTCAACGACATGCACATTCGCCGGCGCTATCACGTCCATCAGATCGAGAATTTCGCGGTTCTTGCCGAACAGCAGCGCGTGCAATTGCGCGTCGGGGTAGCGCGTTTTCAGCCGCGCGAACATGTCATGCGCCAGCACCAGGCTGCCCATTTCAGACAGCAAAATCACAACGATGGCGCGCGGTGCGCCGGCCTCCGTTGACACTGGCTTGCCACGATTTTTCAGCGCATCAAAAGCGGACACCGCCGCGCACAGCGGTATGCCGACCCAGCGGTCCAGCCAGCGTTGCACATCGATGTTCATGCCTTGTTCACCCCGCTAAACACCACGGACACGGTCGCTGTGAAACCGGCTGACAAACTCGCCAAACTGGCCCACCTCCAGCGCGTCACGCATCTCCTGCATCAGGTTCAGGTAGTAATGAAGGTTGTGAATACTCGACAGCATCGGCCCCAGCATTTCGCCGCAGCGGTCGAGGTGGTGCAGGTAGGCGCGTGAAAAGTTCTTGCAGGTGTAGCAGCCGCAAGTGCTATCGATCGGTGCGGCCTCTAGCTTGTAGCGCGCATTGCGGATTTTCAGGTCACCGAAACGCGTGAACATGTGGCCGTTGCGCGCATTACGGGTCGGCATCACGCAGTCGAACATGTCCACCCCGGCGCCCACGCCTTCGACCAGGTCTTCGGGTGTGCCGACACCCATCAGGTAGCGTGGCTTGTGTGCCGGCAGGCGGTGCGGCGTATGCGCCATGATGCGCTGCATTTCTTCCTTCGGCTCGCCGACGCTGACACCGCCCACGGCGTAACCAGGAAAGTCGAGTTCGACCAGCGCAGCCAGCGATTCCTGTCGCAGATTCTCGAACATGCCGCCCTGAACAATGCCGAACAGTGCGTTCGGATTCTGCAACTTTTCAAACTCGGTTTCGCAGCGTTTGGCCCAGCGCAGGCTCAGCTCCATCGACGTGCGCGCTTCGGCTTCGGTGGTGATGTGGCCCTTGGTGTCGTAAGGTGTGCATTCGTCAAACTGCATCGCGATGTCGCTGTTCAGAACGGTCTGGATCTGCATCGAGATTTCGGGCGTCAAAAAAAGCTTGTCGCCGTTGACGGGCGAAGAAAACTTCACACCTTCTTCGGAAATCTTGCGCATCTCACCCAGCGACCAGACCTGAAAACCGCCGCTGTCCGTCAGGATGGGTTTGTGCCAGCTTTCAAATTTGTGCAGCCCGCCAAATTGCGCCATCACGTCCAGCCCCGGCCGCATCCACAAATGAAAGGTGTTGCCCAGAATGATCTGCGCGCCCATGTCCGTCAGTGATTGCGGCATCACGCCCTTGACGGTGCCATAGGTGCCGACGGGCATGAAGATGGGGGTTTGAACGACGCCATGATTGAGGGTCAGGGTGCCGCGCCGGGCGTGGCTGATGGCGTCTTGGGCTAAAACTTGGAAGGTCAGCATCAAAAAATGGGGAGTTGCCTGATTGTAGGGCGCTTGGTATTCGTTCTTGCTTTACCTTTATTATAAGTAAAGCGATATAATTTGGTTTACTTCAAAGAAAAGGTGAATGCCATGCAAGCCGATGCCATCGTTTCCAGCAAGGGCCAGGTCACCCTGCCCGCCGCCATGCGCGCGAAGCTGGGCATCAAGCCCGGCTCGCACATCCAGTTTGAAGTGCGTGGCACAGAACTGGTCATTAAACCTGAGTTGCCTATGAGTGCTTACTACGGCATGCTGAAAGGCTACGACCTGGGCGATATTGAACCTGAAAAAGAGCCAGATCGGACATTTGAATGAATCTGGTTGATTCGTCTGGCTGGATTGAGTTTTTTCAGGCGGGTGCCAATGGGCCCGTGTTCAAACCGGTCATAGAGCAGCGCGACCGCTTGTTGGTGCCCACTATCGCGCTGTTTGAAGTTCATAAAGTTCTGAGCCGCAGCCTTGCCGCTGATCTGGTGGACCGGTGCCTGGAGGTGATGCGTCTGGGACGGGTGCTGGACTTTACCGATGCACGAGCCATCGCGGCGTCGAAGGTATCCCGGCAACACCGGCTGGCGCTAGCCGATGCGGCCATGTACAGCATGGCCCTGGAACATGGGGCCACCTTCTGGACGCAGGATATTGACTACGACGGCTTGAGCGGCGTTCGTTACTTCGCGAAACCGTCGGTGGCAGGCTGACGAGTCAATAACATCGAATCCCCGTAGCTGAAAAACCGGTAGCGCCGCGCGATGGCGTGCTGGTACAGCGCCATGATGTGCTCGTAACCGGCAAAGGCGCTGACCAGCATCATCAAGGTGCTTTTGGGCAAATGAAAGTTGGTCAACAGCAAGTCCACCACCGCAAACTCAAAGCCCGGCGTGATAAAAATGTTGGTGTCGTCGCAGTCGGGCCCAAACTTCACCGCAGACTCCAGCGCCCGTACCGTCGTAGTGCCCACTGCCACCACGCGCCCGCCGCGCGCCTTGCAGTCGGCAATGGCCTGCTGCGTCGCCGCTGGCACTTCAAAGCGCTCAAAGTGCATGGTGTGTTCAAGTATGTTTTCGGTCTTCACAGGCTGAAACGTACCAGCGCCGACATGCAACGTGACATGCGCGCGCTGCACGCCACGCGCGGCCAGCGCGGCCAGCACCATCTCGTCGAAATGTAGCGCGGCGGTGGGCGCGGCGACGGCGCCCGGGTTCTTCGCGAAAACCGTCTGGTAGCGCCGTTCGTCATCAAGCGAATCCGTATGCGTGATGTAAGGCGGCAGCGGCACATGGCCGTGCTGCGCCATCAGCGCATACGGGTCGGCGCTGAGGCGAAAGCGGTAGAGCGGCCCGTCGGCATTCGGCCAGCGGCTGAGAAGCGTCGCGGTGAATCCGCCGTCCATTTGCATCACGGCGCCGGGCGGCGGCTTTTTGCTCACCTTCATGTGCGCCGCGACAACATTGGCCGAATCGCCAGTGACCGACAGCACCCGCTCGATCAGTAGTTCCAGCCGGCCGCCGCTGGCTTTCTGGCCGAACAGGCGCGCCTTGACCACTTTGGTGTCGTTGAACACCAGCAGGTCGCCCGGCAGCAGCAGCTCAGGAAGATCGGCAAACCGGCGGTCTATCGCTACCGGGCTGCGGCCATCGAGCAGGAGCGAGGCGCTGCGCTCGGCGGTGGGGTGTTGGGCAATGAGCGCTTCGGGCAGTTCAAAGTCAAAATCGCTGAGGCTGAAAGAGGTCTTCATGAGGGCACAATTGTCCCATGCCGTCCCGCGCCGTCATTGAACCTAAGCCGTCCGTGCGGGCTGCGTCGCCGCCCGCTGCGCAGAGCCCGCCTCGTGTGCAGCCGCCGAAATCACCAGCCCAAAAAGCGCTCGAAAAACTCGGCCTGCGCCGCGACATCGACCTGGCTCTGCACCTGCCGCTGCGCTACGAAGACGAAACCCGCATCATGCGCCTGGCTGACGCGCGCAATGGCGAGATGGTGCAGATCGAAGGTCAGATCACACACAGCGAAATCACCTTTCGCGGCCGGCGCCAGCTGCGCGTGACGATTGACGACGGCACAGACACCTGCGTGCTGCGCTTCATCAACTTTTATCCGTCGCACCAGAAGACGCTGAGCGTCGGTGCGCAGGTGCGGGTGCGCGGCGAAATTCGGGGCGGCTCTCTCATCGGAAACTTCAGCCGCGAAATGGTTCACCCCAGCTTCAAGCTGGCGGGCGGTGAGTTGCCGGGTGCGTTGACGCCGGTGTATTCAACCGTGACCGGTTTGCCGCAGGTGTACCTGCGCAAGGCCGTGCTCGGTGGATTGCAGCGTGCCGACACGCGCGAGACCATTCCAGCGCAGTTCTTAAGCCAAATCGGACTGCAGACCATATGGAACCTGCGTGAGGCGCTACAGTTTTTGCACAACCCAACGCCCGATGTGGCGCTGGTCACACTTGAAGACCGCAGCCACCCGGCATGGCAGCGGCTCAAAGCCGAGGAACTGCTGGCCCAGCAACTGTCGCAGCTGCAGGCCCGGCGCGTGCGGGCCGCGATGCGCGCGCCGCCGCTGTCGGGTCCGGGCGTGGTCGGCATGTCAGGCGATGGTGCAAGTTTGTCCGGACCCCATTGCAATCTGCATGACCAGTTGCTCGAACGCCTGCCGTTCCGGCTCACTGCCGCGCAGCGGCGAGTGTGTGCAGAGATCGAAGCCGATCTGCAAAAAAACATTCCCATGCACCGCTTGTTGCAGGGCGATGTCGGCTCTGGAAAAACCGTGGTCGCCGCATTGGCGGCGGCCCGTTGCATCGACGCGGGCTGGCAGTGCGCGCTGATGGCGCCGACCGAAATTCTGGCCGAGCAGCACTTTCGAAAATTGATCAGCTGGCTGGAGCCACTGGGCATTACCACCGCCTGGCTCACCGGCAGCCAGAAAATCAAGGAGCGCCGCGCCGCGCTGGCGATGATCGAAAGCGGCGAGGCCGGCCTGGTTATCGGCACGCATGCAGTGATCCAGGACAAGGTGGTGTTCAAGAATCTGGCGCTGGCCATCATCGACGAGCAGCATCGTTTCGGTGTGGCGCAGCGGCTTGCCTTGCGCAGCAAAGCAAGCCCTGCGCCTTTGCCGGTAGATGAGCTCTACCCCACCCCGGCCCTCCCCCACACGGGGGAGGGAGGCGAGACAACGCTGAACGAGCCGCATCTGCTGATGATGACCGCGACCCCCATTCCGCGCACGCTGGCGATGAGCTACTACGCCGACCTCGACGTATCGACCATCGACGAACTGCCCCCCGGCCGCACGCCTATCGTCACCAAACTGGTCAACGATGCGCGGCGTGACGAGGTGATTGAACGCATTCGCGGCCAGCTCGCCGAGGGCCGACAAATCTATTGGGTCTGCCCGTTGATTGAAGAAAGCGAGTCGATCGATCTGGTCAACGCTACGCAAACGCACGAAGCGCTCAGCGCTGCCCTGCCAGACGTCGGCGTCGGCCTGCTGCATTCGCGCATGCCGCCCGCAGAAAAAAAAGCCGTGATGAGTTTGTTCATCGACGGCGTGATGGGCGTGCTGGTCAGCACCACCGTGATCGAGGTCGGTGTCGATGTGCCCAATGCCTCGCTGATGGTGATCGAGCATTCCGAACGCTTCGGCCTGAGCCAGTTGCACCAGTTGCGCGGCCGGGTCGGGCGCGGTGCGGCGGCGTCGGCATGTGTGCTGCTGTATTCCACCGGCGATGCGGCGCGGCTGGGAGAAGTGGCGCGCGCGCGGCTCAAGGCGATGGCCGAGACGCAAGACGGATTCGAGATCTCACGCCGCGATCTGGAGATTCGCGGACCGGGCGAGTTTTTGGGTGCGCGGCAATCGGGGGCGCCGTTGCTGCGCTTTGCTGATCTGGCGACCGATGCGGGGCTATTGGCCTGGGCGCGGGCCTTGGCGCCGGTGATGCTGGATCAATATGCCGAGCTGGCGCAGCGGCATGTTTTGCGGTGGTTGGGGGGGAAGGGGGAGTATTTGAAGGCTTGAATGGGCAATCCCTTAGGTGCCAGTTTCGTTTAATGCATATACAATAATTCAAGTGAACCAATGACTTTTGATCCTGCCAAGCGCAAATCGAATCTGCAAAAACACCAGATTGATCTGGCCGAATGCGAAGTCGTTTTTGACGAGCCTATGTTGATCCGGGAAGACGGCCGGGAAAGTTATGGCGAGCAACGCCTCGTGAGCCTGGCATGGTTCAGGGGCGAGGTTGTTGTGCTGGTGTGGGCCGACCGTGACGATGGCCCTCGATTGATCTCTTGCAGAAAGGCAGAAACCTATGAAAGACAAACCTACTTCAAAGCTTTCCCCTAAATCTGACGTGCCTTACAACCCAAAAAGCAAAGCGGCTGTGGCCGAGTTTTGGGACAGCGCCACCGCCCATCGCGGCGTCGATGCGTTGCGCGTCAAACGGGGTCGGCCGACCATGGCAGAGGCCGACCGCAAAGAGCAAATCGCTTTGCGTGTGGACGCTGATGTACTGGCCTGGTACCGCGAACAGGGTATTGGCTGGCAGACCCGGATGAACGCGGTTTTGAAGGCTTATCGGGATGCGACGATTTGAGCAGATGCGGGATCGTGCATTTTTGAGGTCAGAGCCCAAATTCGCCGCGCCTTCAGCGCGCCCTGCGGGTGCTTCGCAGCGAAATCGCGATCTGACCCCAAAAACCAGGCGGTGCGCGCGTTTTCATGAGTGTTTTCGGCCTCTAGCCCCCGTAATACGTGCGTAAGCAGCTATTAAAATAGTAGCGTATCTCAGCCAGAGTTTGTCCCCGAATCCGAATCCGAACCCGCTCCGCAAAACCCTTGTGAATGCGCTGAGGAGCGGAGCTTCAAGCGGATAAGGGCGAGCGATTGTTTGAGCGAAGCGAGTTCGAGCTCGACCCCGCTTGTAGCGAGCACCGCAGGGTGCCCGTAGCGAAGTGGAGGGACGCAGACACCAGGGTCGCCTTTTCTTTTGCTTACTTTGCTTTTGGCGAAGCAAAAGAAAAGTGAGTCGCCCGCCGCGGCGACAGAGCGGCACCGGAACTTTGCAAAGAGCCCGGCGCTTGAATCAACGCGCGGCTTCGACAGGCTCAGCCCAAACGGCCAACCCAATCCATCGGTCAGCGCCACAATAGCGCCATGACGCTCACCGAACTCAAATACATCGTTGCCGTCGCCCGCGAAAAACACTTTGGCAAAGGCGCCGATGCCTGCCATGTGTCGCAGCCGACGCTGAGCGTGGCGATCAAGAAGCTGGAAGAGGAATTGCAGGTCAAGCTGTTCGAGCGCAACGCGAATGAGATCACCGTGACGCCGCTGGGTGAAGAAATTATTCGCCAGGCGCAGAGTGTGCTGGAACAAGCCGAAGGCATTCGCGAAACTGCCAGGCGCGGCAAGGACCCGCTGGCCGGTGCGCTGCGGCTAGGGGTGATCTACACCATCGGGCCGTATCTGCTGCCGGATCTGGTGCGCCAGACGATTGCGACCATGCCGCAAATGCCGCTGATGCTGCAGGAAAATTTCACCGTGAAGCTACTTGAAGAGCTGCGCAACGGCGAGATCGATTGCGCGATTCTGGCCGAGCCTTTTCCCGATACCAATCTGGCGATCGCGCCGCTGTATGACGAGCCTTTCATGGCTGCGGTGCCCAGCGCGCACTCGCTGGCAGCGCGCTCGTCGATCACCGCCGAAGAGATCAAAAAAGAGACCATGCTGCTGCTGGGAAACGGCCACTGTTTTCGCGACCATGTGCTGGAGGTCTGCCCCGAGTTCGCGCGGTTTTCCAGCAATTCGGATGGCATTCGCAAGAGCTTTGAAGGCTCGTCGCTGGAGACCATCAAGCACATGGTGGCGGCCGGCATGGGCATCACGCTGGTGCCCCGGCTGGGTGTGCCGAAAGACGCTTTCGAGCCGAACGGTGGCGGTAAAAAGCGCGGCCGCGGGAAGGCGGCCGAGGTGCCTTCGTTCATTAAGTACCTGCCATTCACCGGGCACATTCCCAGCCGGCGCGTGGTGCTGGCGTGGCGGCGCAGTTTTACGCGTTATGAGGCGATTGCCGCGTTGCGCAATGCGATCTATGCGTGTGAGTTGCCGGGGGTGACGCGGCTGTCATGAAGCCGAGCGTGGCACTTTCCTCTTCACCAGTAGGGGCTGCGGAACCGGCTTTGCCGGGCCGCAGGCGCAGCGCCCGCTCGGGGGGCAGAGCGTTACGCGAAGCGAACGAACGTGGGGGCCATAAAATTGGCGGCTTGACACACAAGCTCGGCCTTTACCTTCAGTTGATCCGCTGGAACCGCCCGGCCGGCTGGCTGCTGCTGCTGTGGCCGACGCTGTCGGCGTTGTGGGTGGCGTCGCATGGATTTCCGGGCTGGCATTTGCTGACCGTGTTCACGCTCGGCACGATCCTGATGCGCAGCGCGGGCTGCTGCATCAACGATGTGGCCGACCGCGACTTTGACCGGCATGTCAAGCGCACGGCGCAGCGGCCGGTCACCAGCGGGCAGGTGTCGGTCAAGGAAGCGTTGACGGTCGGTGCGGTGCTGGCGCTGCTGGCGTTCGGCCTGGTGTTGACGACGAACGCCGTCACGATTGCCTGGTCGTTTGCAGCGCTCGCCATCACCCTGGCCTACCCGTATGCCAAGCGTTTTGTGTCGATGCCGCAGGCGGTGTTGGGTGTGGCTTTCAGCTTCGGTATTCCGATGGCGTTCGCCGCCGTGCAGTCGCGCGTGCCGCTGCTGGCCTGGGTGTTATTGATCGGCAACCTGTTCTGGGTGATTGCCTACGACACCGAATACGCGATGGTTGACCGCGATGACGACCTGGCACTCGGCATGAAAACGTCGGCTATCACGCTGGGGCGATTCGATGTGGTTGCGGTACTGCTCTGCTACCTGATTTATCTATCTATATGGGCTCTAGCCCTTGTAGAACGTGCGCAAGCAGCTATTTATTTAATAGCAATTGGCGCGGGCCTGCTGCAGGCCTTTTGGCATGTCTGGCTGATCCGGCGGCG
>JANLYY010000264.1:0-20096 GCA_031365885.1 Polaromonas sp. | reverse complement strand
CGACTATCAGAAGTATTTGCTCGACCACGCCAAACGGATGCGCGAGGAGGCGAAAAAATCGGGCAACACGCCGTCGCCTGTGGATGTTTCGGCGCCTAAAGTCAAAGTTGACAAGATTGAGAATGCTATTAAATCAGGAGCTGCTCGCGCTGGTAATGATTGGGCTACAAGCACATTTGATACAAATAAGCCAGCCAGCAAGAAAGAAGAAGCCCAAAAACGCCAGCAGCAATCCGACACCGTCAAACCACTGCGCAAAGAGATCGAAAAAATCGACCAGCGCATGCAGGCATTGACCGCCGAGCAGACCAGCCTGCAGAACGCGCTGACGACCATCAGCGCGCCTCTAGAAATCGCCCAGACCGGCAAGCGGCTGAAAGCGATTGAAGGCGAACTCAATTCGCTGGAAGAGCGCTGGCTGGAGCTGACCGAGCAGATTGAAACGGCTGCAGCATAGGGTTGGGAATCCCGGCAAAATGAAACCACCGAAGCAATCGAAAGGTTTCAGCCCATGCCCAGCGCCCTTCACATGGCCTCCACTGACGCGGCCCTCAAGGCAGCTGTCATGCGCAGCCGCAAGCTTTTAAACAAACGTGCCCTGACCGCCGCAGTGGCCAGCGCCGTGCCCGTGCCGGGTCTGGACTGGGCAGTAGATGCTGCCATGCTTTCAAAACTGATCCCCGAGATCAACAACGAGTTCGGGCTGACACCGCAGCAGCTCGACCAGCTAGGCCCCAAAAAGCGTGAGCAGGTTCAAAAGGCAGCGGCGATGGTCGGTTCGATATTGATCGGCAAATTCATCAGCCGCGACCTGGTCATCAAGGCCACCACCAAGATCGGCATGCGCCTGACGACCAAACAGCTCGCCAAATACGTTCCGTTCGCCGGGCAGATTGTCGCGGCAGCTGTGGGCTACGCGGCGATTCGCTATCTCGGCGAAGAGCACATGAAGGACTGCGTGCGGGTCGCGCGCGAGGCGAACCTCGAGGTGCCGCTGTTAGGGTATTCGGCATAAGCAGGAAGACTTGCGAAGCTGAACCGCGAACTTGCAAAACACCATGCGCAAATAAAAAAGCGCCTGACCGCAAAGTCAGGCGCTTTAAATTTTGGTGGGGCCTGCGGGGGTCGAACCCACGACAAACGGATTAAAAGTCCGCTGCTCTACCAACTGAGCTAAGGCCCCAAGAGATTCTTCTTGAGTTGCACCACATCGTCTGTAGCACAGCCTCAAATTATAGCGTTATTTTTTATGGGTTTTCAAGCCGACTCCGCGATTCTGCCGAGCACCCATCCGGCTGCGCACAGGCCGAATGTTGAAGTGACTGTGACAACGGAGCCGTAGCCGTGGCAATTGAGCGTGGCATCGCTTTGCGCCTCCAATGAAAGATCCGACTGGAAATCGCCGGCATGCAAAGCGAGCTGCGTTTCACTATCCGCCCCGGAGGCTATCGCACCCGGCTGCATCACCGATTCGCGGCTAAATACACAGGCCACCCCGATCTTCTTTTTGTCCCGCGCTGCGCCGTGTTCCTTGCGCAGACGATTGCGCATCTGCGCCAGCAGCGGGTCATGCGTCACGAGCGACAAGTCTTCAATGTCTACCTTGTGCGCCAGTCGCTTGCCACCGGCTGCGCCGACGCTGATGAACCTGACTTTGCATTTAATCGCCCATGCGGCCATGGCAGTTTTGGCTTTGACCTGGTCGCAGGCGTCAATGACTGCCACTGTTTTCCAGTCAAAGTCTGTCGCGAATCCGAGCACGCCGGGCCAGTTGTAGGCGTCGACAAATTCTTCAATGCAGTCGACCATACAGTCAGGGTTGATGTGGGCGATGCGCTCACGCATGGCCTGAACTTTTGCCATGCCGACCGTATTGTCGAGGGCGTGAACCTGCCGGTTGATATTCGATTCGGCAATGTGGTCCAGATCGACCAGTGTCAGGCGCGCTACGCCACTGCGTGCTGCGGCCTCTGCGGCCCACGAGCCCACGCCACCCAGGCCCACCACGACGATGTGCGCCTGGCGAATCCGCTGCGCGCCCGCAGCACCGTAAAGACGCGACAGACCGCCAAAACGCCGCTCGAAATCTTGCGGCATCACGGCATCAGCAAGCACTTCAGATTTCAGCGACCCGCCTGGCAATCTACTCACAGCGCGTGCTCAAGACGCCATATTTGAAAGCGTAAACTGGCTACGGCCCCCGCAATTATTGCGCCGACAGCTATAAAACTCATAGCGCTTAGCGTGGAAATTCCCGCCAGTCCCTGGCCGACCGTGCAGCCCATGGCAACCACACCACCAACGCCCATCAGCACAGCGCCGATCAAGTGATTTGCCGTGTCTTTGGCATCACGAAAACCTTCCCAGCGAAAACTGCGGGATGCCAGAGATACCAGCGCCGAGCCAACCACCACGCCGAATACGGACGCGATGCCGAGCGTGAGCACTTTGCTTTTGTCACTGAAAAACATGAGCCAGTCGAGTGTGTAGGCAAAGGGCGCCACGAAGCTCAGCGCCTCAATTCGCCCGGAGTTGGTCGCCAGAAAAGTCTCTTGCAATGTCTCGGGATGCTCAGCCACGTAGCCCATGTGGCCACTGACCCACCATAGGGAAGTGATGACGGCGCCGGTACCCAAACCGCCCAGCAGATTGTTGAAGCCGACGAAGCCCGAGCCACTCACTGCCCACCACAGCAGCCCGAGACCAATAATTAGCGCAATGACCAAACCGGTCGTTGCGGGCGACAGACCAATTGCGCCCGCCAGCCAGTTGGGCAGTGCCGCCTGGGTAGTGAAGTCAATCGCGACCCGGTCCACCGTAGCCACGCGTGCCACAGCCGTGATGCCTTTGAGTGTGGCAAAAGCGGCAATGCCCAGGACGACAAAAACAACGACCGACTTGAGGCTGCCGCCCCCTACGCGCACCAGCGTCTTGCTGCCGCAACCCGAAGCCAGCACCATGCCGAATCCGAACAGTGCGCCGCCCACGAGCGCAGACAGCCAGATCAACCTGTTTGAGGCGTAATGTGTTTTGGTCGGGTCTATCTGACCGAAGGCAACGAGTACCGCAAAGCCAATCATGGCAACGCCAACAGCCATGCCCCACATGCGCATGCGCGTCCAGTCGCCCACGGTGACGATGTCGCTGACGGCACCCATGGTGCAAAAGTGGCTGCGCTGGGCGATGGCGCCAAAAACGACCGAAAGAATAAAACCTGCCCAGAGAACCTGGGTGGTGAGTGCGCTGACAACAGAAATTTCCATCCGCCAATCTTAAGGGCGAATGGAAGCCACAAAGTGACTCGCACCCAGCCTACTTCAATCTGGCTAGCCGCTCTTTCGCAACTGAAGCAGCTTCGGACTGCGGATATATCTTGACCAGATCTTCCAGCGATTTGCGAGCTGATTTGGCGTCTTTCAATTCGACCTGCGAGTTGGCCATTGACAAAAATGCTTCGGGTGCACGGGCGTGCTGAGGCTCGGCTGTCACCATCGAGCGGAAATTGACGACCGCCTCTTTGTAGTTTCGCGACGCGTACTGCGCGTTACCAAGCCAGAACAACGCAGACGCACGGTAACCGCTTTGGGGGTAGCGGCCCATGAAATTCATGAAAGCTGCCTGTGCGCCAGCAAAGTCGCTTTTGCGAAGTGCTGCCAGCGCGGCATCAAACTCCTGCTTCTCGGCCTGCTCGGCAACAAACTCCTTGCCATCGACTGACACTTTGCTGGGCTCGATTTTTTGCAGGCGGTCTTCAACGCCCTGCTTCAGGTCTTTTTGGGTGCGCTGAATGTCAGCGACCGAGCGGCCAAGCTGCTCGTTTTGCCCCCGCATGGAAGCGATTTCGTTGCGCAGTGCCTCGATCTGGTTGGACAGGTCCAGGACGCTGCGGCGCAACTGGGCGTTGTCTTCCATGGCTCGCCGGATGTCTTCCGTGGATCGCTGCTGCGAAGCATCTACTTTTTGACGCAGATCAAGTATGGCGCGTCGGGCCTCGTCGTCATCGAACAAGGCGGCCTGCGCGCTGAGGGCGAACAGACAAATGGCAGCCGCCAGCGCGACTTTGAAGGTTTTCAAGATGAACCCCAAGCTTAGCGGTAAGCGACTTCAGCGCGGCGATTTTTAGCCATCGATGCGTCGTCGGATCCCGTCGCTGCCGGCTTCTCTTTGCCAAAGCTTACCGCTTCGACCTGCGCATCGACGACGCCCAGCAAGCCGAGCGCGCGGCGCACGGCTTCGGCACGCTTTTGGCCCAGTGCCAGGTTGTACTCGCGGCCGCCGCGCTCGTCGGTGTGCCCTTCAATGGCCATTTTGCGGGCTTTGTTGGCCGTCAGGTATTTGGCATGCGATTCGATCGTGCCCTGAAACTCGGGCTTGACCACAAAGCTGTCGAAGTCGAAATAAATGATCTTCGCGGTATTGGCCGGGCCGGCACCCGCTGCATCAGTAGCGCCGATCTGCACCGGTGCCACACCACTGCTCGCGGCGCCACCCGGAGTGCCGCTGGTCGAACCCGTATTCGCACCGCTACGGTCCTCTACCGGAACATCTTCAAGTTTGACGTTTGAACTGCAGGCGACCAAGGAGGCCGTCAGCAACAAAGAGGAAACAATAGAAAAGAAAGTGCGCTTCATGAAATACCTCAAAAAAATAAAAATAATGGATGAATGAAAATTTGGGAGGATCCGCTACTCGTCAGCGCTGGAAAGGACCCCAATCGGGTTCCCTGATGTCGCCACTGGCCCCTGAAAGTCTGGCCTTGATCTTGCCGTCCAGCGTGGTCGTCATCAGCGCTTCCCGGCCCTGTTGCTGGGTGGCGTAAACGATCAGGCGACTGTTGGGCGCAAAGCTTGGGCTCTCGTCGCTGGCGGTATCGGTAAGTGAAGTCACTGCGCCGCCAGCGAGTTCCATTAACTGGAGCTTGAACGCGCCGCCGATTCTCGAAATGTAGGCCAGCCACCGGCCATCGGGGCTGACGGCCGGCGATATGTTGTAGCTGCCGGTGAAGGTCACGCGTTCTGCGTTGCCGCCTGACGGACTCATGCGGTAGATTTGTGGCGCGCCGCCACGGTCACTGACAAAATAAATCGTCTTGCCGTCCGCCGAATAGGCCGGTTCTGTGTCAATGCTGGAAGATTGAGTGAGCCTGCGGGGCTCGCCACCATTCAGGCCGATGGCATACAGCTGCGAGCCGCCCTGCTGGCTCAAAGTAGCGACGATCTGCCGACCATCGGGCGCCCAAGCCGGGGCACTATTCGAGCCGCGAAAATTGGCAACCAAGCGTCGCTTGCCAGTAAGCACCTCATGCACATAGATAACCGGTTTGCGCGACTCAAAGGAAACATAGGCCAGCTGGGCGCCGTTGGGCGACCACGACGGTGAAATGATGGGCTCGGGGCTGGTCAATGCAGACTGCGCGCCCTCGCCGTCAGCATCTGCGACCCACAGATTGAAACGTTGCGCTGCCTTGGTCACGTAAGCGATGCGTGTAGAAAAAATACCTTTCTCGCCTGTCAATTTTTCGTAAATGTAGTCAGAAATCCGGTGCGCCGACAAACGGAGGTCACCCGTCGGTGGCGTGAAACTCTGGCCACCCATATCCTCACCGCGCACCGTGTCCCAGAGCCGCATCCGCACATCAAATCGGCCGTCAGCCAGTTGCGACACGCTGCCGGTCACAATGGCATCAGCGCCTTTTTGCCGCCAGTTCGCCAGATCCGGCCGAGTGGTTTCGTCGGCGGTCTGCCCGCCAGCATCGACCGCACGGAAAAGACCGCTGCGTTCCAGATCGGCTTTGACGATGTTGCTGATTTTTTGCGGCGATTGGGCTTCACCTCGAAAGGGCAATATGGCCAGTGGCACCTGCGTCAGGCCGACGCCTGTGACTTCGACGCGGAATTGGGCGAAAGCGGGCGCCGCACCCGACGCAAGCAAAACCATAAGTCCTCGACGATTCAATGAAGAAAAATTCATATGTCCAATAGTTTGGGTACGGTGGCAGGTTAAATGATACGGACGGAACAATCTCCAGCGCGCTGTAGCGATGCAAAGAAAGTCGCTCAGTGCTCCGCGCGCGGCTTTGCGCGCTTTGTGGGAATGCTCTTTTTTAACCGGAATAAGTGGCAATACCGCCCGGTCAGGTGCAACAGTTTGTTGCCAGCGCGATCCGGTGCCGCCAAACGGCGACAAGCTGTACCTGACGAACAGCAAGTCTTCAAACTCATGAATATCAAAATGTTTTCGTTTCGCTTTCGCGCGTAAGGAGCCAGAGTTTTAAGTAGCGGTAGTAGGTCTCTTCCGCCACAGAAACGGCCAAAATAAAACCAAGGCAACCGTCGAGAAAGCCGCACCGGAAAAAATAGGTCCGGAAAAACGCCCATAAACCATGTCCGAGCGCAGTTCGCAAAGAAGCGCTTCCGCCTTTCCCATGAAGCTTTGACGCGCCCGCACTTGAGTACAAATTAGCCTTGTGGAGAACATCTTCGAAACTTCGATAACTTTCATGCAGCAACGGCGAAAAAAGTTGTCCACTCTTGCGAGGTGCAAGAACCCGCTCATGAACCAGATCATCTGTAAATTTAGCGGTACCACGCTTGAACAGGCGCGTCACCCGGTCCGGATACCAGCCGGAGTAACGCATATTCTGTCCACAGAAGCTGGAAAGACGAGGACAGCTATAGACGTCTAACTGGTTGGAAGTCATTACCGCCTCGATCTCAGCGCGAAGCGCGGGCGAGACGCGTTCGTCAGCATCGAGTGAAAGTACCCAATCGCATCGCGCTAGCGCCAAGGCCCGATTCTTTTGAATCCCAAACCCTTGCCAGTTGCTGTTGACCGACACTTCAGCACCCAGAGAAAATGCGATATCTGTGGTGGCATCGGTGCTGCCTGAATCGAGCACCACCAGCTGGTCTGCAAATCGAACCGAACGCAGGCAGGCCTCGATGTTGTGCGCTTCATTTTTAGTAATGACTGTGACGGTTAAGCTTGACAAAGAAAACCTTTTCGACTCAATCTGGCTCCAGATGCATCTGATAGGTGCGCTCTGACAAGAGTCAGAGCATAGCAGAGCGTTTTTCGATTTCAGGGGTGTCAAGCGTCGCTCGATGCCCGATAATGCTGCAAACTCTTGAAATACAGGTGTATCACTTGTTTGAAAAACTAACTATCAAGCGTCGTCCTGAGTAATATTGAATTATAAAATAGATCTTATTAGCGTCAAATGATAACCTCCGACATATCCACGAATAAAAGTAGTACCGATTCAGGTTTAAACCTCAGACTTCTACTTCTTTGCTTTGTAGCAGTTTCTCCCAGTCTGGGAACAGCCGTATCGGCCGTAGGGCGATTACTTTTATATGTAGGTACTGCCTGCATTTTCTTGCTTCCCACTACCAACAAACAATCTGAATCTGGTAAAAAGTTCCAGAATTTGACCGTTTTGGTATTGGTTATCGTTGGATACATGCTGGCTACGGTAGCGTGGTCGACTGTAACCTTATTTGAGTCTTTGCACGCATGGACGCGCCATGCTCGGCTGCTTACCATACCAATCCTTTACATGCTGATAAGAAACTTCTCAGAGGGTAAAACTCTTTTGCAAGCATTTGCATTTGGTCAGATCTTTGTAGTTCTAAGTGCATGGCTGCTCGTAATTGGGGTAAATGTGCCGTGGGCTACCGCAACGGCATCAAAGGAAACTTACGCCGTTTTCGGCAGTTACCTGGAGCAATCGATTTCACAATCAATCCTTGTTGCCATATTATGGTTCGGCAGGGATTGGATTTTTGGCCCACGGGGTCGTTTGATGGCTGTTTTTGGCGCACTTTCAACGCTTGTGCTGACGCTTGGATTTTTAAAAGGCCGCAGTGGACACCTGGTGGCACTGACAATCATTGCTCTCGCTGTAATGTACGAACTGCCGCGACGACAAAAATGGATTACTATTGTAATTATTTCTGCGGTCATGGCTCTTACATTTGCGGGCAGTAAAAATTTTCGAGAAAGGATGGTAAGTGTCGGCTCTGAAATTGCAGCATATTCGGAGCATACTGTTGCTGACAGTTCATCTGGCCTGCGACTGTATTATTGGCACGTTTCTTTGCTTGCCGCTATGGATAAACCAATACTGGGACACGGTGCGGGCAGCTGGAACCAGCAATATCGTCGTCTGGGATCGGACAAAGCCAATCCTTTGACTCTTTCGATTAGTGATCCACATCAATTATTTCTTTTGTGGGTAGTGGAAGGTGGTTTGGTGGGAGTAGCTTTACTAAGCAGTCTGTTTTTTTATATACTGCTCTGCTCCCGAGCCCTTGCTTTGCCGGAGGCTCGCATGTTGCAAACAATCGTTGCAACTCTATTTATCTCCGGGCTGTTTAACTCGATGATATTTGGAATTGGTATGGGAGACTTTTTCTGTATTGGAATAGGAATCATTCTTGGCATTTACCACAAGGAAATCACCGAACCCAAACAGGAACTGATATGACACCAGCTGATGTTACTCCACCCCTTGGTGATACCCTTTGGCAGCGTGCGCGGCGGGTTCTTCCATATTTTTCCAAGCCACTTTCGGGATGGATCCTGCTGGCTTCTGCCGTAGTCACTGGAGCATTGCTGGAGCCGACAATTCCGGCGCTCCTGAAACCGTTATTGGATAGAGGTTTTAATGCCAATGAAATTCCCGTTTGGATTATCCCAATTTTGATCATTGGCCTGTTTATGCTTCGTTCACTAGCATCTTTCCTGGCAGACATTGCTTTGGCTAAAATAGTCCAAACTAGTTTAGTTGATTTGAGACGAAAGATGTTTGATGCAATTAACTCGGCAGAAATTGAGTTATACAGGAAGCAACCCGCAACAACTTTAGCCAATACTGTGGTGTTTGAAGCTACAAATGGAGCGGTACTATTACTCCAATCCGTTACGACGTGTGTCAAGGACAGCCTGACTCTCGTAGCACTTTTCGCTTACCTGCTAGTTTTGAATTGGAAGTTGACGCTAATAGTGGTATTTATATTTCCAGCTGTTGCGCTGGTCATGAGAGCACTCGCAAAGCGGCTTTATAGCCTTACCAAGGCGTCGCAATCGGCTATCAATCAACTTGCGTATGTTGTGGAAGAGAATGTTCTTGCACACAAGGAAATACGGGTGCAGGGTGCTGAACAACAGCAGCGAGAACGCTTCAATTCAGTCAATGTGCTGATGAAAAGGCTTGCCATGAAATCAGCTGTGGCCGGGTCCGCCGTAGCGCCAATTACGAATTTTTTTGGATCGGTAGCTTTGGCCACAGTTATCACCGTGGCGCTGGTAGAAAGTCAATCGAGCGACCTGTCTGCAGGAGGATTTGTAGCATTCATCACTGCCATGCTTATGCTGATCGCACCGATCAAACACTTATCAGAAGTTACAAGCACAGTAACGAGAGGCGTTGTAGCGACCGAGCGTGCCATCGCTTTGGTGGAAACTGTAGCACCTGAATCCGGTGGAGTTTACACCAGCACACGCAGCACTGGGCTAATTGAGTTCAAAAACGTAACAGTAATTTATCCGAATACCAAAACGCCTGCACTCTCAGATATTAATTTCACCATTAAAAGTGGGCAGTTTGTAGCACTGGTAGGCCCATCAGGTTCAGGAAAGACAACACTCGCGAACCTGTTACCGCGCTTTGTGGACTACAGCGAAGGCTGCGTAACCCTTGACGGGGTGGAACTGAGGGACTGGAACTTAAACTCACTACGCCGTCAATTTGCGCTGGTCAGCCAACAGGTCGTCATGCTCAGCGACACTGTCCTTCATAATGTAACACTAGGGCAATCTGTTGACCGTGCAAGGGCAAGTCGATGCATTCAGGCCGCTTATCTTGGAGATTTGGTGGCAAGCCTTCCCCAAGGTATCGACACCCTGATCGGGCACAACGCCAACGCACTCTCAGGCGGGGAACGACAGCGACTTGCAATTGCACGAGCACTATACAAGGATGCGCCTATTTTGATACTAGACGAAGCAACGTCTGCGTTAGATCCAGATACAGACAAGCTGGTGCAAGCCGCATTGAGAGCTGTCATGGTCAACCGCACAACTATTGCAATTGCCCATCGCTTGTCTACCATTTCGGATGCCCACAATATAATTGTGCTACAGCACGGACACATATCTCAGCAAGGCGACGATCGCAAATTAAAGAGTGAGGAAGGGGCCTACCGCGACTTTTTAAGGCTCAGCTTTGAACCAACAGCTTGATGACAGAATTGGAAAATTCGTCAGGAGAAGGCATGATATGGACTATTACATTACTATTATGTAGATGGTACGAAGCTGGCGTGGGGAAGTTAAACCAACCAAGCGTAGGTACATCAAGAGCAACTGCTATATGAAATGGTCCCGAATCGCTTGAAATCACGATGTCTGCACTTCCGACCAGCCCTGAAAGCTCGTTAAGCGTACATTTACCAGACCAGTCATGGACAACTGGATCGCATCCCGATTCTGCCAATTTCTGTACATACAAAATTTTAAATTCCTGATTAACCTTCTTTTCAAAATCTGCACCGGTCAAGTGTAAAGTATAGGGATGGCGCTGGTATAAATTAACCATGGCGTCCACTAAAGCAAGTAACGGTGGGCGTTTGGCCAACGCATCAGGCGTTCCGCAACCAATATTTAATACCAATTGTTTTTCTGATCCTCTAAATGAAGACGCATGCAGGTTCCGCCAGACCAGTGCTTCTGGTCCAATTTGAAGCTCAATCAGGGTGCCTTTACGTCGTATCCCCAACGCCTCTAGAACCACGAAATCTCGTTCGGTGTAGTCGATAGGCTGTCTCAGACAATTCGTTTTGCTGTATTGCGACACCGAGGGAGCGGCGCAATCATAAAAATATCGGCGCAATGGAAACTGCGCTATTCCAACTGACTTGGCCCGATAGCGGCGAGCTAACTGCTGGGTAAGTAAAGACGTCCTTATACCGTAAGGCTCGCAATCGATCACCAAATCTATCGCGACATCTCCAAGTTGCCGCTCTGCAGTGCGTAAAATTTCAAAAAATTTTATACTTCGCTGTTTCTCTTCCGGTGTGCCCGTTTTTGTTGTAATAAAAGTCGCACTGCTAAGCAAATGGTGAGTTCGGATAAAGGATTCCGAGGGATAACCCGTATGCTTGCTGAGCATTAGTAAATGCAACCGTGTTTGTGGCCATTTGTTTTTTAATGCACGCCAAGCTGCAGAACTACGCAGCAAATCCCCGATGCCCATGCTGTGGGCTTTGACCAATAAAATACTTGCAGGTGACTGAATCATTTGTTTTTACGGTGATGCTGATGTGGACTGGCATTACGGCAGAATGGTAGGCATTTGCACGTATACGCTGAAAAACTTCCTTTGTATTATCAATAAACCAAGATATAGGTTTCAGGTTTGGTGTCTGACGCAAACCATACTGTAGATCTCTTCATATGCCATTGCTGCAGCTCGCCAGCTGTGCTCCTGCGCAAGACGGAATCCATTGTCCCGGAGACGATTAGACAGTTTGGTCGAATCAAGAATGCACAAGATTGACTTTTCCAACGTAGACACATTCTCCGGATCTTCAAGCAGCAACGCATGAACGCGATTTGTAAGTAAAGCGGAAGCTCCACAATATTTTCTGTCACTAACAATTACGGGCAACCGGTGAGCCATCGCTTCGAGCACTACCATCCCAAAACTGTCTTCCAATGTAGGATGCACCAATACATCGGCAGCTTGGTATGCCAAATCAATATGTTCCAGCAAACCCAAAAAATGAACTCTTGAATGAATTCCCAAAGTCTCGGCCTGAGTGCGAAAACGGAAAACTTGATCAGTATTACCAACCACCATCAACCGCACGTCGAGAGGAATATCGCGTAAGGCAAGAAGCAGCGCATTCAGCCCTTTACGCGCGAAATCATTTGCAATAAACAGTAGAAGGCTACCGTCTTTCTGCATGCCTAGTATCTCACGGGCGTCTGATTTACTTATACTATTACTTGGTAAATTTACACCCGGAGTTATGACGTGGAGAATTTTTCGCGACTTTGGATACTCTGCCAGGAATTCTTCACGCAATGATTCGGACACGGCCACCACTGCCCGATTATCTTTTACACTCATACGCACTTGCTCAAATAATAGATATATTATTAGCCGCGCACTGAAAGCGGTGGAAATGCGGCGCCATACTAGTGCTAGGCCTTTGCGATCGCCAAAAAGACTATGACTCACAGTCTTGACATGCATAGTCTGTAAATTGCCATGCCAGACGTTTTCATGAGAATGGACAACATCGAAGCCTTTCCGGGTTCGCATCCAGGTAATACAAGCGTACCAAAGCTGATTGAGCCAGCGCGGTCGTTTAAATAGGAGACTTACCCGGTGGTAGCGCACATGCGGCCATTGGTGACCGATCTCTTGCGCGAAAACGTGAATTTCGTGGCGCGCCGCAAGCTGTTCGACTAAAGCTATTGAATAGCGTTCCGCTCCTCCGCCAGTGCTTGCAAAAACTCGATTGAGCACAGCAATTTTCAAAATTTTTTTCCTGTCACATCCGTTCGGTGATCTTCATACGCAGTGGCAATCTTCAACCAGAAAACCGGAAGACTGGTAGAACGAAGCACCGGTACGCGCGGCAGTTGCAACAAATCGGTCAGCGCATGACAACGACTGCGATGGGTAGTGGTGGCAGTCTTGAAGCCAGCTTCGCCAGCCATCACCGCATGCTTTGGTTCATACCGTCCATAGGGGAAACAAAAATGATCGACAGACCGATCAATAGCTGCTTCCAAACTTGACTTTCCGAGCGCAATGTCAGCGCGGCAAGGTGCATCCGCGGCACCCAGCAGGTCTAGATGCTGATGCGTGTGGGAACCGATCTCCTGTCCACCCGCAACCCATTGACGAATATCGGCTTTCGTCATCAAAGGCGCTTGAGCAATGCCTAAATGCTTATCCCAGAAATTGGTTTGACCCAGCAGACCGCTCACCGCGTAGCAGGTTGATGAAAATCCCTGTTTCTTCAAAACCGGCAAAGCGTTCGCGATGTTGTTGTGGTAGCCGTCGTCAAAAGTGATGCCAACTACCTTGCCTTCTTTTTCTTCGTTCAGGTAAGGAAGCAGATCACCCATCGACAAGCCCGTGTAGCCCAACAGCTTTAAAAAAGCCATTTGCCGTGCGAATGCGCCGGGTGCGACATACAAACTCCGAAACGGGCTTCCCCTTGGCGGCGCTTCATCGATCTGGTGATAGACCAGAATCGGAATCGGTCTGCGGTTCTGCGTCAAGCTGGGTTTCATATTTTTGAGACGACCGGACCTACAGCAGCACGATGTCGTACTGCTCCTGCGCCATGGCGGCTTCGGCCTGCAGCGAGACCGGCTTGCCGATGAAGTCACTCAAGCTGGCCAAGTGCTGGCTTTCTTCGTCCAGAAAAAGCTCGATCACTTTGGGGGACGCTACCACGCGAAATTCGCGTGGGTTGAACTGCCGGGCTTCACGCAGAATCTCGCGCAGGATGTCATAGGTCACGCTTCGCGCTGTCTTGACCACCCCCTTGCCGCCGCAGGCACTGCACGGCTCACAAAGCTGATGCGCCAACGATTCGCGGGTTCGTTTTCGCGTCATCTCCAGCAGGCCCAGCGCAGAAAAACCATTGACCGCTGTCTTGATGCGATCCCGTGCCAGCTGTTTTTGAAACTCGGTCAAAACGGCATCACGGTGATTTTCTTTCACCATGTCGATGAAGTCGACAATCACGATGCCGCCCAAGTTGCGCAGGCGCAGCTGCCGCGCAATCGCCTGTGAGGCCTCCAGATTTGTCTTGAAAATTGTGTCGTCGAAATTGCGCGCACCGACGAATCCGCCGGTGTTGACGTCGATGGTGGTCAGCGCTTCGGTTTGGTCGATGATCAGATAACCGCCGGACTTGAGATCGACCCGCCTGCCCAATGCCTTTGCAATTTCTTCATCAATACTGAAGAGATCAAATATCGGCCGCTCGCCGGTGTAAAGCTGCAGTTTTTGCAGTGTCGCTGGCATGAATTCCGTGGCGAAGGCTGTCAGTTTTTCGAACTGTTCGCGCGAATCAATGCGGATGGACTGCGTACCTTCCACCACCATGTCGCGCAGCACGCGCTGCAGCAGATCCAGGTCCTGATGCAATACCGACGCGGGTGGAAGGCGCAGCGATGCGGCCTTGATGCGCGCCCAGGTTTTTCGCAGGTAGGCAATGTCTTCGGACAGTTCCGCGTCGCTGGCTTCTTCGGCGTTGGTCCGCAGAATAAAGCCCCCACCAAGGTCCGCATTAAGGGTTTGAAGGCGCTGACGCAATTCCTCACGCTGCCGCTGTGGTATTTTCTGCGAGACGCCAATATGGTTGTCTTGCGGCAGAAAAACCAGCAGCCGACCGGCAATGCTGATCTGCCCTGTCAGCCGGGCGCCCTTGGTCCCCATCGGGTCCTTGAGTACCTGCACCATCAAGGACTGTCCTTCGAAAAGCTGGCGCTCGATGGGTTGAGCGAATGATATGGGCGGGGCCGCCAGCGCGCCGGGCACGGTAGCCGCTGCGTCGTTTTCCGCATGGCGGCTGTTGATGGTCGAGATCAAATCGGCCACATGCAAAAAGGCCGCGCGGTCAAGCCCGATGTCGATGAATGCCGACTGCATGCCTGGCAGCACGCGAACCACTTTGCCGAGGTAAACATTGCTGACCAAACCTCGCTCCAGCGTGCGTTCTACCTGCAGTTCCTGTACCGCACCGTGTTCCACCACGGCCACGCGCGATTCCTGCGGCGACCAGTTGATGAGAATGTCTTGTTGCATGTGGATTGGCAATTTGTCGCTAGATTTTGAACCCGGCCGCGCGCAGCAAGTGAGCGGTTTCCTGCAGCGGGAGCCCCATGATGCCACTGTAGCTGCCATTGATCCGGCTGATGTGCATCGCAAACCGACCCTGTATCGCGTAAGCGCCGGCCTTGCCCATCGGTTCTCCAGTCGCCACGTAGGCGCGAATCTGCGAAGCGGTCATGGCATCGAAGCTGACCTGCGAAATACTGACGGCCTCAAAGCGTCGACGCGCATGCTGCACTGCCACTGCAGTCAAAACCCGGTGCGTAGCGCCAGACAACGCACCCAACATTCGTACCGCGTCTTTGGTGTCCGCTGGTTTGCCGAAAATTACGCGCCCTTGCGCCACGGTCGTGTCGGAACACAGCACGGGTGCCGGGCGAAGGCCTCGACGTTGAAGGCGTGCCACGGCCGCGTCAAGCTTCAGTGAGGTGACGCGTTTGACGTAGGCCAGCGGCGCCTCATTGGCATGCACAAGCTCCAGCGCTTCGGCGTCCTCATCCTCGTCGGGCAACAGCAATTCATGGCACACGCCCAATTGCTCTAGCAACTGGCGTCGCCGCGGGCTTTGCGAGGCGAGGTAGATGAAATCAGTCATGGTGCGGTGGGGTTTGGGGAGCCCTCACCCCTGCCCTCTCCCAGAGGGAGAGGGAGTAAATCGGGGAAAAGGCACAACAGACGATGCGCAACGGTGCCGTCTCCCATCCAAGCAGGGGCCGCGGAACCGGCTTTGCCGGGCCGCAGGCGCAGCGGCCCCCTCGGGGGCAGGAAGCGACACGAAGTGCGCGAGCGTGGGGGCCATATCACTCTCTGTGATACGGGTGATTGATCGTGATGCTCCACGCGCGGTAAAGCTGCTCAATGAGCAGCACGCGAACCATCGCATGAGGCAGCGTCAGATCTGACAGTCGCAAGCGTTCATGCGCCGACTGTTTGAATTCGGCATCGAGCCCGTCGGGGCCGCCGATCACGATGGCCACATCGTGACCCGACAGCTGCCAGGCTTGCAGCCGCTCAGCCAGCGCCACCGTGCTGACAGCAGTGCCGCGCTCGTCCAGCGCAACAACGCGGCAATTTTTGCCGATGGCGCCTTCAATCCGCGCCCGCTCAGCGGCCAGCAGGTTGTCAAGCGTTTTGGAGGTGCGGGGCTCGGTCTTGACGGCCTTGAGTTCGACCTTCAACTCGGGCGGAAAGCGTTTGGCGTAGTCGTCGTAGGCCGTTTGAGCCCAGTCGGGCACTTTCTGACCGACGGCTACGATCGTCAGCCTCATCGGCTCTTCGGTGCGGTCTTCCGGGCAGGGGGTTTTGCTGCGCTTTTGACTGCCACTTTCCGCGCCGCAACTTTTTTGGCAACAGGCACTTCGACAACCGGCTTCCTGGTGGGTCGAGGCGCTGGTTTTGCAACGGCTTTAATTGTTGGTTTACTTGGTGGTTTTGGAGCGAGCCCGGCTGCTGATTTTTTAGCCGGCGATCTCGTTGTTTTCACGGGGTGGATAGCGGGCTCTTCTGCCGGCGCAGCTTCATTGCGCCTGGCGGTCCAGTCGCTGGTCTTGCCGAGCTTGCCGATGTAGCCGGGCTCGTAATCTCTCACCGGCGATTTCACAGCAGGTTTTGCAGCAGACCGGCCACGTGAGCCGGCAACAGATTTGGCACCCGTTTTTGAGGACGTCTTCGCACCGGTTCTGACGCCAGGTTTTGCTCTCGGCGCGCCCGAAGGATCGGCTTTGGGTTCTGGCTTTGAAGCCTTCACCAGCGGCGCTGGCGCGCCCAGTTTCAGCTTGACCGGCTTTTCGCCCCAGAGTTCTTCGAGGTGGTAATACTGGCGAATCGTTGGCTGCATGATGTGCGCCACAGCCGCGCCGCAATCAACAATGATCCATTCGCCGTTATCTTCGCCTTCGATGCGCGGCTTGGCGAAGCCGGCGTCGCGCACCGCGTCGCGCACACTGGCCGCCAGTGCTTTGGTTTGCCGGTTTGAACTGCCCGAAGCGACAATGACGCGCTCAAACAGCGACGTGATGTGCTCGGTGTCAAAGACCTGGATGTCCTGCGCCTTCACGTCTTCCAGCCCGTCGATGATCGCTCGCTGCAATTTCTGCACATCTTTTTTTTCCAGGGTGCTGGTGGTTTTGACGGGGGTAGAGGTCATGCAGTGCTTTGCTTGGAGAAATAGAAATTAAGAGGCACCGTAAAGCCGGTGAAGTGAAATATAACGCGCAACCGGCCTTGAGACCAGTTGCGCTAGCTCGACAGGGCTGACGGCGCGAGAAGCGAGGCGCTGCCGGATTTGGGTGGCGCTGACAGGCAGTGAAGGCATGTCAAGCACCGCAAATCGGCTGCTACGTCCAGGATAGGCATCAAATTGGCCTGTAGCCCAGGCAGAGTGCGCGCGAGCAGCTATACAAATTATAGCAATATCCACAATGGCGTTCCATCGGTGCCACTGCTGGAAGGCAGAAAACTGATCGGCCCCCATGAAAAGATAAAGCGTCGCCTGCGGGTTTTGCGCTTGCAAAGCCTCCAGCGTGTCTATGGTGAAGGTCGGACCCGTGCGCTGCAGCTCACGCTCGTCAACCACCACCCTTGGCTCGTCCCGGAAAGCCAGACGTGTCATGGCCAATCGATGCTCGGCGGCGCTCAGCGCACGCGCCTTGTGCCAGGCCTGCCCGGTCGGAATGACGTGCAGGCTGCCAAGTTCAAACTGCTGGATGGCCGCACTAGCGAGTGCGACGTGCGCATGATGCGGCGGGTCGAACGCACCGCCGAATACGCCGATGCGGTGCTCGTCCGCAGGCCGGGTAGCCTGGTTCAAACCCACTCCCGCTTGACCAGAAACTCTTTATACAAACGATCCTCTTGCGAACCTGCCTTGACCGGGCGCTGGTAAGACCAGCTGACCAGCGGCGGCATCGACATCAGGATCGATTCAGTTCGCCCGCCCGACTGCAGGCCAAAGTGCGTGCCGCGATCCCAAACCAGATTGAACTCGACGTAACGGCCACGCCGATAGAGTTGAAAATCACGCTCGCGCTCGCCGTAGGGCGTGTATTGGCGCTTCTTGACAATCGGCAGATACGCCTGCAAAAACGAGTCCGCCACGCTTTGCATCATGGCAAAGCTGCGGTCGGGGCCCAACTCCTGGAAGTCATCGAAAAATACACCACCGATGCCACGCGGCTCATTGCGGTGCTTGAGGAAAAAATATTCGTCGCACCACTGCTTGAAGCGCGGGTACTTGTCGTCGCCGAATGCTTCCAGCGCGTCTTTGCAGGTCTGGTGGAAGTGCGTCGCGTCGTCGGCGAAGCCGTAGTACGGCGTCAGGTCCATCCCGCCGCCGAACCAGCACACCGGCTCGGCGCCCTCGGCGATGGGTGTGGCAGCCAGCATGCGGACGTTCATGTGGACTGTCGGCACATACGGATTACGCGGGTGAAATACCAGCGACAAACCCATGGCTTCAAACGGCGCACCCGCCAGTTCGGGCCGGTGCTGCGTTGCCGATGGTGGCAACTTCGGCCCACGCACATGCGAAAACCCGCAGCCTGCGCGCTCAAACACAGTGCCGCCCTCCAGAATCAGCGTGACGCCATTACCCTGCAGTATTTCGCCAGGCTGTTTCTGCCAGGCATCGGCTAGAAATGGCTGACCGTCGAGCGCCGCGACGGCGTCGGTGATGCGCTTTTGCAAGCCGAGCAAAAAGGTGCGAACGTCCGGCAGTGGAGCCTGATGGGTGGTCATCGCAGATTCAGATTCAGATTGAGATTCAAGACGGCTTGATGGCCCGGTGCCCGATGTCTTTGCGGTACTGGGCGCCATCGAAATGAATTGCCTGCGCGACCTCATAGGCACGGTGCTGCGCGGCTTTCACCGTGTCGCCGAGTGCGGTCACGCAGAGCACCCGACCGCCAGTCGTCAGCGTTGCGCCGTCGCTGCCGTCACCGTCCTGCCTTGCCGTTCCCGCATGGAAAACCACCGCGTCTTCGCCAACCCTGGGTAAGCCGTGAATCGCATCTCCCTTGCGCGGACTCAGCGGATAGCCGTGTGCAGCCATCACTACGCCGAGTGCTGGCCGGCGATCCCATTCCAGCGCCACCTGGTCAAGCCCGCCCGAAGTGGCTGCCATCATCACGTCATAGAAATCAGTCTTCAGCCGCATCATGATGGGCTGGGTTTCAGGGTCACCCATGCGGCAATTGAACTCCAGCGTTTTCGGCCTGCCTTTGGCGTCGATCATCAGGCCAGCGTACAAAAAGCCCGTGTAGGTGATGCCCTCTTTTTCCATGCCCTTGATGGTCGGCAGAATGATCTCGCGCATTGCACGGGCGTGGACGTCAGGGGTAACGACAGGCGCGGGCGAATACGCGCCCATGCCGCCGGTGTTGGGGCCGTTGTCACCATCGAGCAGCCGCTTGTGGTCCTGGCTGGTCGCCATGGCAGTGACATTTTTGCCGTCGCACATCACGATGAAACTGGCCTCTTCGCCTTGCAGAAATTCTTCGATGACCACGCGGGGCTCAGCCTTCCCCTCTGCGCCCTGGTTGTGCGTCACGCCGAGCGGATTGAAATCGGGGCTGGGCGCCAGCATGAACTCGACAGCCTCATGCGCCTCATGCAGGGTCATCGCCACGACCACACCTTTGCCTGCCGCTAGGCCATCGGCCTTGACCACAATCGGCGCGCCCTTTTCATCGACGTAGGCATGCGCTGCGACAGCATCGGTGAAGGTTTCGTAGTCCGCTGTCGGAATGCCGTGGCGCTGCATGAAGGCCTTGGAAAAAGCTTTTGAGCTTTCGAGCTGCGCCGCTGCTTTTGATGGGCCGAACACGCGCAGGCCATGCGCGCGAAATTCATCGACGATACCGGCTGCCAGCGGCTGCTCCGGGCCGACGACCGTCAGCGCAATTTTCTCGCTGACGGCCCATTCGCGCAGTTGGCGAACGTCGGTGATAGGGATATTTTCAAGACGCGCGTCGAGCGCCGTTCCGCCATTGCCCGGCGCCACATAGACCGCCTGCACCTTGGGCGACTGCGCCAGCTTCCAGGCCAGCGCATGTTCACGGCCACCGCCGCCAACCACTAAAACTTTCATGCGGGAATGCTCATTTCAAAAATCGGATCAAATCAGATCAGGTTGTTTGGTGCAGGCTACTCAGACAGCGCGGCGTTGTGAAACACGTTCTGCGTATCGTCCAGGTCTTCCAGCACGTCCAGCAGCTTTTGCATGCTTGCAGCA
>JANLYY010000246.1:0-8979 GCA_031365885.1 Polaromonas sp. | reverse complement strand
CGGCCTTGCGCTCTTTCTTTTCGACCACGGGCAAATCGAACATCACGACGAGCCACATCAGGCGGTATCCAGACAGCATCGCTTGAAATCCACGGCCTATTCGTCGCCAAGCGCAGCGGCCAGCGCAAGCGGCAAGCCGGGCAGGGGCAAATCGAGCTTGTCCCGCTCGCCCAGGTACACCTGCGCCAGCGAGGTACACAGCTTTTGCGTGCAGACCATGACCGGCGTAGCGCCCACGTCGGTCTGCATGTCGTCATAGAGCGTGCGCACCAGTGCCCGTTTGCTGTCGGGGCTGACTTCGGCTTCGCCATTGCGCCGCAGTTGCCACACCTTCAAGTCGATCATGGGCCGGAAAGGTTCCATCAAATCATCGACCAGGCGCATGGCGTTGTTGTCGTTGCTGTGGTGCAGGCCGATGCCGGGATGCAGGCCGGCCGCAATGACGCTGCGGGCCGTGGTAGCGCGCAGCACGGTGTAGCCGTAGTTGAGAAGGCCGTTGATGCCACCGCCGTTTTGATCCCGTCGGAAGGCATCGCCGAACAGCAGCGTCCAGTAGCGGCGCGCGCCCTGCGCTTCAAGGTTTTCCGGGTCGCCGCTTTTTACGCGAGCAGCCAGCGCGGACAGTGGCGCAGTCGGGCCGCCTGTGGCTTCAAGTGCTGCTGCCTGCTGCTCCAGTTTGGCGCGCACCACGCTGGCCCATAGGCGCTTGTGCGTCGGCTGGCTGGCGGCAATCTGCGCCTCGATGCGCCGCGACTGCTCAAAGTTGCCTTCGATGGGCAGCAGCATGCCGACGGCATTGTGATTTGCACCGCACAACACAAACGGTGCGCCGCGCTCGGCCAGCGCCACCAGCAAGTTGTTGGTGTAGCTCAAGCCGTGCGCGTTGGCGATGACGGCGGCAATGTCGTCGAGCGGAATCTGCCCGAGTTCCTTGCGCTCGCCATCGGTGTCTTGCACCACCATGAATCCGCGGTGCATGAACAGGTGGCGCCGGTCGTCGGCCACTTCAACAATGCGGCCGATCATGGCGGTTAAGGCTTGAAGCCGGGGTCGCGGAGCTCGCCGATGGGGGAGATGGTGACGCGGCGGGCTTTGCCGTCTCTCAATGCGGCAAGACCGAGCTGCTGGACAAACACGTCGTCCTGATGGGCTAAACGGTCAAGAAAGCTAAGTATCTGCCCATTTTTTAGTTTTTTGCTGGCCGCTCGTCGTTCACTTGCTCGTTCACTTTCATTGCATTCGTGAATATCCGTGAATGTCCCGCCACCGTCTTGGCTCATCTTCGTGATCCGTAATATTCTGGTTGTCCCATCGGCCCAAAAAGCGATGCAGTCGCCTTTCACCAATTTCATAACAAGTTTTCCGACCTTTGATGAAAGCTTCTGCTCGTAGATTTGCTCAGACATTTTTGAAATTTCATGGGCCAGCCCTCCGAGTTTCAGTGCCTGTTGGTAGGCGACGTAGGTGGGAATAACCTCAAAGTCCCATTTACCATGTTCGTCAGCAATAATTTCAAGGCAATAGTTTCCTTGGCTTCGATATGCTTTGTACGCGCGCGCAGGATCGCCGAATGGAGCGCGCGCTAGAGCTACAGAATCCTGATGCTTGATGGGTACAACGGATGAAACTTCATAGCCGCGCTTATCAGATTCCTTTCGTTTAGCCTGAACAACAGAGCCATCTCTGGCGAAAGAATACGAATGTTTTTCGCCAAACAGACGAGCCTCGAAGCTGTGATCCGGCTTGTGACTAACCTTTATTGACTTTACTGCTGCAGCTACCGCTTTGCAGTAGCCAACCCATGGCTCAGGCATAGTTTCCACCATCATTCCAACCCGATAGCGTGTTGTCCTTGCGCTAGCAGTCGAGATGGCATGAATTAGCCTCCTGTCTATGACCCCAATCACACACGCATCAACGGCGTGGTGTCGGTGATCGTGCCTATTCTTTCTGTTCTCACTGTTCAGAATCAGATTAAGGTGCAGCGCATCGCGAACCAAAGCCGTGAGCTGACCGGTCGTACAGACGATGTCTTTGCATATCAAAGATAAATATTCTTTTGCGACAACACTCAGATGTCTCGTTTCGTTCAAATATCTATCTGGCATGGACTCTTTTGTGCCTAACCACCATTCCATCGCAGTGGGAGAAAAACGCATATATTTTTCTTTGCGCATTAGCTTGGCACGAAAAAGAATCTGTTCGTAGTTGTAAGAAACACCATTTACGGTTGGGTTCCTTCCAAAGGCATCGAATGGCGATTGGCCGCCTTTCGCGCGATTGGCCGTTGCAAACGCCAACGTTTTGTTGTGCAACCCGTCGTCCAGCGTTAAATGTTTAGGGAGAATGTGTTCGACTTCAATTTCTGAAGACGAAATTAGTGCTCGGAGGCCGATTTGTCTGCCGGTGTACGGACACTGTCGGGCAGCGCAGTCGTGCGGATTCAGTTCCTCCCACAGCAACAATTTTTCCATCTCAGCGTCGGAAGGATTTCGATGAAACTCCTCGAGAAATATTTTGCGCCGTCTGGCTCTGTCATCGCGGTTCCTCTTGTTTTGTTGAATAACTTTTTCACGTTGCTTGGCGTTGAGTTTCAAGTCGCGAGCAAGTTCGAGGTGAATCTGCTCCGGCTTTCCGTACTTCTGGATAAGGGCATTTATCACCGCACGTACCTGGTTTAGGCCAATGTGAACCGTGGGGTTTGCGATTCGCCCGTTGAGTCCAACATGGCGGGTCAAGTATTCACCATAGTTCGTGGGCAGTTGGGACAGCAATTGCTCACCTGTACGCTGTAGGTAGCTTAGCGCGCTGTGTTTACCAAATCCTGCTCGCTCAATCGCTAAGTGGAGAGCCAATGGTTCTTCATGGTTGTGATTTCGTAACTGCTTCATCAACTCTGTGGAAACCCTCCTGGAATAAGCAGCTACCCCGCTGGGCAATTGCACTTTTGTAACGGTGCGTGCTTTTTCAGTGGTGATGCCGGTCTTTCGGACAACCCATTCGGTCAATGCGATTTCATCTTGAGTGTGCAAGATCTTCCAGACAATCTGATGGCGAAGAGTCACTGAGAATTTTGCCAACCAAGCTGCTCCAAAATACTTGGAGGACTTTAGGACTTTAGTGGTCTGATCGCCGTCAATACCTTCTCGTTTGTCGCCGCCGTTTTCTAAATTAAACAGTGTTGCGGAGGGCAAGCAAAGTGCTATTTTTATGCCGTGCCAGGTGAGGTCTCGTCCGCTCAACAGTTCATCAGTCAGAACCTCTCGTTGTCTGTAAGTTAGCGGATGCCCCTGCAAGCGTCCGTCCAGAATTTCGAGGTTATTTACAGTCTGGATTGCTATTAACGCTTGTGTGACTGGATAAGCGCGGTAGGCCCTGCGAAGTTGCGGCAGCAAAGTGCATCGGCCCAAATCCACCGGTCGCAGCTTGCGTTGAAAGAAGATCTCACGCCTTATGGCATCTTTAGCGGAGTCTGTGAGTACGTCGCCGTGAAAAGCTTTTTGAGCTTTCCAGAGCTCATCAAATTCGGCCTCTACCATTGATCGCCGAATGAAAAATTCCCAGTCATTTTTTTCGACTGACTTTTCCGGATTTCGCTTATTTTGTGACTGAACAACATGACTTTTGGCCCTTACCACCGCCTGTCCGGGCTCGGGCACGGGGAATAGACCTACCCTGTGATAGAGATACGCCCCAAGCGTTTTGTGTTCAACAATGAGGGCGTCAAGCCTGCTCATTGCCGATTTCATCAGGCTTTGATCCGTGTCGTCTCTATCTGTTTTTCGATTGCTTTTAAAGCCGCGCCGAACGCTGAGGTGGAACAGAGCGCGACCGAAGTGGTGCAGGGGCAACTGATTGGATAGCCCTTCTGCTCTGATTTTGTAGGGGTCTAGAGGCTCAAGCAATTTTTGATCTGAAACGGCGGTGGGGAACAGCCCGTGCTCCGCCAGCAAAGCTCGCACCTTGATTTTGCGAGACAGCATGCGGTCTCGACGGCGCCTGGCCTGTCTCTTTTCTCTTCGCACTTTTGCCAACGATTCGCCCTGTTGGCCGAGCGGAGCACTCTCGCGTCCATTAGAGTAAATACGCGAACCCGCTTTGATGATGGCAACGGGAGCCGGTAGATCGTCATGGTTCAGCCGGATCATGGCCCAGCCCAGCGACGTGGAGCCCAAATCGAGGGCGAGGCGATACCGCATAAATTGAGGTCTGCTCTGCATTTTTGTCACTTCCTGACTTGCTGTGAAAATAAGTTTCGGTTGTAACGCTTTCTGCGTTATATTTCAATCTCTCATCGATTGGAATATGAGCTCTGGACGCTAACAAGCTGAAAGATGCACCAAATGGAAGGCCGCTATATGCGGCCTTCGTCTTTTGTGCAACAGATTCGGGTTTGGAGCGGCGTTGCCCGAAGCCATAACGCCCGGGTCAACGCGCGCTAGTCAGCCGGCGCAGAACATCGCCTGCAAAACACCCAATGCGCGCTTCAAGGTGGTGGCCGTCACCGCGCCTTCGCGGCGCACCAGGCGCGCTTTGTCAAGCGTGCGGATTTGGTCGAGCAGGATCAAACCACTTTTCCCTTTGAATGTGATCGGCACCCGAAACGCGGCGGGGCGTGAGCCTGTGGTCATGGGGGCGACGATGACGGTGCGCAAGTGCTGGTGCATCTCGGGCGGCGAGATGACCACGCAGGGCCGTGTTTTCTGGATTTCGCTGCCGACCGTCGGGTCAAGCTGAGCCAGCCACACGTCCCCGGTAGCGAGCGACGGCGCGCTGCCTACCATTGCAGTGTGGCGTCGTTCTCGTTGGCAAACTCTGGCCATGCCAGCGCGTCGTCCGCATGTTGCGCAAGGCGTGCGCTGTCAGCGGCCCAGCCTTCGCGCGGGTTGCGCTTCAGAGGCCGGATTTCAATCACGCCGTTGACGACCTGCAAGTCGGCCGCGTCCTGCAAACCGGTTTGCTCGAGTATGGGTTTGGGAATGAGCACCCCCTTGGAGTTGCCCATGGTGCGAATGGCGACTTGCATGCTGTGCCTGCTTTCTAAAATAAGCACAATGTTAGCACCTGCGCCAGGCTTGCACAACCCCGCTTCAGCCGCCCTCCGCCCGCCGGTGCTGCAGAAAAAATTCCACCATCGCCTGCGAAGCACTCGGGCCGTGCGGGTCGGTGAATGAACCGGCTGCGTCGCCGCCTGACCAGGCGTGCGGGCCGGAGCCGATGGCCCAGTGTTCGACGAAGGGCTTTCCGTCGGCTGCGCGGTAAATGGTTCGCGTGGTGTCGCGGCGGCCGCTGCTGGCGCCGGGGCTGTCTTCGCTTTGTTCGACTTTTTTCAGGGTGATGCCTGCGCCCTGGATGGCGGCCAGGGCTGCCTGGGTGACCTGCTCGCCGTTGTCGGGGTTGACGGTCTTGTCGGCGCTGCCGTGGAACACGATGGTGGGCATGACAAAGGCGTCGTTGTCGCTGGCGTTGGCATCGTTCGCGCTGCCCGACGCTGCCCGGCCTTTGCGGGCGCCGCGCCGCATGGCTGAAAAGGCCGAAATCACATCGGTGGCAGCACCCGGCGGCAAGCCTGAATGCACGCCGACGGCAGCAAACAGCTCGGGGTACAGCCCGGCCATGATGGCGGCCATCGCGCCGCCAGCCGACAGCCCGGCGATATAGACGCGCGACGGGTCTGCGCCGTGCGTTTTTATCACCTTGCGGATCAGCGCGGCGATCATTTTCGGTTCGCCGCTGTCACGCGACTGGTGCGCCGCGTCAAACCAGTTCCAGCAGCGCATGCTGTTGGCGGTTGATGATTGTTCGGGGTACAGCACCAGGTATTTTTCGGCTTCGGCCAGTGCGTTCATGCCGGTGCCCAGGGCAAAGTCAGCCGCGTCCTGCTTGCATCCGTGAAGCAGCACCACCAGCGGCAGCAAGGCGGGGCTGCCGGTCTCGGTATCAGCTGCCTCTGTGCCGTCAAAGCCAGGTACGTACAGCCGGTAGGCATAAGGCATGTCGCCAGAGCGAAAGCTGAGTTCAGCGAAGCTGGGCGCGCGCGCTGGTCGGAGCGCAGTTGGGGCTTGAGGTGCCACTGGCCCCTCTGCCACTGGGGCATCGGTGTTTTCTCTCGTCATCGGTGCCGGCTGGGGCGTGATTGGTGCGGCGGTCGGTGCGTTCACTGGCGCGCCGAAATCGGGTTCATTGGCCGGCGGCTTTTTCAGCGTCTCGCGAAATGGCACGTCGGACACGACCTGATCGCCGCCGGGCATGCTCGACCGATTGTGCGTGGCGTTAGGCGCGCTGGCCACTGGCGGCGATGCGTCTTCGTCAGCCGCTTTTTGCGCACCGACCAGACCCAGCGCCCGCTGAATCACCCGGGTCGCCTCCATCAGGCGACCGGCCTTGGTGAGCTGGGTTGCCTTGAAAATTTCACTGATTGACATGGACACTGAAGGCCTCTTTCCTGAACAGATAACGACAGCAAGCAATAATTGCTGCACCGCAACAAAGAATACCTGTTTCGCAACTGCCGGATGTAGGGAAAAACCGCCTCAGGGCAAGGGCTTCACTTGCGAAATCATGCGTGGATGACGGCCTGAAATGTCAGGAAACACGCTGTTGCAGCGTGAAAAGGCGTGGCAACGCCGTTTTGTAGGTCAAACCAGCTAGTAGCCCAGCCAGAGCGTGCGCAAGCAGCTACCAATTAAATAGCATATGACCTGCAGCCAGATCGCAAACTTTACAAATCGGATGTTCGGCCAAAAAGCGCCCGCCGGGGGCGACGGGTTCAGTCAGTGGCCAGCGAATGGGCCGACACGCCGGTACGCAGGCAAAACCGCAGCAGCAGTTCGCTCGCGTGCGACAAAAACGCCAGCTCGGCATCGCTCAGCGGATGGGGGCTGGTGTCGTAATGGCACAGCGTGCCGTACAGCGCGCCCGACCTGACCGATAGCGGCAGACCGACGTAGCTCATCAGAAGCCCCGGATTGGGATAGTCAGCCAGCCGAGGGTCGGTGACGACATCGGTAACCACCATCGGGGCCTGCCTCACCGCCAATTCGCAAAAACTGTCCTTGAAGGGAACCTTGGCAAATTCCAGGCCGGGGCCGCCTTCTTTGTCGATAAACCCCAAGCGTCGCAAATAAGCTTCACTGAGCTGATAAACAGCCGTGTAGCGGTGGGGCACCCGCGCATTCAAAAACAGCAGCCCCGCATTCAGCCCCTGGCTGTCAAGCACTTCCTGAAGCTCTGACAGGGCAGTTGAATCGGTCATGGGGTCATCTTTCGCCAGCGAGGTTTGAGCATGGAAGGAGCCCGGGATCAGCGAAGCTGACGGCGCCCTTTCAACAAAAAAAATCATAGACCACAAATTTGATACCTTCTGTTCGCCAACGCACATAAGGAAAGTGCAGTTGCTGTCGGTTTTGCACAAGCGACCAAAAATCGAGGCCAGCATTTCCACTGCAAACGCAGTAAAAAGTTAGCTCTATCATGCCCGCCACCGCCCGCGACATGTGTAGGACGGCAACGGTTCCCAATCAAAAACGAATGAGCGGCGCGCCCTGTCTTTTGACAAAGGCGCGCCAGAGCAATCAGCTTTCAGCGCCCTGGTGCTGCCCTGCGCTCTGCAAGCCGTTCGGTCAGACCGCAGGCGGGTCGATTTCCCGCTCCGGGTGGCGATGCCGCGCAATGCCCTTGATGAACGCTGCGGCCGCTTTTGCGGCGCCGTCACCAGACGAAAAAATCAGACCCGGATCGCTGTCTCCGTTGCCCAACTTCTCAGATACGCCAGCCTTGGACAGCAGTTTTTTCGACTCACCCAGAACCAGGATGGTTTTACAGTGCCGATACTGGTCCCGAATGAAGTCCATCGTATGGGCGTCTTTGGCCAGCGCGGTGACGGCCGCGTCGCCGTCGGGCAAAACCATTGCGTCGAACAAAAAGCCAGGCTCGTTTTCGAACGACGCGTCGGCATTCAGTGCGCTGTGGTCGTCGGCTTCGACGGCGCCTACATGGGTTGCCACCAGTCGCGGCACAGCGCCTTCGGCGGCCAGCGCCGCGTGCAGCTGCAGCACCGATGCCGCCGCCACACCAGGGGCAATCAACAGCGCCACCTTGCGGCCGCGAATTGATCCGTCACCTGGCCGCGCCATCAACGACAGCGCGGGCGACGTAGTCACCTCGGGCTTGGCCGGGTTAGCCAGCGCCCGCGGCATGGCGTCAGGCAGCCCCTTCATGCCCAGCCCGTCGGCCACCTTGCGCGCCAGCTCTTCGGACGCATTGCGCAGCATCGACACGGTGCGCTCGCGAATCGCGGGCACGGTCAATTTGCTCAGCTCGAAACGAAACGCCGCCGCAATATGTGCCTGCTCGGTCGGCGTCTGGCTGTTGTAGAACAGCGCGGCCTGGGTGTAGTGGTCAGCAAACTTTTCCGGCTTGCCGCGCACCTTGGCTTGCTCGTCAGTGGCATCCTGCCGCGCCGCTACCGACACAAACCCCTGCGCCGCGCCAGCCTGGAACGGGCATCCGCCGGCCAGCGAATTTGGCTCGTAAGACACGCGCCCACGCGGAATGGCCTGCCGGTGAATACCGTCGCGCTGGTTGTTATGTACCTGCGCGATCGGTGCGTTGATGGGCAGCTCATGAAAGTTCGGCCCGCCCAGCCGCGATATCTGCGTATCAACGTAAGAGTGAATACGGCCGGCCAGCAGCGGGTCGTTGGAAAAATCAATGCCAGGCACGACGTGCGCGGTGCAAAAAGCCACCTGCTCGGTTTCGGCAAAAAAGTTGTCGGGGTTGCGGTTCAGCACCAGCCGGCCGAGTATTTGCACTGGCACCAGTTCTTCTGGAATCAGATTGGTCGCGTCGAGAATGTCGAAGCTGAACTGCTCGGCTTGTTCTTCGGTAAACACCTGCACGCCAAACTCCCATTCGGGGAAGGCGCCAGACTCGATGCGCTCCCACAAATCACGGCGGTGAAAGTCGGGGTCAGCACCC
>JANLYY010000244.1:0-2730 GCA_031365885.1 Polaromonas sp. | reverse complement strand
GCACCTACATTGGGCGCAGCTTTCCTCTTTTTCACGTTTTCCTGCTGCATCTGGGTGCTCAACGGCGCGATGGCGCCTTTCATCTCCGAGACCTTCAACCTCAGCCCGGCGCAGAAGGGATTGATGCTGTCGATTCCCATCATTGCCGGCGCGCTGATGCGCTTTCCGCTCGGATTGCTGTCGCAATACATCGGCCGAAAAAACGCCACGCTGGTCGAAATGGGCCTGATCGCCGTGGCAATGCTGTTCGGTTTTTTCTTCGTCAAAACTTTCAGCGACTTGCTGGCGATGGGCGTACTACTGGGCATTGCCGGCGCCAGTTTTGGCGTCGCCCTGTCGCTGGGAGCGGGTTCATTTCCTGCGCGCCACAAGGGCCTGGCGATGGGACTGGTCGGCGCCGGCAATGTCGGCACCGCCGTGTCGGTGCTGGTGGCGCCGCCGCTGGCGCAGGCCTTTGGCTGGGTCACGGTGTACGGAATCGCGGCGGCGGCCATCAGCATTCCGATGATCGTGATGATCGTGTTTGCCAAAGAGCCCGCCGACCTCGACAAGCACGCGACTTTCAAGCAGCACATCGCCTGTCTGTATGAAAAAGACGGCTGGGCCTTCAGCCTGATCTACGCCGTGACGTTCGGCGGCTTCATCGGCCTGGCCACGTTTTTGCCGACCTACTACTACGACCAGTTCGGCGTCAGCAAGGTGCAGGCCGGCCAGCTCACCATGCTGGCGGCCTTCATGGGCGCGGCGCTGCGCATCTTCGGTGGCTGGATTTCTGATCGCTGGGGCGGCATCAACACCTTGACCGTGGTGCTGGTCACGATTGCCGGCACGCTGATGGCGTGCAGCCTGGCCGGTCGCTCGCTGGCAGCCACCACACTTCTGGTCATGCTGTGTTTTTCAGCACTGGGCGCCGGCAACGGAGCCTTGTTTCAACTCGTGCCCTTGCGCTGGCCAATGGCTACGGCGGTGGCCGGTTCGATGATTGGCGAGATCGGCGCACTGGGCGGTGGACTGGTGCCCAGCAGCATGGGTTTGTCGAAGCAATATGCGGGCAGCTATGCGTGGGGCTTTGTGTTTTTTGCGGTGCTGGCGCTGGTCATGCTGGCGATGCTGCGGGTGATGCAGATTCGTTGGACGCGGACCTGGGCTGAGAAGGGGGGACGGGCGAGGACGGGTTGAGTAATTTTGGCGCTCTGTTTTTTATCAAGCGTCAGGTTCCTTGATAAGTTCCGGTGCCGCTCTATCGCCGCGGCGACAGAGCGGCACCAGGTCTCATCAAAACACGCAGTGCTCAAATGACACCAAGGCTTCGACACGCTCAGCCCAAAAGAATGCATCAAGGAGTCGCTACAAATTCAATAGCTGCCCACGCAATTCATACGGCGGCTACAAGCCAATCTAACCAAAAAATCCCGCTACTTCGGCAAAAAAAGCAACCAATAAACCAGCAGCAGATTCACCAGCACACTCACCCCCAACATGATCTTCCACAACGCCGTCGGATCGCGCTGAATCAGCGGTGTCGCAGGGGGCGCAGTCAGGGGCCGTGACGCGCCACGCTCCAGCGCCAGCAGCATTTCTTCGGCGGTCTCGAAGCGCTGGCGTTTGCTGCGGGCCGCGGCCTTTAGCACGACGTGGTCAAGCCAGATCGGCACTTCGGGGTTGTGGCGGCTGGGCGCGACCGGGTCACGGTAGTAGCGGCCGACCTGGTAGGGAAGCACCTCACCATAGGGCAGTTTTCCGGTGAGCAGCTGATACAGCGTGACGCCCAGGGCGAACAGGTCGCTTTGCGCATCGGGCGGCTCGGCTGGTATTTCACCAGCGGTGGCGCTGGTTCGGCCGTCAAAGCCCCACTGCTCTGGGTTGATGAAGCTGGGCGTGCCGGCATGAAGTGTGCGCAGTGCTTCGGGTTCACGGCCCGACAACGCGACTCCCAGGTCAAGCAGACGCAACACACCGTCTTCGCCCTGATGCAGGTTGGCCGGTTTGATGTCGCGGTGAATCACGCTTTGCCGGTGCAGCAGCCCCAGCACCTTGGCCACCTGGGTGCCTGCGGCAAGCACCTGATGCAGGCTGAACTTGTGCTGGCGGTTCAAGAGTTGCTGCAGCGTTTCGCCGGCATGCCAGTCATAGAGTAAATAAAACGCGCTGCGCGGCGGGTCGCCCGAAAAGTGGTCGTGAATATTGACCAGGCAGGTGGCCGCACGAGACGACTGCATGCGCCTGGCCAGCCAGGCTTCATGCGCCAGCATGGCGCGCTCCTCCAGATCATGCGCGCGGGCGGGGTGCAATGTTTTGAGGGCGTAGAGCTTCTGGGTGGGGATGTGCCTGACCTGGTACAGCACATTGATCCCGTTGTCGGCCACCGGCGCTGTCACGGTGAATCCGTCGAGCACGTCGCCCATCTTCAGCCGCGCCGGCACCGGAAACGCGACCGCTTTTCGGTTTTCATCCTGCAGGCTGGCGTCGAGCAGGCCCAGCACACGCACGACCAGCGCCGTCGCGTTGTCGGTACTGCCGGCGGCCAGCGCGGCATCGACCAGCTGTCGGCTCAGGTTCTGCGCGTTGCTGGCAGCGCCCTCACCTGTCGCAGCGGTGATCGACCGGATGAGCGCCAGCAGCCGCCTGGCGGGAAGCACGTTGTGAACGCCGTCAGTGAGCAACACAAACAGATCCCCCACTTCCAGATCACCCTGCAAATAGTCAACCACCAGCGTGTCGTCAGCACCG
>JANLYY010000164.1:0-27878 GCA_031365885.1 Polaromonas sp. | reverse complement strand
CCACATGCGCAGCACCGCACCGCACGTCCCCGTCATCCTCGACGCCAAGCGCGGCGACATCGGCAGCACCGCCAGCCAGTACGCGATTGAAGCTTTCGAGCGCTACGGCGCCGACGCGGTCACGCTGTCGCCCTTCATGGGATTTGACTCGATTGAGCCCTACCTGAAGTACCACGGCAAGGGCGCGTTTTTGCTCTGCCGAACCTCCAACCCCGGTGGCGATGATTTGCAGAATCAGCGCCTGGCATCGGTAGAAGGCCAACCGCTGCTGTACGAACACATCGCACGCCTGGCGCAAGGCCCGTGGAATCGCAATGGCCAGCTCGGTCTGGTGGTCGGCGCCACCTACCCGGCAGAGATCGAACGCGTGCGCAGCGTGGCGCCGACCTTGCCGCTCTTGATTCCCGGCGTCGGCGCGCAGGGCGGTGACGCGGTGGCCACGGTGCGGGCCGGCTGGCGGCTTGATGCGCCCATCATCGTCAACTCGTCACGCGCGGTTTTGTATGCATCAGCCGACGACAACTTCGCCAACGCTGCCCGCCGCGAGGCCCTGCGCACGCGTGATGTGTTGCAGGCGGCGCGCGGTTGATCCGTATCTACACGCTATTAGTTTAATAGCTGCTTACGCACGTATTACCGGGGCTGCAAGCCTTTTTTATGCTTCAACAACCCAAAATATGCCCTGGAAAGCCCAGAACACCTTTCGCATTTTTTCTCTGACCCGCTTCCTCTGCGTTCTCTGCGCCTCTGCGGTAAAGGTATTTTTCCAAGCGCATCAAAGGTCACATCACCGCACCCACCTGCCACGGCACAAACTCGTTTTGCCCATAGCCATGCGCTTCGCTCTTGCTTTTCGCGCCTGATGCAGTCGCCAGCACCATCTCGAAGATGCGCTGACCCATCTCGGCCACTGTGCTGCTGCCGTCGATGATCTCGCCGCAGTTGATGTCCATGTCTTCTTCCTGCTTGCGCCACAGTGCGGAGTTGGTCGCCAGCTTGAGCGACGGCGAGGGCGCGCAGCCGTAAGCCGATCCGCGCCCGGTGGTAAAGCAGATCAGGTTGGCACCGCCCGCCACCTGGCCGGTGGCGCTGACTGGGTCATAGCCGGGCGTGTCCATGTAAACAAAGCCGTGTGCTGTCACCGGCTCGGCATATTCATACACCGCCTGCAAATTGCTGGTGCCGCCCTTGGCGACGGCGCCGAGTGATTTTTCAAGAATAGTGGTCAGCCCGCCGGCCTTGTTGCCCGGCGACGGGTTGTTGTTCATCTCGCCTTCGTTGATGGCGGTGTAGTGCTCCCACCATTTGATGCGTTCGATCAGCTTTTCACCGACCTCGCGCTTCACGGCGCGACGGGTCAGCAGATGTTCGGCGCCGTAGATTTCCGGTGTTTCACTCAGGATGGCCGAGCCGCCGTGGGCCACCAACAAATCGACTGCCGCGCCCAGCGCCGGGTTGGCGCTGATTCCCGAATAACCGTCGGAGCCGCCGCATTGCAGTCCGATGGTGATGTGCGCCGCGCTGCAGGGCTCGCGTTTTACCGCATTGGCCTGCGGCAGCATCTCATTGATGAGGGCGATGCCTTTGGCAACGGTTTTGGCGGTGCCGCCGGTGTCCTGAATGCTGAACACGCGCAATGAGTCACCTTCACGCAGACTGCTGTTGGCGAGCCACGCATTGATCTGGTTCGACTCGCAACCCAGGCCCACCACCAGCACGCCGGCAAAGTTGGGATGCGTGGCGTAACCCGCCAGCGTACGCTGCAAAATCTGCAGCCCCAAGCCTTCGGTGTCCATGCCGCAGCCGGTGCCGTGCGTGAGTGCGATCACACCGTCGACGTCAGGAAATTTCTCAAGCGCTAACGGATTTGTTGCGCGTGAGAAGTGATCAGCGATGGCGCGTGATGCGGTCGCCGAGCAGTTGACGCTGGACAAAATACCGATGTAGTTGCGCGTCGCGACACGGCCATCAGCGCGCTTGATGCCCATGAACGTGGCTTCCCTTTTGGCAGGCTCTGGTTTCATGTCGGCACCGAAGGCATAGTCGCGGGCAAAGTCGCCTTTGTTCTGCCCCATGTCGAGGTTGTGCGTGTGAACATGCTCACCGGGCGCAATGGCCTTGCTGGCAAAACCGATGATCTGGTTGTAGCGCCTGATGGCCTCGCCCGCGTTTAACGCGCGTGTCGCAACCTTGTGGCCAGGGGGAATTAAACCTTTGGTGCTGATCCCCTCAATCGACGTGCCGCCTATGAGTTGGGTTCTTGCGATGACAACGTCGTCGTCTTTGTGGAGTCGGATGAAAGGGGTCATGGGGTCATGTCACTAGAGTTTGGATTTTTTGAGTGCGGCGTGCTTGGATGGTGTCGTGGCCTGGAAGGTTGGGGTGAGTGGCTACGCGAATGCCCCCCGCGTGGCCTGTGGCCACTGCTCCTCCTTGATTTCGCTTCGCCACCCGCCCCAAGCTTCCAGGCTGGCAATTGGGATAGCGCACCGGGTGGAGCATCTGCTTGACATAAAGGAGCCTGCAGACTCGGCGCTCGGCGCAACGGCATCAAGGAGGAGGCCGCAGGCCGGAGGACAGCCACGTAGCTGAGGGCAGCGTCGGCACGAGTCCTGGCAATGCAGCAGGTACTTTGGTCTTTCCCACATTTCTGATCAGTTGGGGACAGAGCAAAGCCTTTCGCTTTGCTGCAGGTACTTTGGTCTTTCCCACAATGTCTCAGTAAAACATTTTCGGCAACCACAGCACCAGCCTGGGGAAGTAAGTAATGATCACCAGCGAGCCCAGCAGCGGAATCAGCCACGGCAGGATGGCGATGGTGGTGCGCTCAACTGACAGCTTGGCGATGCGCGCCAGCACGAACAGCACCATGCCCATCGGCGGGTGCAGCAGGCCAATCATCAAATTAAGCACCATCACCAGTCCGAAATGCACCAGGTCAATGCCGAGCTTCTGACAGATCGGTACGAGGATGGGAACCAGAATCGTGATGGCCGCCGTGGGCTCCAGAAAGCAGCCGACAAACAGCATCAGCAGATTGGCCAGCAGCAGGAACACGTAGGGGTTCTGCGTGAAGCCCAAAACCCATTCGCTAATGGCAGCGGTGACGCCGGTCGCCGTCAGCATCCAGCCAAAAATACTGGCCGCCGCCACAATGAAAAGCACCGTCGCGGTGGTCTCTACCGTGTCCAGGCAGACTTTGACAAACATCTTCCAGTTCAGCGTGCGGTACCAGCCAAAGCCCAGCACCATCGCCCACAGGCAGGCGGCAATCGCGCCTTCGGTCGGCGTGAAAATTCCGGTGGTCATGCCGCCTATCAGCAGCACCGGCGTCATGATGGGCAGCGCCGCCTGAAACTTGAACAATCGGTCAATCGCGAACAGCACCAGCAAGCCCGCGAAGACGGTGATCTGCGCCGGCAGGCCCCCCTTGACGATCAACAGCCACATCGCCACCGGCCAGGCGATGACGACTGCCGTTTCCATCAGCGCCTTGGTGACCCGTGGCCATTCAAACTTCACGTCAGCGCCCCAGCCGTTTTTATGCGCGAAGTAGGCCACTGTCAGCATCATCAAAATCGCCATCAGCACGCCGGGCAAAATGCCCGCCAGAAACAGCGAGCCGACGCTGACGTTGGCCATCATGCCGTAGATCACAAACGGCAAGCTGGGCGGGATGATGGGGCCCAGCGTGGCTGACGCGGCTGTCACGCCGACGGCAAATTCGGTGCTGTAACCATGATCCTTCATGGCCTTGATCTCGATGGTGCCCAGGCCGGCGGCGTCAGCAATCGCCGTGCCGCTCATACCAGCAAAAATGACCGAGCCCACCACATTGACATGGCCCAGGCCCCCCTTCATCCAGCCCACCAGCGCCAGCGCGTAGTTGTAGATGCGGTTGGTGATGCCGGCGTTGTTCATCAGGTTGCCGGCCAGAATAAAAAAGGGCACGGCCAGCAACGGAAAGCTGTCGATGCCACTGATCATGCGGTGAATCACCACAAACGGTGGCAGGCCACCCGACCACCAGATGTAGATCAGGGCAGAACCGGCCATCGCCATCGCAACCGGAATGCCGCCGCTCATCAGAAGCAGAAAAATTATTTTGAGCATCCTCGTGCCTGGTTATGCCTGGTTATGTCTGGTTATGTCTGGTTATTTGTCGTCCATCGACGACTCGGGCCGCTCAAGCACCGTGTAGCCGCGCTGGCGATGAAACAGCGCAATCTGTACCGAGCGAAAAGCCATTGCGACGAAGCCCAGCAGGCAGATGCCGTAGACCCAGTTCATCGGCAGGTCCACCATGGTCATGCGCGAGTTGCTGCCCAGCTTGAGCATCATCATCAAAGTCAGAACAGCGGCCGTGACGAAGAAGCCGACACGCAGCAGGTCGACTAGGGTGGCTATCGCACGGGCCACCGGCGCGGGCATGAACTTGTAGAAAAAATCTACCTGGATATGGTTGTTCTTGACCACGCCTATGGTCGCACCGGTGAAGACCACCGCGATCAGCAGGTAGCGCGCGATTTCTTCCGTCCATGCGGCTGAATCATTCATCACGTAACGTGTGAAAAACTGGTAGAACACGGTCAGCCCCAGTACCCAGAAAAAGCCCAGGGCCACCCAGGCCTCAAGCTTGGTTCCAGACAGATCCACCGCCTCGTCCAGCGCGTGGAACTGGCCGTCTTCACCCATCACCGGGGCCATGTCGTCGATGGTGAAAACCCCCGCGCTTTTCACTTCCTGCACGGCGCTCACGTCGTTTCCCGGCGTCACTTCAGGCCGACCACGCGGTCCCAGTCTTTTTTGTCCAGCTTCATCGACTCGAAAGTAATCGCTTTCAGCACGCGCTGCTGGAAATCGTTGCGGTCCACCGTGACGACGTTGATGCCCTTGCTCTTGAATTCATCGACCAGTTCGCCCTCGCGTTTTCGGATGTCATTGGTGGCGCTGACAGCGGCTTGCTGCGTGATGTCGGTCAGCAACTTCTGCTCGGCGGGTGTCAGCTTGCCCATCAGGCCGGGGGAGACCACGGTGAGCAGCGCGTCCGAGATGTGGCCGGTCAGGATGATGTTCTTTTGCACTTCATAAAACTTTTTCGCTTCGATGGTCGGCAGCGGGTTTTCCTGCGCGTCCACAGTGCCGTTTTGCAGCGCCAGATAGACCTCGGCGAAAGCAATCGGTGTCGGATTGGCACCGCAGGCGCGTGGCAGTGCGGTATAGGCCGGCGAGTCAGGCACGCGCATCTTGATGCCCTTCATCTCGTCGCAGGTCTTGAACAGCTTGTTGCTGGTGGCGTGGCGCGCGCCGTAGTAGGTCAGGGCTGTGACGGTGTTGCCGGTAACCTTTTTGTAGCCTTCGGTCAGCTCCTTGAAGACATCGCTCTTGCCGTAGGCAATAACGTGGTCGGCGTCCCGGAAGGTGAAGGGGTAGTAGCTCACCGCCAGGCGCGGAAAAGAGTTCGAGGCAAACGACGCGCCGGTCAGAATGATGTCCACCGTGCCCAGTTGCAGGCCCTGATTGATTTCGGTTTCCTTGCCCAGGCTGGAAGCCGGGAAGACCTGGATTTCGTACTTGCCGTTGGTGCGTTTCTTGAATTCTTCAGCCGCCCACACCGACCATTTGTGGTACGGCTCCGATGTCTCATACACATGCGCCCATTTCAGCCTGGTCTGTGCATTTGCGATGCCAAATGTGCCTGTAGCCCACATAAATATTGCGCAAGCAGCTACGCTTTTAATAGCATTGGGTTTTTTCATGATGTCTCCTGGTGGGGGGTGAAAGAGGGTGCTTGATGGCTGTATTGGCTGTGATGGCTGGCGTCGATGATCAGTTCGCCCGTGCGCGGCGCCAGCTCGCGCTGAACCGGGCGTGGGACCGGTCCATGTGGGTGTGCATGGCCTGGCGCGCTGCGGCGCCGTCACGCGTTTCGATAGCTTTAAAAATAGCTTCGTGTTCGGCAATGGCCGACTGCCAGGACTTCGTGGTTTCAAAGTATCCGCCCAGGCGCGTGAACAAAGGGCCGCGCCGAGAATCCCAGAAAGTCTGCACGGTTTCAGTGAGCACCACGTTGCCGCAGGCCTCGACTATTGCAGTGTGAAATGCGCGGTCGCCGTCAAGCGGCAGCACGCCCTGCGCGGCGCAGCTTTCCATCGCGCTGATGGCCTTGCGCATGGCGTCGATATTTTTGCGTTTGGCCTGCACGGCGGCAATTGAGGCAATCTCGCCCTCGATCACCCGGCGTGCCCGAATCAATTCCAGTGGCCCCCATTCAGCGGGCGCGAGTTTGATGCCTTTGCCTTTGGCATCACGGTCCAGCACGTAGATGCCAGACCCGGTGCGAATCTCGACCCAGCCCTCGACCTCCATCGCAATCAGCGCTTCGCGGACGGATGGGCGACTCACGCCCAGTTGCCGCGCCAGGTCGCGCTCTGCAGGCAGGCGAGCGCCGACAGGAAATTCGCCGCGCCCGATCAGCACCCGCAACTGCTCGGCAATTTGCCGATAAAGGCGTTGTGGCTCAACAGTTTTTAGAGGCATGCTGGCAGTGCAATCAGGTGGATTGGACTGGCTTCAGATGGTTTAAGGGTTAGCCAGAATTGGACAAGTGGTAAGGCCAATTGATAATCCCACGAACGGATGTGGGCAACATTGGGCAAAACCCTGTGTGAGAAATGCTCAAAAAGAGAGGTTAGAGAAGATGTCCAATGCCAAAGTGCGATTGCAAGGAAAAAAAGTGCTGGTCACTGCAGCCGGCCAGGGCATAGGCCAGGCCAGTGCGTTGGCCCTGGCGGCCGAAGGCGCGCAGGTATGGGCGACAGACATCAACGCGGCCTTGCTGGCGTCTTACCAGGGCATTGAGCGCATCACCGCGCTGCCGCTTGATGTGCTCGACAAGGCAGCTATCGGGCGCCTGGTAAGCAGCTTGCCCGGGATCAATGTGCTTTTCAATTGCGCCGGCTTCGTTCACGCCGGAACCGTGCTTGATGCCAGCGATGCCGACTGGGAATTTGCTTTCAACCTTAATGCACGTTCCCAGTTCTGGATGATTCAGGCGGTGTTGCCGAAGATGCTGGCGGCAGGCGGCGGCAGCATCATCAACATGGCCAGCGTTTGCAGCAGCGTCAAGGGCTTGCCGAGCCGTTTCATCTACGGCAGCAGCAAGGCGGCTGTGATCGGCCTGACCAAAAGCGTGGCGGCTGATTTTGTCAGCCAGGGCATCCGCTGCAACGCGATTTGCCCCGGCACGGTCGATACCCCGTCGCTGCAGGGTCGCATCGACGCGTTTGCCGACCCGGTGGCGGCGCGCAAGAATTTCGTCGCGCGTCAGCCGATGGGCCGACTGGCGCAAGCGCATGAGATCGCGCCGCTGGTGGTGTTTCTGGCCAGTGATGAATCGGCTTTCGTCACCGGCCAGGCCTATAACATCGACGGCGGCATCACGCTATGAATCAGCTCGACCTGCAGGGCCGGAATGCGGTTATCACCGGTGGCGCGGCGGGGATTGGTTTTGCCATCACGCAGCGCTTGCTGGCCTCGGGCGCCAGCGTCACCTGGTGGGACCGCGATGCACAGGCCATGAGCCACGCGGCAACGCAGCTCGGTGCGGACCGGGCTCAGTTAGTGCAGGTTGCCGTTGATGTCGCCGACCATGCCAGTGTGGTCGCCGCGCTGCAGCAGACCACCGCACAAAGCCCGGTCATCGACATTCTGGTGAACTGCGCTGGCATCACCGGACCCAACGTCAAACTCTGGGACTACCCGACCACAGACTGGCTGGCGGTGCTGCAGGTCAACCTCAATGGCCTGTTCTATTGCTGCCGCGAAGTGCTGCCCCTCATGCGCCAGCAAAACTACGGTCGCGTCGTCAACATCGCCTCAGTTGCGGGCAAGGAAGGCAACCCCAACGCCAGCGCCTACAGCGCCAGCAAGGCAGCCGTTATCGCGCTCACCAAGTCGCTGGGCAAGGAACTGGCCGACACCGGCGTGCGCGTCAACTGCGTCACGCCTGCCGCCGTGAAGACCGCGATCTTCGGTCAGATGAGCGCCGAGCACATTGCTTTCATGCTGTCGAAAATACCGATGGCGCGGTTCGGCGAGCCGGATGAAATCGCCGCGATGGTGGCGTGGCTGTGTACCGAAGAATGCTCGTTTTCTACCGGCGCGGTCTTTGACTTGTCTGGCGGGCGCGCGACATATTAAAGTCTCATTTTTTTTCAATTATCAGAAAGAAGACTCCATGAAACTCGTGCGCTACGGCAACCCCGGCAAAGAAAAACCAGGCCTGATCGGTGCAGACGGCAAGCTGCGGGACCTGAGCGCGGTGGTCAAGGACATTGGCCCTGACCAGCTTGGCGATGCCGCGCTGGCCAAATTGGGCAAGCTCAAAATCGACAAGCTGCCGCTGGTCAAGGGCTCGCCGCGCCTGGGAAGTCCGGTGGCCAATTCGCCGAAATTTATCGCCATCGGGCTGAATTACGCTGACCACGCCGCCGAGTCCGGCATGCCGATTCCGAAAGAGCCGATAGTTTTCATGAAGGCCACCAGCTGCATTCAGGGGCCGAACGATCCGGTGATGTTGCCCAAGGGTTCGGTCAAGACCGACTGGGAAGTCGAACTGGGCGTGGTCATCGGCACGCGTGCCCGCTACGTGTCGCAAAAAGACGCATTGGATCATGTCGCCGGCTACTGCACCATCAACGACGTGAGCGAGCGCGAATTCCAGATCGAGCGCGGCGGCACCTGGGACAAGGGCAAGGGCTGCGACACCTTTGGCCCGCTCGGCCCCTGGCTGGTCACGCGCGATGAGGTGCCAAATCCGCAAAAGCTCGCTATGTGGCTGGACGTCAACGGCGTGCGTCGGCAGACCGGCTCGACCAAAACCATGATTTTCAGTGTGGCAAAAATCGTCAGCTATGTCAGCCAGTTCATGACGCTGGAGCCTGGCGACGTGATTTGCACCGGCACCCCGCCAGGCGTCGGGTTGGGCATGAAGCCGCCGATGTATCTGAAAAAGGGCGATGTCATGACGCTCTGGATCGAAGGCCTTGGCGAACAGCGCCAGCAGGTTGTTGGATTCAAACTGTGAGCTCGCCAGATTTAGATAAATGCCCCTATTAAAGGGGATTTAACCAGCCTTGACGAAGGCGAGTTGTCGAATTGAAGCAAAATAGAACGGTCGTTCGTTTTATTGGATTCAATCTATGACCGTCGTCAATCTCACTTCCAAAAAGCCTATTGCCGACTCTGCAGCCGCTTTGACTGCAGGTTTGGCAGCCAAAGGCCAGCAAAAAGGCCAGCAAACCAAAGCTGCCATTGTTGATGCGGCGCTCGGCCTGGCCACCCAGATCGGGCTGGAAGGCTTGAGCATAGGTGCCCTGGCCGAAGTCATGCGCATGAGCAAATCCGGCGTATTCGCGCATTTTGGTTCGCGCGAAGAGCTGCAGATTTCAGTCATCCGCGAATACCACGCCCGCTTTGAGGAAGAGGTTTTCTTCCCGGCGCTGCAAATGGAGCGCGGCCTGCCGCGTCTGCGCGCGCTGTTTCAGAACTGGATGAATCGGACCTCGATCGAGATCGATTCCGGTTGCCTGTATATCAGCGGCGCGGTCGAGTTTGACGACCGGCCCGGTCCGGTGCGCGATGCGCTGGCTGGCTCGGTCAAAACTTGGCTGGCCGCCACCTACCGCGCCGTGGTGCAGGCCAAGGAAGAAGGCCATTTGCGCGCTGACGCCGACGAACATCAGATGGCGTTCGAGATCCACGGCCTGATTCTGGCGCTGCATTTCGACGCACGCTTTCTAAAAACACCCGGCTCGACAGCCCGCGCCCACACCGGTTTCACCCATATTCTGGCGCGCTACGGCAGCGCCGCTGCTGAACCCAAAAAATCCGTCAGCGCATCCCGGGCCAAAAAGCCACTAGCCAGATAAATTTTTTGCACTTTTTTACGCCTCATTTTTTTAAACCGATTCAAGCCAAGGAATATCCATGCCCCAATACACCCCGCCCCTGCGCGACATGCAGTTTGTGATGCACGAAGTCTTGAAGGTCACCGACGAATTCAAGTTAATCCCGAAGCACGCCGACATCGATCGCGACACGATTGACGCGGTGCTGGAAGAAGGCGGCAAGTTCGCTGCCGAAGTGACTTTTCCGCTCAATATCAGCGGTGACCAGGAAGGCTGCACGCTGGACCGCGCCACGCACGAAGTGATAACACCCAAAGGGTTCAAAAAAGCGTATCAGCAATATGTCGAGGGTGGCTGGCCCGCCTTGAGCTGCGACCCCGAGTATGGCGGCCAGGGTTTGCCCTTCGTGGTGAACCAGTGCTTTTACGAGATGATGAACTCGTCGAACCAGGCCTGGACCATGTATCCGGGTCTGTCGCACGGTGCGTACGAAGCGCTGCATGCACATGGCACTGACGCGCAGAAGAAAATCTATTTGCCCAAGCTTGTCAGCGGCGAATGGACCGGCACCATGTGCCTGACCGAGTCGCATTGCGGTACCGACCTGGGGCTGCTGCGAACGAAAGCCGAGCCGCAGCCCGACGGCAGTTACAAATTGACCGGCAACAAGATTTTCATCAGCGCTGGCGAACACGACATGACCGCCAACATCGTCCATCTGGTGCTGGCGCGCCTGCCGGATGCACCGCAAGGCAGCAAGGGCATCAGCCTGTTTATCGTGCCCAAATTCAACGTCGACAAAGATGGCGTTTTGGGTGCGCGCAATGGTATCTATTGCGGCGGGCTTGAACACAAAATGGGTATCCACGGTAACGCCACGGCGCAAATCGTGATGGACGGCGCCAGCGGCACGCTGGTGGGCGCGCCCAACAAGGGTTTGGCTGCCATGTTCGTGATGATGAACGCAGCGCGTCTGGGTGTTGGCAACCAGTCACTGGGTCTGACCGAAGTGGCCTATCAAAACGCGCTGGCCTATGCCAAAGACCGCGTCCAGATGCGCTCGCTGTCGGGCGTCAAGGCCAAGGACAAACCGGCCGATCCGATCATCGTTCACCCCGATGTGCGCAAGATGCTGCTGACGGCCAAGGCCTATGCCGAAGGCGGCCGGGCGCTGGCGATTTACTGCACGCTGCTGCTCGACAAGGAACTGCACCATCCCGACGAAAAAGTGCGCAAGGACTCCGGCGAAATCGTCGCGCTGCTGACGCCCATCGTCAAGGCCTTTCTGACCGACAACGGTCACATCGCGACGAATGCCTGCATGCAGGTGTTTGGCGGCCACGGCTTCATCAAGGAATGGGGCATGGAGCAGTTCGTGCGCGACAACCGCATCAACATGATTTATGAAGGTACCAACGCTATCCAGTCGCTGGACTTGCTGGGCCGCAAAATCCTGGGCAATAACGGCGCCACACTGAAAAAGTTTGGCAAACTGATTGCGGCGTTGATCGCGGAGGAAGGCGTGAACGAGAAAATGGCCGAGTTCATCAATCCGCTGGCTTACCTGGCCGACCAGATGACAAAGTTCACCACCGAATTGGGCTTCAAGGGTTTTCAGAACCCGGACGAAGTCGGTGCGGCTGCGGTCGACTACATGCGCGTGGCCGGTCACCTGGTGTTTGGCTATTTCTGGGCGCGTATGGCGCAGGTGGCGATGCAGGAGATTGCGGCTGGCAACACCGACAAGTTCTATGTGGCCAAACTGCAGACCGCGCGCTTCTACTTTGCCAAGCTGTTTCCCGAAACCGCCACGCTGATGCAATGCGCACGCAGTGGCGCAAAATCATTGATGGAAACCGACGAGGCCTTGGCCTGACATCTTTCGTTAACCCTTTTTCATGGGAGCCGATATGAAACGAGCGCTGATAGCTATGATTTTAGGAGCAAGCTGCCTGCCGGTTCTAGCGCAGATGAGCCCAATTGGCTTGTGGCGCAGCATGGATGAAAAGACCGGCGAGGCGAAAGCGGAAATCCGTATCGTCGAGTCCGGCGGCGCGCTGAACGGCAAGATCGAAAAGAGATTGCTGAAAGACGCCAAACCCGGTGATGTGTGCGATGAATGCAGCGACGAGCGCAAGGGCGCGCCGCTTTTGGGGCTGGAAATTATTCGCGGCGCCAAAAAGGCGGAAGGCAAGGAGGTCTGGGAAGGCGGCAAGATACTCGACCCCGAAAACGGCCGCAACTACGGCCTGCGCATGACGCCGGTCGACGGTGGAAAAAAGCTTGAGGTCAGAGGTTCGATTGGGCCCTTTGGGCGGACGCAGACCTGGACTCGCGTCAATTGACGCGAGTCTTATTAAAAGTACACCCCGCCTGCGCTCACTGCGTGTAGCGCATCCCCCCTTGCAGGGGCGGCACCTGTGGCCCGGCGGAGCCGGTTCCACGCTGCCGCTGGCCTGGATGCAAATACGCAGACAGCGCACCACATCAAATTGTCAATCGATAAGGAACGAAAAATATGTCCCGTTTTCAAGTGAAAAAAGTTGCCGTACTCGGCGCTGGTGTGATGGGTGCGCAGATTGCTGCGCATCTGGTCAACCTCAGGGTGCCGGTGGTGCTGTTTGACTTGCCGGCCAAGGAAGGGCCAAAGAATGGCATCGTCACCCGAGCGATTGAGGGGCTGAAGAAGCTCAAGCCGGCGCCGCTTGGGGTAGCTGAAGATGCGTCGATGATTCAGGCGGCGAACTACGAAGAGCACATGGAGCAGCTCTTGGATTGCGACCTCATCATTGAGGCGATTGCCGAGCGCATGGACTGGAAGACGGATCTGTATCACAAGATTGCACCTTTCATTGCCGAAGGCGCGATTGTTGCCAGCAACACGTCGGGCCTGTCGATCACGAAGCTGAGTGAAGCGCTGCCGGAATCAATCAAGCCGCGTTTTTGCGGCATTCACTTTTTCAACCCGCCGCGCTACATGGCGCTGGTTGAGCTGATCAACACGCCGACGACCGAGCCGAAAGTGCTGGACGACCTCGAAGCGTTTGTCACCAGCGCATTGGGCAAGGGCGTGATTCGCGCGCATGACACGCCCAACTTCATCGCCAACCGCGTCGGCATCGCCGGCATGCTGGCCATCATCCGGCAGACCGAAGCGTTTGGCCTGACCTACGACGTGGTCGATGACCTGACCGGCAAGAAGCTGGGCCGTGCCAGCTCGGGCACCTTCCGCACTGCCGACGTGGTGGGTCTGGACACGATGGCGCACGTCATAAAGACGCTGCAGGACAACCTCGGCGAGGGCAAAACACCCGATCCGTTCTCGGACCTGTATGGCACGCCGCCAGTGCTGGCGAAACTGCTCGAATCGAAAAGTCTGGGTCAGAAAACCGGCGCGGGTTTCTACAAAAAAGTCGGCCGCGACATCATGCGGCTCGACCCTGAAAGTATGGAATACGTCGCCGGTGGCGCCAAAGCAAATGAAGTTGTTGGGCGCATGCTGAAGAAGCCTGCCGGGGAACGATTGAAACTGCTGCGCGAAGCCGAAGGCGCCGAGGCGCGTTTCCTGTGGGCCATTTTGCGCGACCAGTTTCATTACGCCGCCGTGCATCTTGAAAGCATTGCCGAAACCGCGCGCGACATTGACTTCGCCATGCGCTGGGGCTTTGGCGCCAAGCAGGGTCCGTTCGAGTTGTGGCAGCAGGCGGGCTGGCTGCAAGTCGCCAACTGGATCAAGGAAGACATCGATGCGGGCCGGGCGCTCAGCAAGGCGCCGCTGCCGGACTGGGTGTTCAACGGCTCCGTGGTCGCAGCCGGTGGTGTACACAGCCCCGAAGGCTCCTGGAGCGCATCGGCCAAAAAATTCATTCCCCGCTGCCAGTTGCCGGTGTACGCGCGCCAGCACTTCCCCGAGAACGTGCTGGGCTCCAAGGCTAACGCGTTTGAAACCGCTGGCATCACAGTGCATGAAGACGACGCGATTCGTTTGTGGACGTTGGTCGGTGATGAATCCGACGTGCTGATCGCCAGCATCAAAACCAAGATGCATGCCATCAGCCCCGATGTAGCCGAAGGTCTGGCGATGGGTGTGGACCTGGCCGAAAAAAGCTACAAGGGTTTAGTCATCTGGTCGAACGATGAAATGTTTTCTGCCGGTGCCGATCTGCAGGGCATGCTGCCAGCCTTCATGGCGGGCGGCGTGAACATGATCGAAGGCATCGAAGCCGAGTTGCAGCAGGTGATGCTCAAGCTCAGGTATTCGGCCGTGCCGGTGGTGTCGGCGATTCGTGGAATCGCGCTTGGCGGTGGCTGCGAAATGGCGGTGTATTCTGCCAAACGGGTTGCGGCGATGGAAAGCTATATCGGCCTGGTTGAAGTCGGCGTGGGCCTGGTGCCGGGTGCCGGCGGTCTGGCTTACATCGCTCGCCGCGCGGCCGAGAACGCGTCGAAATCGACCAACAAGGACATCCTGCCTTTCCTGTCCGAAGGCTTCACGGCTGCGGCGATGGCGACGGTGGGCACCAGCGCGCTTGAAAGCCGCAAGCTCGGCTACCTGCTCGATAGCGACGTGATCGTGCCGAACAAGGACGAGCTGCTGTTCATTGCATTGAATGAAGCGCGGGCACTGTTCAATTCCGGCTACCGCGCGCCGCATCGTCGGCCGTTCCCGGTGGTCGGCCGCAACGGGCTGGCCACCATCAAGGGCCAGCTGGTCAACATGCGTGACGGCGGCTTCATCAGCGCGCACGACTTCCGCATCGCCAGCCTGATCGCAAATGTGATCTGTGGCGGTGAGGTCGATGCCGGGACGTTGGTGACAGAAGAATATTTGATGACGCTAGAGCGCAAGGCGTTCTGCTCGCTGCTGGAGAACCCGAAGACGCAGGAGCGGATCATGGGGATGATGAGTACCGGAAAACCAGTGCGCAACTGAAGCCGCTCCTCTTTCTCCTTCCCCCGCTGGGGGAAGGCTGGGAAGGGGGCTCTACGTCATGCAAAACCAGGCTAGCACCAACGCGAGACTTTTCGCCCGAACACTTCGGCGCGCGATGACGGATGGCGAGCGTTTGCTCTGGAAAAAACTCAGGGGCGAACAGTTGGACGTGAAGTTTCGCAGGCAGCACCCATTAGGGAGTTATGTCGCTGACTTTGCCTGTCTGGCTCCACGACTAATTATTGAGATCGATGGATCACAGCATGCTGATCAACAGGCTTATGACGCGAAACGCGAGGCGTTTTTCAAGTCTCAAGGATTCGAGTTGATGCGTTTTCCGGCCAACTTACCCTTTTCTGATTTGCAATCGATGGTCGAGGCGATCTACAACCGATTAACGCTATTGGCCGCGCTGACCCCCATCCCAGCCTTCCCCCAGAGGGGGAAGGAGCAAGAAATTTCGCCGCTTGCGTCCCCTGTATTGCCCCTTCACCCTTTGGGGGAAGGTTGGGATGGGGGCTCCCCCCGCCGCCTCTCGTAGAACAGTCTTCAAAAATAACCTTCACCAATTCAAGTAGAAAGCTAACCATGAAACAGCTCCAGGAAGCCTACATCGTCGCCGCCACGCGCACGCCCATCGGGCGCTCGCATCGCGGTTTTTTTCGCAACACCCGGCCTGATGACTTGTTGGTCAAAGCCTTGCAGGCGGCGCTGGCGCAGGTGCCTTCACTCGACCCGAAAGCCATCGAAGACATCATCTGCGGCTGCGCGATTCCCGAGGGCCCGCAAGGGCTGAACATCGCGCGCATCGGTGCCGTGCTGGCTGGCTTGCCGACCAGCGTCGGCGGCATCACCGTGAACCGTTTTTGCGCTTCGGGCCTGTCGGCGGTGCAGATGGCCGCTGACCGCATTCGCGTCGGCGAGGCTGAAGTGATGATTGCAGCCGGCGTTGAAAGCATGAGCATGGTGCCGATGTCGGGGAATTCGCCTTCACTGTCGCCGGCCATGTTTGCGAATGATGAAAACGTCGGCATCGCCTACGGCATGGGTCTGACTGCCGAGAAAGTGGCGCAGCAGTGGAAGGTGCCCCGCGAGGCGCAGGACCAGTTCGCTTACGAGTCGCACATGAAGGCGTTGAAGGCGCAGCAGGCCGGTGAGTTTGCGGCTGAAACCACACCGGTCGAAGTGACCGATCGCAGCGCGAATCTGGAAACCGGCGAAGTGATGGTGAAAACGCGCACCGTGAGCCTGGATGAAGGCGCGCGCCCCGACACCACGGTCGAAGGTTTGTCGAAACTGAAAACCGTGTTTGCCGCGCGGGGTACGGTCACCGCCGGCAACAGCTCGCAAACGTCTGACGGCGCTGGCGCGCTGATTCTGGCAAGTGAAAAGGCGGTGAAAGAATTTAACCTGAAGCCGCTGGCACGCTTCGTCAGCTACGCAGCCAAAGGCGTGCCGCCGCACATTATGGGTATCGGGCCGATTGAGGCGATACCTGCTGCGTTGCGCTACGCTGGCCTGAAGCAGGAAGACATCGACTGGTTTGAATTGAACGAAGCGTTTGCCGCGCAGTCGCTGGCCGTTATCAACACGCTCGGTATGAACCCGGCGAAGGTCAATCCGATGGGCGGCGCGATTGCGCTGGGCCATCCGCTCGGTGCCACCGGCGCGATTCGCGCGGCCACGGTGATTCATGCGCTGCAGCGTCATCAGCTGAAGTACGGCATGGTCACCATGTGCGTCGGCATGGGACAGGGCGCAGCTGGGATCTTCGAGCGGGTGTGATGACATGGCTTGCAATGGGCCGGTCGCCGAATTGCCGCAAAGCGGTCTGTGGCGCGCCTGGGCACACTACGGCAATGCCTTCTACACTCGACTTCTTAAACACGGAAATCACCATGACACCAGCTACGAACCCATCCGCAGACACCACGACGGTGGCAGACATTCTCTGCCACACCGATGCAGGCGTCTTGACGCTCACCATCAACCGCCTGGCCCGGAAAAACTCCATCAACGTCGCTATGTATGCGGTGCTGGCCGATGCGCTTGAGGCGGCGAAGGACAACAGCGCCGTGCGCGCCGTCGTCATCCAGGGCCATGAGACGATTTTTTCAGCCGGCAACGACATCGGCGATTTTTTGAATGCGCCACCTTCCACGCCCGATGCGCCGGTCTTGCGTTTTCTCTACGGCATCAGCAGCTTTCCCAAGCCCGTTGTTGCCGCGGTCTGCGGCCCGGCGGTCGGCATAGGCACCACGCTGCTGCTGCATTGCGATCTGGTCTATGCGGGCGACAACGCAGCGTTTTCGATGCCGTTTGTCAATCTGGGAGTCTGCCCCGAAGCCGCCTCCAGCGTGCTGGTGCCGCAGATGATGGGCCACGTACGCGCTGCCGAGGCGCTGCTGCTGGGCGAGCCTTTCACGGCGGAGACAGCGCTGGAAGTCGGTTTGATCAACCGCATCGTGCCGCCTGCCGAGGCGAATGCACTGGCCCGTCAACAGGCTTTGAAACTTGCCGCCAAGCCGCTAAGTTCATTGATAGAGACCAAGCGCCTGATGAAAAAAAGCAACGCCGCCGTGGTGACTGAGCGCATCAAGGAAGAGTTGATCGGATTTGGCCGCATGCTCAAAGAGCCCGCCGCGCGCGAGGCGATGACGGCCTTCATGGAAAAGCGGAAGCCTGATTTTTCGGGGCTGTGAGGGGGCGGTGCGCAGAGCCATTTCTGTGCCCACTTAATCATAAAATAAGGCTGCAGCCCCCGTAATACCTGCGTAAGCAGCTATCAAAATCATAGCGTTTCGGCGGGGTTTTCGTGTGGTTCAGGACTTGTCCGGCATGCCAGGCAGGTCACTGAAGCGCTGCATGAAGCGCCGGTCTATCCAGTCTTTCCACCGCCAGACCCAGCTGCCCGCGAAGCCGATAGCGCCTCGTGAAGCTACGGCGTACCGGTTGCCGGTGCTGATCAGCGCCAGCCATTTGCGCTGTGGCCGATAGACGACCAGCGGCTGACCAAGCACACGCGCGCGCAGGTTGGCTGTCAGCGGCCTGGCCTGGCGAACGGCGAAGACACCGGCTTTTTCCAGCGGATGGCCAACCATCGATGCCACATCGCCAGCGGCAAAAATACGCGCGTCGGTCACGCTCTGCAGCTGCGCATTGACCTGGACAAAGCCGCCATCGTCCAGCGCCAGACCGGTGGCGGCTAGCCATGGCACGCCGCCCGCCTGCGTCACCCAGATGATTTCATCGGCATCGATGATGAGTCCGCTCGCCGCAATCAGCTGGCCTGCCTGCACTTCGCACACATCGGTATTGACATGCACCTGCACGCCGCGTTCGGCCAGCACCGCGCGGAAGCGCCGCCGCACGCCAGTGTTGTGTGTCGGCAGAATTTCCGCGCTTTGAGTGACCAGGTGAAAGCGAAGCGCATCGGGCTTGCGACCCAGGAGGCACAGTTCATGCTGCAGCCGGTATTGCATGGCCAGCAGCAATTCAACCCCGCCTGCACCAGCTCCAACCACGGCGATGGTGGTCTGGCCAGCATGCCGACGCACCCGTTCCAGCAGCGCCAGCCAGCGCTGGTTGAAGCGGGCTATGGGTTTCACCGGCATGCCGTGTTCCATCGCGCCGGGCACGCGCGCGACTTGGGGTGTGGCGCCCAAATTGAGCGATAGAAAATCGTAGCGAATCGGCGCGCCGTCGCGGCACAGCACCCTCTGCGCCTGCCGATCAATTCCGATCACTTCATCGTGGCACAGCGCTGCGCCTGCAAATACCGCTAGCCGCTGCAGATCGATATGCACGTCTGCATGGCTGTAGTGGCCCGCGACATAGCCGGGCAGCATGCCCGAGTAAGGCGCCTGCGTGTCGGTGCTGATCAGCGTCAGCTGCACATTTGCAAGCGGCTGCAGGCCAAAACTGCGCAGCACACCGACATGGCTGTGGCCACCACCGACCAGCACGATATGCACGGCAGGGCGCGTGGCTGCCGCAGTCAAGGGCTGAACACCAGGTCGGCGATGTAGCCCAGGCTGCTGCCGCCCGTGTTGTCAGTGTCGGCGCCGACGACGACGGCCAGCACTGGCGGTACGACTTTGCTTTCGTCGCCGAAGAGCCGCAGAAAGTCAGCGCTGATGCGGCGCTCATGCGGACGCCACTGCGCCAGCGGTGAGCCCTGCCCGTCGATGATGATGCTGCGCACCCGGCGGCTGTAGATGTTGGCAAGCGTGGTGCCGGTGGCCAGTGTGCGGTCTGAGAGGTAGCAGACGGTGGCTGCCGGCAGCGGCTCGTTTGAGAGGCTGCGCGCCAGCCGCAGCAGCGTGCGTTCACCGAAGGGCACCTGCTCCAGCGGCAAGTCGAACATCACGCACACTTTCAGTGCTGCGTCGTCGCCTTCCTTTTTGCGCAGGTCTGCATTCGCAATGGCTTGATCCAGCCGCCAGCGCCACTTCAGTGTGGCATCCGGGCCGGCAACTTCGCCTGGCAGTTCATGCACCAGCGTGCCGTACGACTTGTCGGTCTGCAATCGAAGCGCGCGTACGCTGTCGATGCTCACGATGTCCATAGTCGCCAGCGGCGCCTTGTTGCGTGGCAGGCCGACAGTGCGCCACGGTACCGGCGGCGATGTGCCTTCAGCGCCTGCCAGCGGCGTGAGTAGCGGCTTTTGCGCCAATGCGGTGCCCCAGGCTGCCAGTGCCCCCAGCAAGATCAGCGCGCTGCGGATGCGTAAGGTGAACATGACGGTTCCTCTGCGGTGTTGAAATAGGTGACTACTCACGTCGGGGTCCAAGTTGGAAGCTGATTTAGGTGGTTGACCTGAGTAGTGACTTAAATAATAAGAAAAAGTGCCTCTAGCCCAGTATTTGCGTGCGCTAGTAGCTATCAAATAAGTAGCAACGTCCTGCCTATGCCATTGCGGTGCGTAGACGCTTTTTCACTGCCTTTTCCAGTCGTGATAGCGCCCCACCCACTTCAGCAGCCCGTGCGGCTGGTGTGCGCGCTTCCATTCGCCGGCTGCGTATTTGTTTGCCTCAGACAGGGTCGGGTAGGTGTGAATCGTGCCCATGATTTTGTTCAGGCCCAGGCCGTGCTTCATCGCCAATACGTATTCGGCCAGCAGATCAGCGGCATGGGTACCGACGATGGTCACACCCAGAATTTTGTCCTTGCCCGGCACCGTCAGCACCTTGATGAAACCACGCGCCTCGCTGTCGGCAATCGCGCGGTCGAGGTCGTCGATGCCGTAGCGCGTCACCTCAACTGCAATCTTTTTCTCTTTCGCTTCCAGTTCATTCAACCCGACACGCGCCACTTCCGGGTCGATAAAAGTCGCCGACGGAATCACCGCGTAGTCGGCCTTGAACAGCTTCCACTCGCCGAACAGCGCATTGACCGCCGCGTACCACGCCTGGTGCGACGCAACATGCGTGAACTGGTAGGGCCCGGCCACGTCGCCCGCTGCGTAGATGTTTGGGTATAGCGTTTGCAGATACTCGTTGGTATTGATGGTTTTGTGCGTCGGTATGCCCAGCGTTTCCAGGCCGTAGCCTTCGAGCCGCGCCACGCGGCCGACGGCGCAGATCAGTGCGTCGAATTCGATGCTGCGCTCAGTGCCCTGGTGTTCGACCACCAGTGTCTTGACGGGCGCCGAAGCGTCCCCCGTTTTCAAACAGCGCAGCGCCTTGTGTTCGGTCAACACCTGCACGCCGTCGGCCTCCAGCGCCTGGCGCACAAACTCCGACACCTCCTGGTCTTCACGCAGCATGAGGCGCGGCGCCATCTCTACCTGCGTGACCTGCGAGCCGAGTCGTGCGAACGCCTGCGCCAGCTCGCAGCCAATCGGACCGCCGCCTAGCACGACCAGGCGCTTTGGAATTTCATCTAGCTTCGCAAACGTTTCCCACAGGGTGTCGCTGGTCACGTAGCCGATGTCGCTAAGGCCCGGCAGCGGCGGGATGAAGGGCCGCGCGCCAGCGGCAATCACGATGCTGCGTGTCGTCAGAACCTGCTTGCCGTCGTTGTTCAACTCAATCTCGACAGTCCACGGATTGACGATCTTCGCGTAGCCTTCGAGCACTTCCACGCCCAGCCCGGTGTAACGTTCCACGCTGTCATGCGGGGCGATGGTGCGGATGATGTCCTCAATGCGCTGCATCACCGCCTTGAAGCTGAATATCGGCCTTGCATCGTTCAGTCCGTAGTGGCTGGCGTGCGCGATCTGGTGCGCCAGCTTCGCACTTTTGATCAAGGCCTTGCTCGGCACGCAGCCATAGTTCAGGCAATCGCCGCCCATCTTGTGCGACTCAATCAACGTGACTTTCGCTTTCACGACCGCCGCAATGTAGGCTGCGACCAGCCCGCCAGCACCCGCACCAATCACGATCAGGTTGCGGTCAAATATTTTGGGCTTCACGCTGGCCCAGCGCGCGTAGACCTGATGCTTTTTAACAGCGTCGATCAGCTTGCGCGCGATCAGCGGAAAAATGCCCAGCAGCACGAACGAGCCGATCAGTCCGGGGCTCAAAATCCCCTTCAGTGATTCGATCCTGCCAAGCTGCGTGCCCGCGTTCACATACACCGCCGTGCCGGCCAGCATGCCGATCTGGCTGACCCAGTAAAACGTCCATGTCCTCATACGCGTCAGGCCCATGACGAGGTTGATCACGAAAAAGGGAACCAGCGGCACCAGCCGCAGCGTGAATAAATAAAACGCGCCCTCTTTTTCAATGCCCTTGTTGATCTCGTCCAGACGCTGGGAAAAGCGGTTTTGAATGCTGTCGCGCAGCACAAAGCGCGCGGCCAGAAAAGCCAGCGTGGCGCCTATGCACGATGCGAAAGAGACGATCAACAAGCCCCAGCCCAGGCCGAAAATCGCACCACCAGCCAGCGTCAAAATCGTCGCGCCGGGAAACGACAATGCCGTTGCCGCCACATAGATGACGAAGTAAATCCCGGACACCAGCAGCGGCTGGCGAGCGTAAGTTTCAGCGAACCTGGCCTGGCTCTGCTTGAGGTAGTCCAGACTTAAATAACGGCCGAGATCGAAAGCGAAAAAGCAGATTAGTAGCGCGATGAAGGCCAGCGCGATGGCCCATTTTTTAGTATTCATGGCAGCGTTTTAAGGATGTTGATTAGTCTGCGCTGGCGCCGCGCTCTTACGGGGGATCGAAGGGCCAGTAGCAGTATGCCGTTAAAAGAAGCCAGAGCTGATCAGCGGGCAGATCGTCCATACTGCGTGGCAAGGGAGCGCGAAGCCGCATGCTGAAAAACTTTGAACTGTTTGACCGTCTTCGAGCAGCGCTTCAAGCCGTCGATCATCGCTGGAGTGACGTTGCACTAGAGCTGCTGCCGGACAGAGGTCTGGCGCACCACCATGTGCGGCTGGTGGGCACCAGCGTGCTGGCCCGTATTCCGAAGCAGAGCCAGCTTGGATTGGGTGCTGCAGCGAATCTGGCTTATCAGCGCGCCTGCTTTGAACGTGCCTGTATCAGTGGCTTCACGCCGCGCTTTGAGGGAGTTCTGCAGCCGTCCTCCGATCTGCCGCGGGGCGCCTTGCTGGTACAGGAAATTATCGGCCGCGGTGTGTTGCTGCCGGCTGATCTGCCGAGTATGGCTCGTACGCTGGCTTCTCTGCATGCGCTTGCCTTGCCGCCTGCATTGACCAGGGCGCCATTGCTCAATGCGGTTGATCCTTTGACGGCATTGGCAAGCGAAATCACTGACCAAGCTGCGTATATGCCTGCGGTTTCACTGGACGAAGAGGTCGCCTTGACCTTGAGCCGCGAACTGGCTCAACTGCGCTGCCTGTGCAGCGCTACTGCGCGGCCAGAGCGCCGATTGATTGCCTTTGACGCGCATCCGGGCAATTTCATTGTTGACCGGAAAGGCAAGGCGGTGCTGGTTGATCTGGAGAAGTGCCGCTACAGCTACCCCGGACTGGATTTAGCGCACGCCACGCTGTACACGTCGACAACATGGGACGTAGACACCCGCGCGTCGCTCACGGTAGGCGAGTTACTTGATTTCTACGCAGCCTGGGGTGCCGCAGCGGGTTCGGCCGCTACGGGCGCGCAAGCCTGGCATGTTCCGCTGCGACGGGCGATGTGGCTGTGGTCGATCAGCTGGTGCGTCAAATGGCGGGCACTGGCTGGTCTGCCAGCCAAAGTGACCGCCGACGGCGAAGACTGGGCCGCCGAACGAAGCGATGCCGCGCTGGTCACGCATGTAAGGGAGCGAGTGAATCACTACCTCAGCGCGGGCGTCTTCAGCCAGGTGCTGGAAGAATTTGATGCGCTGGAAAAAGCGTGGCGTCCATGAGTGATTCGCGAACCAGCGGCAGGGCGCTGCGCATCGTGATACCCGTTTTCAATGAAGGTAGCACCCTGGCTGTGCGACTAAAAGCGCTGGCGCCGCTGCGCGCGCGCGGAGCCGAGCTGGTTGTGGTGGATGGCGGCAGCATCGACGACACCTGGGCCATTGCATCGGCGCTTGCAGATCAGCTGCTTCTGGCGCCGCGCGGTCGGGCCAGCCAGATGAATGCGGGTGCCAGAGACGCGAGAACCGAGACGCTGCTTTTCCTGCACGCCGATACGCAACTGCCCGATGGCGCCGACCTGCTCGTCGCCCACGCGCTGCGGGCGGGACACCACTGGGGCCGTTTCGACGTGCGGATTGACGGCTCGCCTGCCGCGCTGCGCATGGTGGCGCGGCTGATGAACCTGCGCTCGCGCCTGACCGGCATTGCCACCGGCGACCAGGCCATTTTTGTGCGGCGTTCGGTTTTCGAATCGCAGGGCGGTTTTGCCGATCTGCCGCTGATGGAAGACGTGGAGCTTTCGACGCGCTTGCGTAGACACAGTGCGCCGGCCTGCATTCAAACGCCGGTCATCACGTCAGGCCGCCGCTGGGAACAGCACGGTGTGTGGCGAACGATAGCGCTGATGTGGTGGCTGCGCGCTGCTTATTTTTCTGGTGTCAACGCAGATGCGCTGGCGCGATGGTACGGGTATGTGCCGCGCCCGAAACTGGCGACGGCTGCGATTGCGATTTTGGCGCGGGCGCCGCTGGCGGGGCGGGCCAAGACGCGATTGATACCGGCGCTGGGCGCTCGAGGTGCCACGCGTGCGCAGCGCCGCTTCACGCGGAACACGCTGCGCCTTGCGGCAGCAGCGGACACCGGGCCGGTCACGCTGTGGTGCGCGCCCGATGCGGAGCAACGATTTTTCCGGGCGCTGCGCCGTGTCGAAGGTGTGGCGGTGCAGAACCAGTGCAACGGCGATCTGGGGGCGCGTATGCAGCATGCCTGCGCGCATCACTTTGCCAGCCGGCCCGACCAGCCGCTGTTGCTGATGGGCACCGACTGCGCGGTGCTTGCGGCTGGTCATCTGCAGGCGGCGGCGCGGGCGCTGCAGCAGCACGCGGTGGTGGTCGTGCCGGCCGAGGACGGGGGCTATGTGCTCGTCGGCATGCGCCGGTTGGTGCCAGAAATTTTTGAGCGCATCGACTGGAGCACGCCGCAGGTGATGACTCAAACCCGAGAGCGTTTGACGCAGACCAGCGTCAATTGGCTGGAGATGCCGACGCTGTGGGATGTCGATGAGCCGGCTGACTGGTTGCGTCTGCAAACTCTGGTGTCGGGGTGATATTGGTTGTCTATTTTAACGCCTGCCAGCCCCACCACAACCGCGTCGCGATAGTGATCGCACAGGCCACCGAGAACGCATAAGCCAGCAGCGCGAAATGCTGCGGCCACACGCACATCGCGGCAAAAGTGGCCAGTGTTTCGGTCGCCTCCGCCAGCCCGCCCAGAAAATAAAACGACTTGTCAGGGTAGGCGGTGCTGGTCATTCCCCGTTTCGCAGCGATGACGGCAAATGCCAGAAAGCTTGATGCCGTGCCTACAAACGCGGCCAGCAGCGTGGCGGCAGCAAGCGCGTTGCGGGCCGGGTCCGCGACCGCAAAGGCCAGCGGAATGCTGGCGTAGAAAATAAAGTCCAGCGCGATATCGAGAAAGCCGCCACGGTCGGTGGGCGTGTGCTGCCTGGCCACCGCGCCATCGAGCGCATCGCAGATTCTCGATATAAAAATGGCTGCAGCCCCCGTAATATATGCGCCAGACGCTATTAAATATGCAGCACATAGACCGATCAGAAAACCGGCGAACGTTAACTGGTCGGCTGTCACGCCAGCCCGCGCCAGCGGTTTTCCCACAGCATCGACGGTGGGTTTGATCAGAGCGGCGGCGAAGCGGTCTAGCATCGTTTTATTCCGGCTGAAGTCGCGTCAGATGGCTGGCGTCTGCCACATCCGCCTCGTCGTGCGTCACCAGCAACACCGGAATCTGCCTCGCATGCACGGTGGCGAAAACGAACTCGCGCACGCGTTGCCGCAGCGCGGTATCAAACTTGGAAAACGGCTCGTCGAGCAGCAGCGCATGCGGCTGCGCCAGCAGGGCGCGCATCAGTGCCACGCGTGCGCGCTGGCCACCCGACAGCGTGGCTGGGTCGGCCTGGGCAAAGCCCGGCATTTCCAGATCATTGAGCGCCTGCGCCACCTGCGCTTCACGCGCGGCGCGGGGGCCGGCGGGTATGGCGAACAGCAGGTTTTCGCGCACCGTCATGTGGGCAAACAGCAAATCGTCCTGAAACAAAATGCCGACGCGGCGCTGCCGGGTTAGAAGCGTGTCGATGCGCGCGCCGTCCAGCACCACCGTGCCTTCAAAAGTGAAGACGGGCGGCAGCGTGCCGCACACCGCCGCCAGCAGGCTGGACTTGCCCGAGCCGCTGGCGCCCATCACCGTGTGAACCACGCCCGGCGGAACGGCTATGTGCAGGCCGCTGATGATGGCTGTCTGGTTCAGAGACAGATGCGTAACGTCAAGCTGCAAACTCATGCTGGCGCTCTTGAAAATTTCCTGGGCCGGCCCACCCATGCAGCAGCGCCAAACATCAGCGCTGGCAGCAGCCACTGCAGCCAGGCATAGGCTGCGGTCAGGGAGCGCTGCGCCCCGCTGGCCAGCGTCACAGCCTCGGTCGTGACAGTGCCGAAGCGGCCGGCGCCGACAAACAGCGTGGGAAGGTATTGCGCCACGCTGACGGCAAAACCCACGGCCAGCGCAGCGCTCAGCGAAGCTTTGAGCAGCGGCCACTTGATGCGCACCAGAAAGTGCGGGCGGCCTTTTTGCAGCGATGCGGCAATCGATGCGTAACGCGTGTCAAAGTTCAAATAGGCCGGGCTCAGCGCAATCAACACATAGGGCGTGGCCGCCAGGCTGTGGGCCAGCCACAGGCCCGACCATTGCCCGTCGATGCCCCACGCCAGCGCCAGCCGATGCAGGCCGACCACCCACAGCACCGACGGCAACAGCAGCGGCAGGTAGATCAGCCGGCGCAGCTGCGCATCGAGCCGCGCAGGCGCGTATTCAAGCCAGGCCACCGACCACGCCAGCGCCGTCACGCTGCTGCTGAGAGCCAGCACGCAGGTCGTCCAGACGGTCTGCGCACTTGCCATTACCGATTGCCAGCCTTGCCAGCTGAAGTTGTCGGGCAGCAAGCGCGGAAACGGCCACACGCCCGACACGCTGCCGACCGCCAAGGCCAGCATCACCGCGAGGTAGAGGGCGGGCAATGCGGCCAGCGTCGTCAGCATCCCCGGACCCGAATGGAAGACACGCGACGTGGCGCCTCGGTGTCCGCTGGTCCAGCGGATGCGCCAGCGCAAAAAAGAGGGTACGGCCCACAGCGCGCCTGCCAATGCGGCGACCACCCAAGCCAGCAGCCAGGCAGCCGCCGCGCCTTGCTCGTTCATCGCTGCATCGGCGTCGAGCAGCCATTGCCAGGCCAGCACCGCCAGTGTCGGCGGCGTGGTGGGGCCAATCACCAGCGCCATGTCCACAACCGTCAGGCTGTAGGCCAGTACCGCCAGCAGCGGGCCGCCCAGTCGCGGCCAGAGCTGTGGCCAGACGATGCGCCACCAGGCCGTGTGCGGCGCATAGCCCATGCTGTTCGCCACGTCAAGTTCACGCGACCAGCGCGCAGCGGTATCGGCGCGGCGCAATTGCGTGGCGGCGGCCCAAAGAAGAAACGGCACCTCTTTGACGACCAGCACCGCAATCAGGCCTCCGCCCCACGGGTCTTGCGTGGTGGGCCAGGCCGGCGGCGCGTCAAAACCAGTCGCCCACGGCGATAACGCCCGCAACAACCAGCCGCTGGGAGCGATCAAAAAAGCCAGTCCGATGGCAAACGCCGCATGCGGCACCGCCAGCATGGGCGCTAGTGCTTTGACCACCCGTTCCCAGCGGGGGCCAGGAAAGCTGAGCGATAACAGCAGCGCCGCCAACGCTAGCGCCAGCGCGGTGGCAGCCAGACCGGTCCAGAGCGTCATCAGTAGCGCGGCCGGCAGTTGCGGGTCAACCCACAGGGCGTTCCATGCATCGGTGTGCAGCGCGGCACCGGCTGCTGACCCCACCACACCGAGAGATGGCACCGCAATTACTGCAGCCAGCAATACGGCGGGCCAGCTTACGTAGTTTTTTCGAGTTGAAAAAACGCTATCGCCCATACAGCCGCAGCCACTCGCGCTCCAGCGGCTCAACCCAGCTGCCATGGGGTTCGAGCAAGACCGGCGCCGACTGCTCGACCTGCCCGGCCTGCGGGCGGTCACCAAAACGCTGCCGATCAGCCGCATCGAGCCGGTTCACGGCCAGCACGGTCGGGTCACCCCACACGGTGATGTCGGCCTTGCGCGCCTGGGCTTCGGGCGAGAGCAGGAAGTTGGCAAACACCTGCGCCGCTTCTTTAGCGGCCGAGTTGAACGGAATCGCCAGAAAGTGCGTGTTACCGATGCTGCCGGCGCTCATCTGCCAGCTGTAAACGCTACCCGCCTGCCGCTTTGCCGCAATTTCATTGGCGGCTTCGTTGGGATTGAAGGTCAGCGCCAGCAGCAGCTCGCCGTCAGCCATCATCTGCCGGATGGCGGCGGGCGTCTGTGGAAACTGCTTGCCACTGCGCCACAGGTGCGGATGCAGCGCCGCC